>JAYWBR010000100.1:0-7075 GCA_043781315.1 Verrucomicrobiota bacterium | reverse complement strand
CCGAAATACCATTGATTGCCTTTCTGGGTCTGCGGCATTTCCGGGTCGCGTGCCTTCTTGGCATTCTTGGTGGAGGGCGGCGCGGCGATCAGCGTGGCATCCACCAATGTTCCCTCACGCAGCAACAATCCCCGCGCGGTCAGGTCGGTGTTGATGGCGGCAAAGAGGCCCTTGCACAGATCGTTCGTTTCGAGCAGACGGCGGAAGTTCAACAGCGTGGTATCCATTCGAGGGCAACGCCAGCGACGCGAGCGGCAACGGCCAATGGTATGCGGGCAAGGGACTCGTGGACGGTGAAATGCCTGGTGTGGCGAATGATTTCGGTATCACGCTTGTTGGCACGAACGCCGCGTTCGGCGTGGGCAATCCCGACACGACGATTTACACGACCAACCGCATCAACGACGGCGCGTGGCATCATATCGCCGCGCCGCGCGATGCGACGAGCGGACAGATGAATCTTTACCGCGACGGCGTGCTGCAGGCGACGATCACCGGCCCGACCGGAACGCGCGCCGCGCCGGCGAATCTGAAAATCGGCGCGCTGCAGACGCTCGTCGCCGGAGATTATCTCGCGGCCACGATTGACGACGTGCAAATTTTCTCGCGCGTGTTCGCTGCGGGCGAAGTGCCGTCGCTGATGAACCACGCACCGGCGTTGCAATTTATTTTCGACACCGGCACGCCGGCGGGCCGCGTGCTGAACATCACCAACTCCGCGAGCGATGTTGATCTTCCGGCGCAGACGCTGACGTATTCGCTGCCCACCGCTCCCGTTGCCGCGAGCATCAACGCCGCCAGCGGTTTGGTCACTTGGCGTCCGGCGGCGACGCAGGCTGGCGCGACGTATCCGTTCAGCGTGCGTGTGGCCGACAACGGCTCGCCGAGCATGAGCGCGACGCAGATGTTTAGCGTCGCCGTCGCGAGTCTCGCGAAGCCGCAACTCGTCTCGCCCGCGCTCACGAACTCCGCATTTCAACTCCGCGTGACCGGCGCCAACGGGCCGGACTACATCATCCAAGTGGCGACCAATCTCGCCGCGCCAAATAGCTGGTCATCCGTCTTCACCACCAACTCACCGGTGCTGCCGTTCGTCTGGACGGATGCACTGACGACCAATTTCCCCACGCGCTTCTATCGCGTCCTGCTCGCGCCGTGAAAGCTGTGGCCATTTTATGCCATTGGCCGGATCGCGGCGCTTCCGGTATCTTGCAACCCAGCCAAAAATGACGACGACAATAAAATGTCCACGCGCGCGCCGGCTCGCCGGAGCCGGGCGCGCGCGCTGGGAGCGCTGGCTTCCAGCCGGCGTGTTTGCGTGGTTTTCAACGTGGTCTCGCCGGCAAGATGCCGGCGCTCCCAGTGTTGTGGCTATGCTTGCAGCCATGATGTTGCTGGTCACACCGGCGCACGCGTTCATTTACGATTCGTTCGGCGACGGCTTTTGGACGGTCATCAATCAGGGAAACGCCAACACGCTCGTCGTGAACAGCGTCGGCGCGAGCCAGGCCGTTGTCACCAACACCGCGTTCCAACAGCAGTTTGAGCTGCTTTACAACGTCGAGGACGGCACGTTTCGTTTGCGCAACCACGACAGTTGGCTGTGCATCGGTGCGCGCAACGGCGCGACCACCAACGGCACGCCGGTCGTCACGGTGGCGAGCTATACCGGCGCGACATCGCAGCGCTGGAATTTTGTTTCGGTCGGCGGCGGAAATTATCAGCTCGTGAATGTCGCGAGCGGACTCGCGTTGCAGACTGACAACGGCTCGCCCGCGAAGGTCACGCTCGCGCCGGTGGCCGCGAATAATTTTCAATACTGGCACTTCGCCTATCAGACGCACTATCCGAAAAAAGGTCTCGCCGGTTGGGATGACCAATGGCCGCGCTTCAACATCAACTGGGGCTACAACTGGGGCTGGGGCTATGGTTTCGCGTTGCCCGCCTCCACCGTTTACGAGCCGATGCAGTGGGGCGATTGGAACGTGGACAACTCCACCTACGCCGCGTGGCACGCGACGGAAAAACCGATGTATGTCATGGGCTTCAACGAACCCGACGGCTCCGGTCAGGCGAACATGACGACCGATGCCGCCATCGCGCGCTGGCCGCAGTTGCAGGCGATGAATCTTCCGCTCGTCAGTCCCGCGCCCGTCAATCCATTCAACGGCTGGCTTGGCGATTTTTACAACAAAATTGCCGCGAACGGTTATCGCGTGGATTTTTCCGCCGTGCATTGGTATGCGAATCCCGACGCGACGAGTTTGCTCAACACGCTCGACAGCGTCTATAACACCTGGGGTCGCGCGGCGTGGCTCACGGAATTTTCCACGGTGGACTGGGGCGGCACGGCGACGTGGAGCGAGCAGGACAATTATCGCTTCCTCGCCGAGTTCATGTGGCAGGTGGAAGATCACATCGGCATCAAACGTTACGCGCTGTTTTCGTTCAGCGGCATGCCGTCGGTGAATCCGTGGGATGGCAACGGTCATCGCGGCGACGATTTTCTCGCGGACGGCTACACGTTCACGCCCTACGGTGAACTTTACGCCGCGTGGGATGCCGACCGCACGCAGCGCGCGATGACGCCGTATTACATCCACAATGCCGCGACGTGTTTTCGCCTCGCCTCTACGCGCAACGCCACCGGCCCGGCGGCTTTGTCCACGCGCTTCGGCAATGCGACAACCCAATGGATTTTCACCAACGCGCCGACTTCGGGCCGCTACTACATTCAATCGCTGAACGATGGTCGCCGCTTGCGTTACAGCGCGGCGGTGCTGGATCTCGCGCCATCCGCCACGACCGGCGCAACGGTGGAATGGACGTTCAACGGCCCGGACAGCAAGGGCTATTACTTCATTGATAATCCTAACAGCAGCGTGAGCCTGAACTGCAGCGGCGGTTTTCCGGGCATCGGTTTCAGCACGCTGCCGTTCGGCTCGCCATCGGACAACACGCGATTCCGTTTTGTGAAACCGTATTTTCCCGCGTCGCTGGCCGCCGTCACCGCGCCGACGGCGTTGAGCGCAACGCCGGCGGACCGCAGCGTCACGCTGCGCTGGACGAGCAGCGCGCCGCGCTTCAATGTTTATCGCAGCACCACTTCGGGCAGCGGTTACACAAAAATTATTTCCGACCTCAAACGAAATTTTTTCACCGACAACTCGGCGGTGAACGGCGTGACTTATTATTACGTCGTCACGTCGCTCGACAGTTTGGAAAATGAATCGGCGAACTCCACGCAAGCCAGCGCCGCGCCGGCCAGCGGATTGAATCTCGGACTGGTCGCCGAATATAAATTTGAAAACGGCGCGCAGGACAGCAGCGGCAACGGTTTTCACGGCACGGTCAATGGCACGACGAGCGGCGGCGGGGGCAAGGTGGATTCGTCCGCGATCGCCTTCACCGGCGGCGACAGTTCCTTCGTGGAAATTCCCAATCCGCTCGGCAACGATTTCAGCATCGCTTTCTGGCTGAACACCACGACCACCGGCGGCGCGGGCCAATGGTGGGCGGGCAAGGGTCTGGTGGACGGCGAACTGCCCGGCGCGACGAATGATTTTGGCGTGTCGCTCGTTAGCAGCAACGTCGCGTTCGGCATCGGCAACAGCGACGTGACCATCCTCTCCTCAAACGCAGTCAACGACGGCCAGTGGCATCACGTCATCGCCACGCGCAACTCGACGAGCGGCGCGATGCAACTTTTTGTGGATGGCGTGCTGCGCGCGAGCGGCACGGGCGCAACCGGCACGCGCGCGACGCCGGTAACGCTACGCATTGCGAGCTTGCAAACGGGTTTTAATTATCTCGCCGGCTCGCTCGATGAAGTGCGGCTCTACAACTACGCGTTGAGCGCCACCGAAGCGAAGTCGCTCGCGAATCTCGGCTCAACGCTCGTGGCGAATTACAATTTTGAAAACAGCACGCTCGACACGAGCGGCTTTGCCAACAGCGCCGTGGCGAAAACCAACGTCACGTTTGTCGCCGGCAAAGTTGGCGCGCAGGCCGCGCAGTTCGACGGCACGGGCAGCTACGCGCAAATCCCGGCGGTGGTCGCGAATGATTTCAGCATCGCCTATTGGGTGAAAACCACCGCGACCGGCGGCGCCGGCCAGTGGTATAACGGCCTCGGCCTCGTGGACGGCGAGATGCCCGGCGCGGCAACGGACTTCGGCACGTCGCTCATCGGCAACAAGGCGGCGTTTGGCGTCGGCAATCCCGACATTACGATCACTTCCACTTCCGCCATCAACGACGGCCAATGGCATCACGTCGCGGCCACGCGCAACAACACGACCGGCGCGATGAAACTTTTCGTGGACGGAGCCTTGCAGGCCTCTGCCACCGGTCCGACTGGCACACGCGGCGCACCCACCGGCTTGCGCGTTGGTGGCATTCAGTCCGGCGGCGGATTTTTTCCCGGCACGCTGGATGACGTGCGGGTTTACAATTACACGCTGAACGCGAGCCAGGTTGCAGCGTTGGTGACACCGCAGACGTTGCCCGCGCCGTGGACGAACACCGACATCGGCGGCCCGAACAGCCCCGGCTACGCGAACTATGCTTCCAGCACATGGACGCTCGGCGGCAGCGGCGCGGACATCTGGACGACAGCGGATCAATTTCAATTTGCCTACACGAATTTTTCCGGCGCAGGCAGTCTCGTCGCGCGGCTGACTTCCGGCGCGATCATCAGCGACGGCACGACGAACGCGAACGCGAAGGCCGGAATCATGTTCCGCGATTCGCTCGCGACCAACGCGCCGTTCGTCGCGCTCGTGCATGACCAAGGGCAGGGGCTGCAATTTCTGTATCGCGATTCCATCGGCGCAAACGCCGGCCAGCAGGGCGCAAGCATCGCGGTCAATCCCGCCGTCTGGCTGCGGCTCGTGCGCAGCAACAACACCTTCACCGCGTGGTATGCCAGCACCGCCGGCGCGCCGACGCCCGCGAACTGGATTTTGATCGGCTCGCACACGACGGCGCTCGCCGGCACCGCCGCGGTCGGCCTCGTGGATTGCTCGCACAACAACGCGCGGATCGCCAACACCACGTTCACCGGCGTCACCGTCTCGCCGCCCACGCCGCCGACGATTTCCTTCGTGCCGGATCAGGTCATTGCGGAAAATACCACGAGCGATTATCTGCCCGTGACGCTCGGCGATGCGCTGGTGCCGCCAAACAATCTGGTGCTGACCGCGAATTCGTCGAACCCCAATCTGATTCCGAACGCGAACATCGCCATCGGCGGCAGCGGCGCGTTTCGCGGAGTGCAAGTGACGCCCGCTGCCTATCAATCCGGCGCGGCGATCATCACGCTGGTGGTGAACAACGGCCAACCCGCGGCGAACACGGCGACGAATTCATTTCTCGTCACGGTGACCACCACGACGGCGGGCGCATGGCGACAACAATTTTTCAACACCACCGCGAACACCAACAACGCCGCCGACAACGCCGATCCCGACGGTGACGGCATTGCGAATGTGATGGAACGTTTTTTTGGATTGAACCCAATCGTAGCCGATCCATCATCCGCGGTCCCGGCCGCCGCGATGCTCGGGACGAATTTGACGATGACTTACACGCACAGCTTGATGGCGACCGATTTATTTTACCAAGTTCAGTGGAGTTCTGATCTGCTTGGCTGGCTGACTAACAGCGTCACCGACCTCGGCGTTTACACCAACGGCAACCACGAAGTGCGGCAGGGCAGCGTCCCCGCCAGCACGGGCAATCCGCTTTTTATGCGCGTGCAGGTGACAACTCCGTGAAATCAATCGTCAAACGCGGAGCGCGGCGTTTACGCCGCTTCACCGCACGCAGCGCAGGAGGCTTGTGAATTCTCCTGTGTCACGGAGCTTTGAACATTAAAGCGGGCTGAAGCCCGCGCTCCGTCAAACAATTGCGCAGCCGCATTCGCCGTCAAAGAGAAAAATTTATGAAAAACAAAATGAAATTGTCCTACGTAATCGTGCTTGTGTTGGGAATGGGCGGCGGCCTCGCCAGCGCGCAATCCCGCTGGTCGGAAGAAAAAGCCAACGAATGGAGCCAGCAACATCGCTGGCTGGTCGGCTGCAACTTCAGCCCCAGCACCGCCATCAACCAGTTGGAAATGTGGCAGGCGGATTCGTTTGATGTCGCTACGATTGATCGAGAGCTGGGCTGGGCGGAGCAACTCGGCTTCACGAGCGTTCGCGTTTTTCTGCATCATTTGCTGTGGCAGCAGGACTCGAAAGGCTTTTTGAAACGCATGGATCAGTTTCTCGACATCGCACATAAACATCACATCGGCGTGATGTTCGTGCTGTTCGATTCCTGCTGGGATCCCGATCCGAAACTTGGCCAGCAGCGCGATCCGAAACCGTTCGTGCACAACTCCGGTTGGGTGCAAACACCCGGCCGTGAATTCACTGCGAATCCCGCGCGGCTCGATGAACTGAAGGGTTACGTTCAAGGCGTGGTCGGACATTTTCGCAAGGACAAGCGGATTGATTTTTGGGACCTCTACAACGAGCCGGACAACATGAACGGCTCCGGCTACAACAAGTTGGAGCCGACGAACAAGGTGGCGTCCGCGTTGTTGTTGCTTGAAAAAACGTTTGCGTGGGCGAGGGCGATGAAGCCGTCGCAACCGCTGTCGTCCGCGCCGTGGATGGGACCTTGGGCCGATCCGGCGAAACTTTCGCCGATGGAGAAATTGCAGTTGGAGCAATCGGACATCATCACGTTTCACAACTACGACAGTTTGGACAAGCTCAAACCCTGCGTGGAAAATTTGCGCCGGTATCATCGTCCGATCATCTGCACCGAATACATGGCGCGACCGGTCGGCAGCAAATTCGATCCGAACCTCGGTTACATGAAGGAGCAGAATGTCGGCGCTTACAACTGGGGATTTGTCTCCGGCAAAACGCAGACGATTTTTCCGTGGGACTCATGGGAGAAAACTTACACGAACGAACCGCCGCTATGGTTCCACGACATCTTTAGAACGGACGGCACGCCTTACAAAACCGACGAAGTGCAGTTCATTAAAAGCGTGACTTTACCGCATTGAAAATTTAGCGGC
>JAYWBR010000099.1:0-7122 GCA_043781315.1 Verrucomicrobiota bacterium | reverse complement strand
GTTCAAACGATTCACTCAACTTGCCCGCCGCCGCTGATTCGACGGCGTTCCGATACTGCTTGATGCGTGTGCGCTCATCGGCGTCTTTGCCAAGCGCCGGGTCTTGCCGTCGAATCTTGTGCAACTCGACTGGCCTGACGCCGGAGTGCCGCTCAATTGCCAGCAACGCGTCCGAAGCCTCAACCGCTCCGTGCTGCCGCGTGTCGCCCGAAAGTATCAGCCGGGCATTCCCCTCCCGGACCAGCCGCATCAGTTCGAGCATTTGCCGTCCACCGATTTGCCCGGCTTCGTCCACCACGACGACCGCGCGTTCAGCCAATTCACGCTTGAGGATGAAATTGGCAAAGGTAGAGGGCGACGGGAATCCCGCCTTTTCCATTTCCACGACTTGTTGACGCTGCGGCGCGAGAACTACGACGCGCCGGCCAGTCTCCCGAAGTTGTTCGACCAGCTCGTGCAGGACAAAACTCTTGCCCGTGCCAGCGCCGCCGCGAAACACGGAAACGGTATTGATGGAGGAAAGCAAGGCATCGAGCGCGCGGCGTTGTTCATCGTCCAGTTTTAGATTTGCCGGACGCGGGTTCGCAACCAGTGGCCAGGAATCGCCCACGCCGTCTTTTGCGGTCTGCACGATTTCCCATTCGCGCAGCAGGACTTCGCGCAACGTCACTTCGCCAGGACGTTCGGCGTCACGGATATAACCCCGCAGTTGCGTGAATTCCTTGAGTTGCGAAACCGAAAAGCCTTCGCCCCGAGCCCGACCCAATGCTTCCTGCCAGACCTGACATTCGAGCACGACCGAATTGCGGTCGAACAAATGTTCCTCTGCCCATTGAACGGCCTCGCTGACAGTGATGGGGATTTTCTCATTCAAGTGATTGCCCGGCAGTTTGGAAAGCAGGCGCAGGGAAGCACGTTCAGCTTCGCTCAGCTGCGCTTCCCACAGCGTCAGCAATTCTGCGCGGCTCAAATCCTTTTGCTTGCGACTTCGTTCTGCCGTGGCGAGTTGAGCGCGCAGGGCTTGGAAGTTTGCTCCAGCCAGTTCGGGTTTTTCCGCAAGCAGTTTGGCGAGGGCTTCGTCAATTTGCGTGTGCCGCTTGGAAAACCGTTCACACAGTTGTTCGGAGACGCCTTCAACTTCAAAATCACCTCGCACGCGATTACGAATCCGGTAGCCGAAGCCCCGAAGTTCGCGAGTGAGTTCGTGGTAATAGGCGTTCTCGGCAAACTTTCTGGCGCGCAAAAGCTCGTGATTCTGAAGTGCCTTCCAACGATTCTCAATCTCGTCAAACGTCGCGTTGAAAACAATGCAATGCGTATGCAGATGCGGATCGAGCGTGCGCGACGTGTCATGCGTGAACAGGGCGGCGGCAAAGTTGCCGGTCAAACGGTCGCTCTGCGCCCCACCGACTCGCACGCGCGTTGCCGTGAACGCTTCAAACTCCCGCAACGCCAACCGCACGGCGCGGTTGTGTGCATCAAGAATGCGTTCGTCTTTGCCCAGGAATCCCGCAATCGAAACCGACTTCGGCGGTGAGAAAGTGAAGTCGAAGAATATCCGCCGATTGGCCGCGTTGTCTCCGCTTTCCGTCCGCGTTGTATTTAACCGTTGAGTCAACGTCTCGCCGGAAGACGGATGTTGATTCTCGCACAGCCGCAGGAAATCTTCGGCGCGGACTTTCCCGGCCAATCCAAGCCGTTCTGCTCCCAACCCAATCCATTCGCCCGCCACCCGCTGTCCTTCGTCGTAGTAGTCCCCGACCGCCAGGTGTTCCTCGAAGTATTCCTCTGCGTTCTTGAGGTTGTATTGCGTCTTTGCCGTGACCATGCCCCGGACATTACACGGACTGTCCGCGCATTTTGTGTAGCTGATACATCTTCGGAAAGGCGGCTTGTGGTGAACTGCTGGCATGAGCACAACCGTGACTCCGAAGCCGGGCAGTCAACTCTGGGGCATTTACCACACCGACAGGGAACACGCCCGCGAGTTGGGTGATCCACTTCGCACGGTTGTCGAAGCGCCCAACAAACTCATCGCCGAGGAAACCGCCGCGCAACTTGGCTTTGGTAATCCGTGGGCGCATCCCGTCACTTCGCAACAAGTGAGACACGCGCAGTGGCTTCACAAAAGGCGACCGGGACACCGACAGGAACTCGCCAACAAACCAACGCGCGGCATCCGTATCTGATTATGCAAACACCCACCACCGCTCAATTACGCACCGCCATCGAAGTGCTGAACAAACTTGGCGAGCGTCTCAATATCCACGCCGAACATTCCGTGATGCAACTGGAGGAATCACCACTTGGTGCTCACTACGCCGGACGCATCGAAGTGGGGACGATTGAACAAACCACCCGCATCGAGTCCGTTGCCACACAGTTGAAGAACTGGCGCGACGAGTTGGTGGAGCAAAGGAGGCAGTGTGTTTCTCATCATGTTTAATACAGGGCACGCTTTACCCCTTGCTGGCGCAAGGCTTCTGCGTCCGCGAGGCAGTCGCGGGGAACACGCGGGACATCCGCGCGAAGTGAGCGGCTCATGGCCACGAGCGCGGCAAATCCGCGACCTTGATTCAGTCGAGAACAGGGCGCGGACGCAAACAGTCCGTGTCCGCGAACTATCCGTGTCCGCGTTCAGTCCGCGCAAACAGATGCGTCCTCGAACAGTCCGCAGCCTCGGCAACGAATCGGCTTTGACTGTCCACGATCCGGCAGCGGACACGGCCGCACCTTGTCCACAACCAGTCCGCAGCCGTGAACTGTCCACGTCCGCGAACTGGTCACGGACGCAATCTGTCCGCGAGCATGGCCCGGCAACGAATTGTCCGCGCCATTGCATCGCCGTGTCCATTTTGCCGCCGATCAGTTTCCCGGTTCGCATCCAACCCATTCCGGCCTATGACCTCGTTTGACCCAGCCACAGTCCGCCAAGCGGTCGCGGACTTTACGCCGCTCCGTCCACAGAAGTTTCAAGACTTGCTCCCGGCGAAGGATGTCATCGCTGAATTGAGACAAAGGCGGGCGTCGTATCGCGCCATTGCCGAATTGCTCACTCAACATTGCCTGCCGACGAGCAAGACAGCCATCGCCACGTTCTGCCATCAGATTATTGGCGAGATTGTCCGCCCACACCGTCGCCCTGGACGAAAACGCCCGCCGTCTCCTGCCGGGCCAAATGGTCGAGTGGCTGCACCAGCGCAATCAGAGCCACCACCGGACTCCAATGGCAGCGGAAATCCGCAAACCCGCAGCCGTGGCCCGCGCATCGCCCAAGTGCGGATGCTCAAACCTGAAAGCACATGAAACGACTCGACCTCATCCTCAATGGCAAAGGCGGCGTCGGCAAAAGTTTCTTCGCCGTCAACTTCGTGCAGTTCCTCAAAGACCGGGGCGTCGCGCACGTTGCGATTGATAGCGACAACGAAAACTCGACGTTTAAGCGGTTTCACCCCGACACCCGGTTTCTCGATTTGAATAACCGGCGTGAACTCGACGGAATCTTCGCCGCGCTGGAAAAGGCGAATCTGGTTGTCATGGATTGCCGCGCCGCGTCCACCGACCTGTTCATTGATTACTTCACCGAAATTGACCTGCCAGCCGTGTTGTCAGCAATGGGCGCGACACTCACGCTCGTCATGCCCGTGAACCACGAATCGGACAGCGTGGATCAAATCCAACGCCTTGCCGACCAGTTTGGAAAGAAGTGCAACTACGTTGTGGTTCGCAACGCAGCGCACAGCGAGAGCTTCGCGTTGTTCGAGTCGTCCGAAGTGCGAGCGCAACTCAATGGTGCCACCGTTAATCAGCGTCGCGTAAATGCCGGACGGTTGTGCGTGCGCTGTGATCGAGAGAGCGGCCAGAGCCGCGATGAGTAGTCGTTTTTTCATGGTTGTTGGGTGCCGCAGTTAAACCGCCGCGATGTCATTCACGCCGAAGTATTCAAGGGTGGAATTGCTCGCGGTCGGCAAATGCTTCGTGGCCGCTTCAAATCGGGCGCTTACCTGAGTGGATTGGCGAGGCAAACCGTAGGCGGCGAAAAAGAATTCCTCTGCGTCCAGCGCGTCCAGTTGCCACAATAGGTAGAACCCGGAGCATGTTTTGAGCAGACTGCCAATCGCCGCCAAAGCTGGCTGATACTTTTGCGAGAACGATCCGCGAGCGTTCATCTCGCCAACCCGCGAACCGGGCAATGTTTTGATGGTGCTGAGTTCAGCGCGGAGCGTGCGGACACGATCCAAGTCCGTGGCGCGTTGCATCTCGCTTTCCAGTTCGTGCGCCCGGCTGGTGGGATAGGCCAGGTCAAAATGCGTATGCTCGTGAATCTCCGCCTCCGCAAGCAAGCGGCGGCACATCCAGATGTCCTGCTGAATGACCGGCTCTTCGAGCAAAGCCTGTTTTGGATCACAGTCAAGACCGTAACTGGGCGGCTTGTTGAATTCCGGCGTCGGGAGCTTCAAAAAGGCTTCCAGCTTCGCGATCCGTGCCGCCCGGCGTTCCGGGCCGCCGTCAATCCGCTGGCGATTAATCGCGTGAGCATCCGGCGTGATGTCGCCGAGCTTGGGAACCTGTTGCAGGTCAAAACAAAGTTTGCGGACATCCTGGTGCCGCAGATGCCATTTGCGCCACGCCGAGCGCGTCGTGTGTGTGCCCTTCAAGCCGCCGAGCCGTGTCAGGATCGGAAGCAATTCCCCGAACGTGGACGGCAGCGGCCCGTCGAGATCGGTAGGCTCAACGACGGGTGCTTCCTCAGCGGTTTCGATTTTGTCAGCGGCATCACTGTCGCCCGGCTTCGCGCCGAAGATTTTGGAAATGATATTCATAAACTGGTTTGGGTGTGGTGGTGTGTGGTGGTGGTTTACTGGGGGGTTTGTTCTCGGTTAACACGGGCGCAGTATTCCGTCAAAGATTCACCTTTCAGTTGCGCGGACGGTGCCGACTTCGATTCCAGGCCAGCCGCATCGGTGACGCCGCGAGCCGCGTAGAGTTGAGCCATGATGCCGCCCTTTGTGGCCACGGAGCCGGAAGCAATCAAGTTGCTCGCCGCAGCAAAGCTGCCATCGAGCTTCTGCTCAATCATGGTGCCGTGAGCGTCCAGGGCGGCAACGCGCTGAAACAAGTCCAGGCCGGCCAACTCCGGTGCCGTGAGCGTTTCGCCCTTGGCTTTGAGTTGCGCCGACAAAATGCGGCATTGCGTGTCGAGCAGGTGTTCCCGCGCTTCAAAGTCTGCTTGATCGGCCTTCGCTGGCAGTGGTGGCAGTGATTTCATATTTTTGATTTGTGGCGTTGCACGCCTCTACCAATGCCGGGGCGTATAAGTTTGTAGCCCGTGCTACATTGACCGTTCAGTTGAAAAGATTGGAGATTTGATGACGTAGGGCTATAAGCTCTTGGCTGATTCGGGGCTGTGTGACGCAGAGCAAATCCGCCAGTTCCATTTGTGTTTTTTCCGGTCGCAGGCAGTGCAAAAGCTGGTATGCTCGGCGGCCCGCTTTCTCTGCGGAAACATCCCCGAGCGTCACCAGCCGGAGAACGGCAATCGCTGCTTCGCCACGGACACGCGCCAGGTCTTCCGCGTTTCCTGCACGCCCATCGTCGCCACCATCCACCGCTGCGAAATCAAATTCCACCTTCGGCTCTGGCTGGCCGTGGTCGTTAAAGGCGTGGCCATCTGGAAGCGGCTGGTTCACTCGGGCTCCTTCACGTCCGGCGCTGCAGCGGCGCTGGCGTCGCGCAACTGCCGGCAGATCGAGCACGAGCAGTTTTCGACTGGAAGGATCGGCTCATCGTCGGGAAAATCGGGTTGGTCGCTCATCAGTTTTTGAAATTGTGGGCGTGGTCTTGTGCCCGGTTTTTTATTTTAAATTTACGGCGCGCGTTCGCCGTATGCTTCGATAGATACTCTCGGTTTTTGAAACCAAACCGCTTCGACAATTCCGCGCACGAAGGCCCGCCATCAAAGTAGGAGGGATCAATTAGCCAGCAAAGCGCCACCGTGCGTATGCCGATGGCCCCGATCTTATCAGCGGCCAACGCCCACCGGAGGATTTGCCCGAGCACGTTCGCGAGCAACTCACGATCTGAGTCAGCCAACTGCGCCGCCAGTTTCTCTGGCCCGCCCGGCTCTTCCATTGCTGAGAACAGTCCTGCCCAATCAAATTCAACGGACTTATCCACCATCGGGCAAAGATTTTTAATTGTCGTGAAGTCGTCTGGAAACTCCGGCTTGTTGCGTTGGTCTTTGATGACCGGCGGCACCGTGAATTTGATTTTATCCATAAATTGGTTTTCAGTTGGAGAAGGCGATTGATTTGCAAAACTCTTTGATCCGGCGAACCAGAGGCTCGCCACGATCCGGGCTGAGGCGTTGGAGCAGGCTGTCCCCATTGTCGTTTGTGGTAACGATGATTGGCAATTTGTGCTCCGTGCGGTGCATGACGATTATGAAAAGGGCTGACTCGAAGCTGTCGGTGAGCTTCGATTTGAACACGTCATCCATAAGCAGCAGGTCTGTCTGGCAGAGACGATCAATCCACAATCCAACCTCGGCGGGGCTGCGGCTGTATTTCTCGGCATAGGTGAGGCCCGCCGATGCGTTCAGACTCTTGACCGTCCGGCCCGCTTCCCACTCGCGCTTGAGCAGCATCCAGGCGCAGCGAGACTTTCCCGCTCCCGTCGGGCTGTGAAGCAACAGACCCTTCGGGCCATACTGCCACGCCAAGACGCTGTTGAGCTTCATCGGGAATGGCAGCTTTGACGGCACTGTGTCGAGGTAATCAGGCGGGCAAATCCGATTCCATTCCGCAAGTCGGCAGAGCTTTGATTTTTGAATAAGCTGCCGTTGGTGTTCAAGCGCGTGACGATCTGAGCAGGCCGGGCAGGTCTTGACCATCGCAGCCATGACGCTGGGGATGAAGTCGTCAAGTTGCCACTCGGCTCCGCACTCGTTGCAGGTTTTCATCTCTTGTTGGCACATGGTAATTGTCATCAGAATCCTTTCGTGTGATCAGGCTGTTCGCCTTTGGGTGGTTTGCCGTAACCGCTGCCGCCAGTGCGGTTTTTCTGCGCTGCCTTTGCCTGCCATTGCTTCCATGCATTTTGAAGCAACGGGGCAACCTTGCG
>JAYWBR010000098.1:0-20114 GCA_043781315.1 Verrucomicrobiota bacterium | reverse complement strand
TGACGGTGACTGGCCACGGTGGTGAGATCAGCAGCCAGCAGCGTACTGAGTCGAGTGGACGGGCGTACTGGTTCTTGATCGCGAATGATGCGGCGCATCGCGTCCAGTCCGGCGGCCATCAAATCCCTGGCATTGAAGGGCGTCTGGCCGGTGAGCAATTCGTAGAGCAACACCCCGAGCGCGTAGATATCGGTCCGCGTATCAATATCCAGCCCGCTCAAGTTGGCCTGCTCTGGACTCATGTAGGCAGGCGTCCCGATGAATTGCTCGAAGGCGGTGAAGACGGTCTTGTCAGTCAGGCGTTGACCGGTGGTGGCCTTGGCGATGCCGAAATCAATCACCTTGGGGACGGGTACGCCATCGTGATCCGCGATGAGAATGTTCGACGGTTTGATGTCACGATGGATGATGCCCTTCTGGTGGGCGTGCTGGATGGCCTGGCAGACTTGCGTGAACAGCTTCAACCGTTCTTCGGTGGGCAGATTGCTCTGGTCGCAGTAGTCCGTGATTTTAATTCCACGTACCAACTCCATGACGAAGTAGGGACGGCCCGTTTCCGTCGCGCCGGCGTCGAACACCTTCGCAATGTTCGGATGATCCATCAATGCCAGCGCCTGGCGCTCCGCCTCGAAGCGGGCAATCACCGACTTCGTGTCCATGCCCAGTTTGATGACCTTGAGCGCGACGCGGCGGCGCACCGGTTCCTCCTGCTCGGCCATGTAAACGACACCGCAGCCACCCTCACCAATTTGCTGAAGCAATTTGTAGCGTCCGATTTTGTCGCCGGGCTTTTCGCTGGGGAAGGTCACGATCATGGTTGATCGGTCGCCGGCCACCAGACCCGTCGGCGGTTGTTCGAGAAAATCATCGGCGCTCTCGGCGGCGCGAAGCAGGGCCTCGACGCGTCCGCGCAAGGCGATGTCAGTCCCGCAGGCGACAGCGAGATAAGCGGCGCGGGCTTCAGGCGAGGTGCGAGCGAGCGCCTCGGCGAACACGGATTGTTCAGGCGAGGTGGGTTTCATGTGATTCGTTTCATCGCCCATACATGCGCTATTTAACGCCAAAACGGCTCACGCCACACGAAATAAAAATCCCGAACAGGAGCGTAGCCGCCGACGTGAGGAGGTGGATTCCTCCGGAAATCTGAGAATCTTGTCCGCCTCGTTACCTCGGCGGCTACTAGTTTTACGGGCTGCTAACAAAAAGAAAACATTCCGTGAGCCTTTTTGTCGAGATTTGGCTCATGACAGGGTGGAACGCGATGAATGTGTTCCGTGTGCGAGGCCCCTCCGGGCGGACCACAAGAAACGCAGTTCGAATACAAACCAAAGACCGCAACCAGCAGTCACAACCAAAAACAAAACATGAAAACCACCTCCCTCCATCTGATCCACGGGCTTTTCGCGACCGCAGCCCTCGGTTTCCTCACTTCGGCCGGCCATGCCCAGTTCGCGCCGGGCGCAGCGGCGCGACCGCTGCACGTCCAGCGCCTGTATCAGGCCGCTGGTGGTCTGGTTCAGCGTCACGCCCGAAATCCTGAAACCGCGGTCCAGCGGACCGGCTCTGGGCAATTCGGCTGGGACAAGGTGACCATCCTGCCGGACATTCCCGGCGCGTTGGACCTTATCGTCATTGACAGCAACAACCGTGGACAGGTCATCGGGATCTATTTCGACGGCGACTTTAACCCCCACGGCTTCATCTACGCGCACGGCAACTATACCGGCCTCGACTTTGAACCCACTCGCATCAACGACCGGGGGCAAATTGTCGGGAACGCCTTTGACAGCGACTACATTGCCCACAGCTATGTGTATGACAAGGGCATCTACACTGGCGTCGAGTTTCCCGGTGCTCTGAAAGGTGGCGGTTTGGTCACCGGCATCAACGATCGGGGCCAGATCCTCGGCTTCTACAGTGACGGCCATGACGACCACGGGTTCATCTACGACCAGGGCGTCTATACCGCGCTCCCCGATTTTCCCGGCGCCCGGCTCACCTATCCGCAAAGCATCAACAACCGGGGCCAGATCGTCGGGTATGCCTATGACCAAAACTTCCAAAACCACAGCTTCACCTATGAGAAGGGAGTCTACACTTCCTTCGCGGCATCCAGCGCGACCGGCAGCTACCCCAGAGACGTCAACGAACAGGGCCAGATCGTCGGGTATGTCTATGACAGCGCCTTTACCCCCCACAGCTTTGTGAACGAGAAAGGCGTCTTCACCGGCATCGAAATTCCCGGCGCACTCGTGACCTACGCCTTCGGCATCAACGACCGCAAGCAGATCATCGGAACTTACTACGATGCCGACTTTCTACCCCACGGCTACGTGTTGAGTCGCTGACCGGTCAGACGACCACAGGCGCGCGCTTGAACACAACTCCCCGTTCCGCTTGCTCGGACCGGGGAGAATTGCCTCACAACTCGAACCCTCTTGGTGCTGGATCGGAGGGGCGTCCGGATGGTGATCACGGCACCAGCCAAGAGTCGGCTGATCATGCTGAAACCGCTGTAAGCTAAACCAACGCAATGCCGCCGGCCTTCGCGCTGGCGGCATTTGACAGGGTGGAACGCTTTGGCAGAGACACCCGGGACAACCTCTCTAACAACCGAAATTCAGATTTATGAAAACGAACCATCTCTGCCGCGCGCCTAAATAAAAGGTCCCCACAGCAAAGCGCTTCTCTACCGGGTCATTCTTCGACCGGCACCACGAGATTTTCCATGATGTAATCTTTGCGCTCGGGCGTGTTCTTGCCCATGTAGAACGTGAGGATGCCGGACGCCTCGGCCTTGGTCGCGTGCTCGACTTTGCTCAGGCGCATTTCTTTTCCGATGAATTGCTTGAACTCCGCCGGGGAAATTTCGCCCAAGCCTTTGAACCGCGTGATCTCGGGCTTGCCGCCCAGCGTCTTAATCGCCGTGTCGCGCTCGGCTTCGGAGTAGCAGTAAATCGTCTTCTCCTTGTTGCGCACGCGGAACAGCGGCGTCTCCAGTACGTAGAGATGCCCATCGTGAACGAGCTGGTCGAAGAAGCGGAAGAAGTAGGTGATCATCAGATTGCGGATGTGCAATCCGTCCACATCGGCGTCGGTGGCGAGAATGACCTTGTCGTAACGCAGGCCGTCGAAGTTGTCCTCGATGTTCAGCGCCTGCATCAGGTTGTACATCTCGTCGTTCTTATAGACCACGTCGCGCTTGAGATCCCAGACGTTGAGCGGCTTGCCTTTGAGGACGAACACGGCCTGGTTGTTCACGTCGCGGCAGCTCGTGATCGAGCCGGCGGCGGACTGGCCTTCGCAGATGAACACCTGCGTGCCGGCACCCTTCTCGCGTTTCTTGTCGAGGTGATGCTTGCAATCCTTGAGCTGCGGAATGCGCAGCGTGATCGCCTTGGCGCGGTCGCGGGCGAGCTTCTTCACGTCCTGCAATTCCTTGCGGAGCTGCTTGGTGTCCTCGACTTTCGCCATGATTTTTTCGGCGATGGCCTTGTTGCGATTGAAGAAATGCAGCAGCTCCTCGCGCACGTTGTTCACGAGTTCGGTGCGGATTTCCGTGTTGCCGAGCTTGTTCTTCGTCTGCGATTCGAAGATGGGGTCCTTCAGCCGAATCGCCACCGCGCCGATCATGGCTTCGCGCACGTCATCGCCTTCGTACTTGGCCTTGGCGTATTCGTTGACCGCCTTGAGCAAGCCCTCGCGAAACGCGCTCAGATGCGTGCCCCCGTCGCTGGTGTACTGGCCGTTGACGAAGGAATAAAACGTCTCCCCGTAGCGCGAGTTGCTGTGCGTGAAACAAAACTCCAAGGTCTTGCTTGTGTAATGCAACGGCGGATAAAGCGGCTCCGCACCATCCGACTCCAGATCTTCCATCACCAAATCCATCAGGCCGAGACGCGACTGAAACGTCTTCGGTTCCGCACCCGCCACCTTCAAGATCAGCTTCAAACCCGAGTTGAGATAGCTGTAATGCCGCAGCCGCCGCTCGATGTGCTCAACGCGGAATTCGCTGTCTTTGAAAATTTCCGGGTCGCCCTCGAACTCGATGAACGTGCCGTTGGGTTCCTTGGTCTTGCCCTTGTCCTCCTTCTTGAGCTTGCCCTGCTTGAACGACGCCTCGGCGAATTCACCCTCGCGATGGCTGCGCACGAGAAAGTTTTTGGACAGCGCGTTGACCGCCTTGGTGCCGACGCCATTCAGGCCAACGCTGAACTGGAACACGTCGTCGTTGTATTTCGCGCCCGTGTTGATCTTGGAAACGCAGTCCACGACTTTGCCGAGCGGAATGCCGCGCCCGAAATCGCGCACGGCCACGCGGTTCCCCTCGATGCTGATCTGGACCTCCTTGCCGTGGCCCATGATGAATTCGTCAATGGTGTTGTCCACGACCTCCTTGAGGAGGATGTAACAGCCGTCGTCGGGATTGGAGCCGTTGCCGATGCGGCCGATGTACATGCCCGTGCGCAGCCGGATGTGTTCCAGCGAGGACAGCGTTTTGATTTTGCTCTCGTCGTAATTGCTCTTTGCGTTTTCAGCCATAAAAATTTTGCGGTGGGGAAGATGGGACAAAGCAGGACGGATGGAAATGCGAAAGTGAATTTCTAGATCAACTCAATCCCAAGTCCTTCAAGAAATGAGCGTCCTCGCGGTATTCCTTTTCACAACCAAGACTATCAATCACAATTTCGCGCACTCTCTCGGCAACTTGTTCGCGGCTCCACTGACCTGGAGGCGCTCCGACAATTTCGGATCCATGTGCAACAATCCAACGCGAGAATCCTCCCACCGTTGCCATCGCTGGTTTGAAGTTGTGACACATGCTGCGCGTCAGACGCATCGCCAACCACCCAATAAAAACTGCTGTAATCGGGGCGGACATTATTGGAAAAGTCAGGAACTGAACCACCACAAAGGTTGAAGAGTAAAGCACCTGACCAAGAAGAAATGCCGCTGCCGCTCCGCTGACTGGAGCGCCAAATAGGATCAACATAACCAGCCAGCCCGGCCTCACCAGTTCAGGATTTGCAGCTAGGCCGATGTCATCAAGCAATTCCCGTAGTGCAACTGTTCTCGTTTGCGATGGAAGCAAAACAGCCATCTGCGTTCCCGGCCTGATTGCCGAACGTGCAAGTCCGGTGTGACGAATTAACGAAGCTCTAAGCTTGTGAAACGCACGCTGAGTCAGGCATTGAGCACGATCCGTCCTTCCGACTTTGCCCACGACCAGTTCGATGAGTTGGCGGGGCGTGACAATTTTTCCCGCTTCCTCATTTTCGATGGAAATCTCGAAAGCGTCCTCGACCTTCATCACAATTTCGACTGCATCAAGACCCATAGCCAAAACGAGGGGTTAACTCTGAAAATCTGACTACCGCCTTTTCGTTGCCGCCATCAGCCAGCAGATCAAACACACCACGACAATATCCGCGACCAAGACGGCGAACCAAATCCAAGTGTTCACGAATCCGTGAAAAGCCAGCCAGGCCAGGGGAATTGAAATGGAAGCGACCAGCCCGAGCAGCGTGGGAAAGGCCGAGGCCCGGGCGAAGTTGATCGTCCAACCCATCCACTTCTGCCGTTTGGGAACGATGACGCGCGGGTCGGCTTTGCAGTAGTAGATGCTGCCAGCCTTTCAATTCTCCGGCGACTTCCACAAGGCTTCCAAATCTTCGGGATCGCTTTCCGTTTTCATGCGGAACGGTTCAGACCGTCATGATTTCTTTTTCCTTGCCGGCCAGGCTCGCGTCAATCTTGCCGATGTAGGTGTCGGTCATCTTTTGCAATTCTTTTTCCGCCGCCTCCACTTGATCCTCGGTGGTGCCGCTGTCGTGTGCGTGCTTCTTCAGCAAGTCCATCGTGTCGCGGCGAACATGGCGGACGGCCACGCGACCATCCTCGGCCATCTTCTTACAGATTTTGACGAACTCTTGACGACGCTCGGTGCTCAGTTCGGGAAAGAAAATACGGATGACCTTGCCCTGCGTGGCGGGCGAGAGGCCGAGGTTGCTTTTTTGAATCGCCTTTTCAATGGCCGGCAGCGTGGTGGCGTCCCACGGCTGGATGGCGAGGGTACGCGGTTCGGGCGCGGTGATGCCGGCCAGTTCGCGGATGCGCATCGCGGAGCCGTAAACTTCCACGAGGATGTTTTCCACGAGGCCCGCCGACGCCTTGCCGGTGCGGACGCCGGCAAATTCATGCCCGACCACCTGCTCGGTCTTCTCCATTTTTTCTTCCGCTTCCAATAAAAAATCATCAAGTGCCATAAGTGCGCAGACACTAGCAAAGCCCGGCGGGAGTGTATAGCGTCAAACTGCGCGCGCAGGCGGAAAGGCTTCTTGAGGCAAGGAGTCAAAACATCGCTGACGTTGCGGAGCGCCGATCTCCGATCCGGCGCGTTGCTGCCGAAACTCAATGCTTGCCGGGTCGGAGACCGGCGCTCCGAGAGCAGTGCCTCAAGAAGCACCCCGAGGTCGGATGGCGCGGTCAAAAAAGATTCTGGAAGACGAGCCGGAAAAAAAAGTTGCCGCGCGACCCGAAGGTCGGCCCGCTCAACGTGTGCATATAGCCGACTTCCAGTTTGGCGGTGACGATGGTGAGTTGCAGCCCGCCGCCCGCCGCCAGCCACGTTTGACCAGCCAGACCGCCGCCCGACAGTCCCGCCGCGTCGAACATCAGCAGCGGTTTGATCGAGTAAAGATTGGCGTCGTTGATGATGTAATGCGTCGCGGGCTTGATTTCGTCCAGGATGTTTTCCGCCTTCGCCGCCGCTTCCGCATCGCTCATTCCTTGCTGCATCAAGGTCGCCGCCAACATGCTCGGGCCGGTCACGTCAATCTGCCGGCGGAGCAGTTGCTTGAGCGAAGTCGGGTGGCCATTTTCATCTTCAAGGTCGGTGAGTTCGTTGGGGATCAGGGCGCGGGAAAAATAAGGAATGGGCAAGGTCAGGTTCAAGTTCACATGCCAGAAAGCCTCGCCGCCGCGCCGTCCGCCCGGTGCGGACAATCCGGCCTGGCCTTCGCCGAAGCTGCGGAGGATCGGCCCGACCGGCATGTTCAACAACGTGGTGGATGAGAGGCTGTCGTACAAAAATTGTCCGGGCGAATTGCCGCCGAAGAAACGCGACTGCGCAGGAGCGTTGCCCCAGACCTTGCCCGCGCCGGCCACCAGTTCGAGGCCGATGCTTTGATTGTCGGTCAGCGGAATTTCTTTCGCATAACCGACGCGGCCGGCGAGCCGTTGATAGGCACCGGCGGAACCGTTCAACCAGCCGTTGTCCTCCCAAACCGTGGCGCGCAGAAAGCCGTAGAGCGGACGCGGGATGGTGTCGAGCAGCAGGCGGTTGAATTGTTCGTGCGCGGAGGAGCGGGCGCCGAGTGGGCCGGGTTGTCCTTTTAATTCATCGGAGTTGTAGCGGTAGCCGGTGTCGAGCGCGACGCGGGTGTTGTGGGCGAGATGCCACATCAGCCCGCCGCCGCCAAAACCGGCCTGGCGCGTGTGCTCGAACTGGCCCAGCGGTTCGCTGGCTCCGTCGTAACCGGCGCGAAAATTAATTTCCTGCAATGCCCGACCGTCCTGCCTGACGTGGTAGCGCAAGCCGCCAACTTCGCGATGATAAATTTCCTCCAACGCCTTGGCCCCTTGCAGCGACAAGTCGAGGTGACGATCCAACTCCGGCGATGCGCTGTGCCGCGCGGGATCGGACAGGTTGAGCAGGTCGGTTTCCACGGCCGCCCCCAGCGCGGTGCCGAAGGCGCGGTCGTAGGAAACGCTGACGCTCGGTTTGAGCGCGAGCAACGGTCGGGGAACATTTTGGTAAAATGTTGGAAACGCCGAGCGCGGGATGGGCAGGACGTTGTCACCCATTTTCACGAGTGAGAAGTGAACGTAGTAAGGACGGAACGTGACATCCACAATACGCGCGTTGGGCGGCGCGTTGGTGGCGAAGTCCACGTCAATGTAAAGCACGCCAATCTCGCCCTGCGACCGCAGCCCATAACCGCGAAACGTGTCGGCGGTGACGTCCGCCTCCAGCGCTTCCATGGCGGCGGAAAGTTTTTCCGGCGTCAGCAGTTCACCGGTGACGAGCGGTAATTTCACGTTGCCCGCCCAGCGGCCCTCCACCGCCACCGCGCCGACACGCAGAGCATAAACTTTCTGTTTTTGCGCGCGGGCGTGCGCGACTTTTTCCCGGAGATGAAACGGGCGTGCTCCGGGGCTGGCGGTGGCATCACCGACTTCCAAGCTGGTGACGGGCGCGGCGATTTGTGCGCAGCATCCCAGCGGCAACACCAAGGCCAGCCAAAGGCCGGCCCGATGTTTGAGCTTGAGCTGGAAGCGCATGGCCGCAGGGTCAAGGAAAACTCACGTTGACCACTTTGCTCAGGGAGTCGTGAAGTTTTTGCTTCTGCGCGGGCTTTGGATTGGCGACACCTTCAATGGCTTTGGCGGCAGGATGCACTTCCTCCACCAGGATTTTGGCCTGCGCCGGCTTCACGCCCTGCGCCGCCATGCTTTGCACGGCCTTCGCTTCCACGGGCGTGCCGGTGGTGAACGAGACGTGGACGATTTGAACTTCCTGGGTGCCCGTCACTTTGAACAGATCAAAGACCAGTTTCCAGATGGCGTCGGCCTCGGGCGTGCAGGAGCGCTCGACGATGACCTTGAATTTGTAGCCGGATTCGGGGCTGAAAACCATGACCTCAAGCAGGAACGGTTTGCAAACTTTTTTCCCCACGGGTACGACACTGACAGATGATTTCGGCATAAGCATGGATCCTTGTTGATCGCCCAGCACCTCGAATGGCCGCTTCAACTTTTCCATCCGGAAGAATGAATCCGCCGTGTCTTCGCTGGATGACTTCACAACTAAAGACAATCCGCCGGGCTGTCCAGCCTATTTCCGCGCGCCCTTGATTCCGGCATTTCGCTTGAATAACCCGCGCCCGGTATGCAGATTGCGCCACCATGAAAATTGCGGCCCGAATTTTCCCCGCACTGCTGCTCACGCTGGCGCTGCTGCCGCACCGCAGCGGCGCGCGCCCGGCCGACCGCCGGCCAGCCGTCACCGGCCGGGAATACGTGCGCCTGGCCGACTGGGCGCGAGTCAATCAATTCCAAACCCACTGGCTCGACCGGGAAAAAATTCTCGAACTCAGCAACGGCGTCGCGCGCCTCACCCTCACCGTCAATTCCTGCGACGCACGGATCAACGGCGTGCCGACGCGGCTGTCCTTTCCCGTGTCGCTCCAGGACGGCGTGGTCGGGATTTCCCAGTTGGACTTGGAAAAAAATTTCAACCCCCTGCTGCATCCGCCCGCGAACAAGCCCGGCCTCAAACTCAAAACCATCTGCCTGGATGCCGGCCACGGCGGCGCGGACATGGGCGAACATGTCGGCGGCATCGAGGAAAAAAAATACACCCTGCTGCTCGCGCAGGAGTTGAGCAGCCAGTTGACCCGTGCCGGTTTCAACGTCGTGATGACGCGCACCAAAGATGTGTACGTGGATCGTGCGGAGCGCACCGCCATCGCCCGCCGCCGCCGCGCTGATTTGTTTGTCAGCCTCCACTTCAATTCCTCGCCGGTGGACCGCCTGGAAGTGCAAGGCATCGAAACCTATTGCCTCACGCCGGCCGGGGCCAGCTCATCCAACGCACACGGCGAAACCGGCGACACCCGCTGGCTCGCCGCCAATGGCAATGATGAAAAAAACCTGCTCCTCGCGCACCAATTGCAGAAGTCCCTGCGACGCGAACTCCCGGTCGAAGATCGCGGCATCAAGCGCGCCCGCTTTCAAGTGCTGCGCGAAGCAACGATGCCAGCCGTGCTCATCGAAGGCGGGTTCATGTCGCATCCCGTGGAGCAGAAAAAGATTCTAAATCCCGCGTATCGCCGGCAGATGGCCCGCGCCATCGTGGATGGAATCCTGGCGTACAAGGCCGCTGTTAAGGGATAATCCCTCGTCCTCGATTTTCCACCCGGTTCGAGGACGAGAAGTAGAAGGAGGACGAAAGGTTTGCGCGTGTTACTCCGATTTTCCCTTGCCACCGCCGCGCTTGCCGCCCGCCGTCAGCACGGTGCCGGTGAGAACCCCGACGCCGAAGAAGGCAAAATACATGTAGGCCGCGTTCATCTTCTGCGCCTGCGGCAAGATCGGCTTCATGGAAAGCTCGACGGTCTGGCGGTTGTTCATGCCCATGATGACCAGCAGCAGCAGGATGCCGATCATGAAAATGGTCTTCAGCAAAAGTTTTGCGTTCATAAAGTCCGGGGAAGCTAGGAAATCAAAATCCCAAACGCAAAAGGATTCGGCCACCTCCAAAGTCGGGTCACCGCCCGCCGCCGCCGACAAATCAGTCACCGGAAGGCTGGAAAACTTGACGATCCTCCGCACATGAGCTTAATTGGCGGCCACCAGTCGTGAACTCATTTTTAAAAAAACTCTCCTCCTTTTCGTCCCAACTACTCTGCCTCCTGTTGTGCGCTACGCTGCCAGAAGCCAATGGCGCGGTGACGGTCACCCTGGGCAAGAATTTTTTGGGCAGCACTTACGGCGTCAATTCCCAGTCCGTGCCGCCGGATGGCAATGGCGCGGTGGGGCCGAACCACTTCATGGAATTCATCAACGGCACCGTGGCCGTTTACAGCAAGACCACGGGCCTGAGCGTGCAGCGCAAAAGCAACGCGGCGTTCTGGGCCGATGCCGGGCTGATCATTTCCTCGGATGCCGTGACCACCGATCCGCGCGTGATCTACGATCCCGCTTCACAGCGCTGGTTTGCCACGCAGGTGGATTTCGATGCCGCCGCCGCCGATCCCACGGCGGAGGCCAATAATTTTTTGCTGGCGGTTTCCACCACCGCCAGCCCGACGGGGCTGTGGAAGGGGTTCAAGTTTCAAGCCGACCCGGACAACGGATTCTTCGCCGACTTCCCGACGCTCGGTCTGGACACCAACGCGGTTTACCTCTCGGGCGATTTTTACAGCGCGGGCGAAGTCCCGAAGGGCGCGGGCCTGGTTTCCATTCCCAAGGCGGATCTGACCGGCACCACGCCGACGGTGGCGAACATGACCTGGTTCGGCGTGATGAATTACGCCGTGCGCGGCGAGGTGTTGCAACCGGCCATCTGCACTGATGGCAGCGCGCGCGGAAGCATTCTTTCGATGGGTGACATTGGCAACGACAGCAACCCGCACTCAAACCTCGTCTGGTTTGCCGTGCAAAATGCCGGCGGCCTCACCCCCACACTGACTCCGTCCACCTTCTTGAATGTCCTGCCCTATGTCGTGCCGGACAATCCCAACCTGAGCGTCCCGCAGTTCACCGCGCACCAACCCGATGGCACCACGACGTTGCAGGCGAACGATGCGCGGTTAAGCGCGAAGGTCTATGCCGTGGGCGGCGTCCTGTATGCCGTGGGCAACACGGAGCTTAACGGCCGCCTCGCCATCCGCTGGTATCGCGTCCGCGCCGCCGACCACACACTGCTCGAACAGGGCACCCTCGCCGACCCGAATCTGGATTTATATTTTCCCTCCATCGCGGCCAATCAGTACGGCGTGGTCGTCATCGGCTGCAACGGTTCCGGCGGTGCCACCTATATCAGCAGCTACGCCTACGTGGGTGAAACCAAAAACGGCCAGACCACGTTTGGCGGCGGCCTTTTGTTGAAGGCCGGCGTGGACAATTATCACGACATTTCCGAAACCTTTGGCCTCGCGACCGCCAGCCGCTGGGGAGATTACAGCGCCACTTCCGTGGATCCCGCGAACCCGACGCATTTTTGGACCCTCCAATCGTGGGCCGACTTCTCCGCCCCTAACTTGGCCTACGGCATCTGGGCCACGCAAATCACCGAGGTCATCGCCACCACGCCACCCCAGCTCGCCATCGCCCCGGCGGAGGCCAATGTCCTCCTTTCCTGGCCGCTCTACGCCTCCAACTACCAACTACAGTCCAGCTCCACGTTGCTCAACACCGCCGCCTGGGCGCCCCTTTCCTCCAGTCTGACCACCAACGGATTCGTCATCTCCACGCTGGTTTCCAAGACAGCCGCCCCCACGTTCTTCCGGTTGAAAGCGCCCTGAGCCGGAACAAGAAAGCGGCTCCACCAACCTCAAATCGTCCGCGAATGTCGCCGCTCGTTCACCGCGCCGAGCGTGTTGTCGAAGCACATCGCGATGTTGCGGATGAAGAGGCGGCCTTTGTCCGTGACCTCCAAACCAGCGGCGGTGCGCTTCACCAGACCATCGGCCTCAAACGGCGCGAGCGACGCGAGTTCGCCGGCGAAGTGTTCCGCGAAGTTGATGCCGAGCTTTTGCGACATCGCGGCGAAGTCGAGCGAGAGATCGCACATCACGCGCATGATGGTTTCGCGGCGCAGCTTGTCTTCGTCGGATAAAAAATACGCGCGGTGCAGCGGCACGTTGCCCGCATCCACGGCGGCCTGGTAGTTCGGCAGCTCCTTCTCGTTCTGCCAGTAGGCATCGAGGATTTGCGAGATGGCGCTCATGCCGAACGAATAAATGTCCGAGCCGGCGCGCGTGCTGTACCCCTGGAAATTCCGCTGCAACTTTTTCTCGCGCTGCGCCACGGCGAGCTCGTCGGTCGGCTTCGCGAAATGATCCATGCCGATATAGACGTACTGGTCGTTTGCCGTGAGCCGTTCGATGACGAGCTTGAGGACTTCCAGCTTGCTCTCCGGCGTCGGCAGGATTTTTTCCTCGAGGATTTTTTGCGCGGGTTTGATCCACGGCACATGCGCGTAGCTGAACACGGCGAGACGGTCGGGCTTCATCTCCAGCACGGTGTCGAGCGTCTCGTTGAACGTCGCCGGCGTCTGATGCGGCAGTCCGTAGATGAGGTCGAGGTTGATCGAGCCGTAGCCAAGTTCGCGCATCCAATCCATCGCCTGCTGCGTCATTTCGCGCGGCTGGATGCGGTGGATCGCCTCCTGCACTTCCGGGTTAAAATCCTGCACGCCCATCGAGGCGCGGTTGAAACCCACCTCGCGCAATGCCACGAGGTGTTCGCGCGTGAGCCGGCGCGGATCCACTTCCACGCTCGCTTCAATGTCGGGCGAGAACTTGAAATGCTTGTGGATGATGTCGCCGAGCCGGCGGATTTCGTCAGGCCGCAGGAACGTGGGCGAGCCGCCGCCGAAATGAAGCTGCACGACTTTGCGATCCGGATGGAGCCGCGTCGCCATCTGCGCCACTTCGCGGCCCAAATAGTCAATGTAGTCCTTGCCCTTGTCGTGATTGGTCGTGATGACGGTGGTGCAGCCGCAGAACCAGCAGAGCGTTTCGCAAAACGGGATGTGAAAATAAACCGAGAGGTCGCGCGCGGTCTGGTTGTTCGCGTCAATGCGCGCCGAGAGTTCGTCCCACGTCACGGCGTCGGAGAACTTGGTGGCGGGCGGATAGCTGGTGTAACGCGGCCCGGCCACGTTGTATTTCTTCACCAGCTCGAGATCTACGTTCAATGTTTTCATCGGAAAATTTCAACCGCCAATGGGCATGGATGGGTCGTGATTAAAACCGGTACCGGTAGGGCGCGTCACTCCGTGCGCGCCGCCCGCTTGCAATCCAAGCCCGGCGCGCATGGAGTGACGCGCCCTACCGGCGAAACGTAATTCTGCGTTGTTCATTTTCATCGGTGATGTTTCACCGTCTCGACAACGGCCGCAATGTTTTCCAGCTTCGCCGCCGGCGTCACGCCGTGGCCGAGATTGAAAATGTGCCCCACCCTGCCCCGCATCGCTTCCAGCACCGCGCGCGTTTCGCGCGCGGCCACTTCCGGCGTCACGTCGCTCAACATCGTCGGCGCGAGGTTGCCCTGCAAACCAATGCTTTCAGGAATCACCCGGCGCGTTTCGGCCAGCGAAGTCTGCCAGTCAATGCCGATCACGTTCGCGCCCGTGGCGATGAGGTCGGGCCAGTTGCCGTGCGTGCCGAGCGAAAAGACGATGACGGGCGGAGCGCCGATCTCCGATCCGGCGCGTTGGGGTTGTTTGCCGAAACACGCCGGGTCGGAGACCGGCGCTCCAAGGCCTGCGACGATTTCCTTTATCCACCGTCCCGACGCTTCCTGAAATTCCGGGGGTGCAAGATGTCCGCCGTGGCTGTCGAAGATTTGCACCGCGTCCACCCCGGCGGCGATTTGCATTTGCAGATACGCGGTGACGGCGGCGGTGAGTTTTTCGGCGAGGGCAAAATAGGTTTTCGGATCTTCCCGGAACAGTTGCAGCGCGCGGCTGTATTTCGGCACGCTTGCCCCTTCCATCATGAACGTCGCCAGCGTCCACGGCGAACCGCTGAAACCGATGAGCGCAGTCTGATCGCCAAGTTCCCGCCGGAGAATCCGCAACGCCTTGTCCACGTAGCTCAGTCGCTCAACCACGCGTTCCACGGAAAGTTTTTCAATGTCCGCCTTGCAGGTCACCGCGAAATCCATCTGCACGCCGCCGGTTTCCTTGAAGCGATACGTCTGCCCCAGCGCCTCAGGGATGACCAGGATGTCGCTGAACAAAATTGCGGCGTCGAAACCAAAACGGCGGATCGGCTGGAGCGTGACCTCGACGGCGAGTTCCGGATTCTGCACCAGTTGCACGAAGGTGTAAGTCTCCTTGAGTTTGCGATACTCCGGCAAGGCGCGGCCCGCCTGGCGCATCAGCCAGACGGGCGGACGATCCACCGGCTGGCAATGGCAGGCGTTTACAAATCGCTGGCGGCTGGTCAATTTAGTTTGCGTCATCGGCTGACAAAATGTTGGCTCAAGTTTAAGCCGTCGGTGGACTCAGGCTCCACGGTTTTTGGCCGTTCACCTACAATTTTTGACCGGCAGGCTTGGCCGCAGGTGGTTGCGCGGGCTTCGGTTCCACGACTCGTTTCGGCAATTCAAAACCGTAGTCGCGACAGAATTTTTCGCGGGGCGCGCGGATGTGAACTGGTTGGCGCGTGAACGGATCGGTGTAGCCAAGATAAATGGCGCGCAGGCCGAGCTGCCGGTCATCGTTCGGATGCGCCGTCGCATAAAGCTCGTCGCCGACGATGGGAAAACCGCCCGCCGCCAGATGCACGCGAATCTGGTGGGTGCGCCCGGTGAAGGGATGCGCTTCGATCAGGGAATTCTTCGTGCCGGCCTGCAGCACGCGAAACGTGGTCTCCGCCTCTTTGCCGTCGCGCTCGTCCACCATCATGCGGCCGTGCGATTCGGGTTCGGGGCCGATCTTGAGACGGCAGGTCCATTCGGTTTGTTTCGGCGAGCCATGCACGACGGCGAGATAAACTTTTTCCATCTTCCGGCTTTCAAACAGATTGCCGATGGAATCCACGCCGCCGAGACTTTTGGCGCACAGCAGAATGCCGGTCGTCTCTGCGTCGAGGCGATGGACAAAGCGGAGGAATTTCAAATTGCGCGAGCGCGCCCAGTAATCCCCGGCGGCAATCGAGGACATGAGCGCCGCCTGCAAATTGCGGTTGGTCTTCTGCCACGAGAACGGCACGAGCATCCAGCCGCGCGGCTTGTCAATCGCGATGACCGACCGGTCCTCGTAGAGAATCGGGATGATGTCGCCCGTGGGCAGTTCGATGTCTTTTGGCTTGGCCACGGGGAGAAGCTAAACAAATTTTCGCCGCGCTGAAATCAAATTCAAACACCCCGTCACTTCAACGCGTCCGCCAACAGCTCCGCGATGTGCTGCGAGCGGATCGGCGTGAGATGCTGCACCTGATGCCGGCAGCTCGCGCCCGAGGTCACGAAAATGGTGCCGAACGGCTGGTTCTCCACCGCCTTGATCAGCGGCTCGGCCACCTTCACCGACAACTCGTATTTGGATTCCGACATGCCGAACGCGCCGGCCATGCCGCAGCAGCCGGTATCCAGCACAGTCACCTTGCGTTCCGGCAGGCGGGCGGCAATCGGCGGGAGGTTTTGCACATTCGTCAACGCCCGCGCGTGGCAATGCAGGTGAATAACCACGTTCGCCGGCTCAGAATTGAACTGAAGTGCGTTCGGTTCGCGGCTCAGCAGTTCATTCAAAAAATCCTGGAACAAAAAGCAGCGGCGCATCACCGCCTCGGCGTTGGGCAATTTCAGCTCCCGGTATTCCTCAATGAACATCGAGTAACATGACGGTTCCAGAAACAGAATCGGCGCGTGATCCACGTCCTGGTTCAACAGCGCCAGGTTGTGACCGCCGAGCCGGGCGACCTCCGTCAGATTTCCCTGGCTGAACGCCGGGCGTCCACAACACTCGCGGCCCGGCGGCAACGCCACTTCAAAACCGGCGGCTTCGAGGACGCGCACCGCCGCGATGCCGATGCGCGGTTCATGATAGCGGACGAAGGTGTCGTCCCACAGCACGACCCGGCCGCGATACGCGTTCTGCGAACCCGGGTGCTCCGCAAACCATTTATCAAACCGCTGCTTCGCGTAATGCGGCAGTTCGCGGCGCGAGGTGATGCCAAGAAAACGCGAGCTGATGAAGCGCGCGAGCGAAGAATCCAAAACGAAATTCGCCAGCCACGGCACCGAGCAGCCGATTTTTCCCAGGCGGTCCACGGAACCCAGCAGCCGCGCCTTCAACGGCAGACCGTTTTTCTGGATGCGCGCGTGCAACAGCTCCGCTTTGAGCAAAGCCATGTTCACGTTCGACGGACATTCCTTCAGGCACGCTTTGCACGAAAGACAATTGCTCAACGCCGCGTCCAAGTCGGGCGAATTCAGCGCGTCCGCCTGCCCCGGCTCCGTGCCGCGCAATTCCAGGACGGCGCGGATTGTGTTGGCCCGCCCGCGCGTGGACATGATCTCGTCGCCCGTCGCGATGAAGGTCGGACACATCGTCGGCGTTTCCTTGAGGCACGCGCCGCAGCCGTTGCACTGTTCGAGATGGCTGACAAAGGATTCGTCCTTGGCCATGAACGCGAGCACCGGCTCGAAGGGCAGCGTCAGTTCACGCCCGGCGTGAATCCGCAGGTCCGAATCAAACTCGTAGCGGCCGTCGGGAATGATCTTCCCGGGGTTGAAAACATGGTGCGGATCAAAGGAGTCCTTGATCTCGCGCATCAAATTCATCAGCGGCTCGCCGAGCTGCTGCGGCATGAACTCCGTGCGCGCAATGCCCACGCCGTGTTCGGCGGCGAGCGAGCCGTTGAACTCGCGGACGAGCGCCGAAACTTCGTTCGCCAGATGCCGGAATTTTTTCACGTCCTCGCGCGAGTGCAAATCCAGCACCGGCCGCACATGCACCAAACCCGCGCCCGCATGGCCGTAAAACGATGCCTGCAAGTTCAGCTTCTTCAACAGCCCGCTCAACGCATGGACATACTCGGGCAATTGTTCCGGACGCACCGCAGTGTCCTCGATCCCGGTGACCGGCTTGGCCGCGCCCTTGCGTCCGGTCAGGAGCGACAATCCCGCGCGGCGCAAGGCCCACACCAGATTCATCTCGACCGGATCGCGGAAAATTTTTTCACGAAACCCGAGCCGCCGCGTTTCCACCGCCGCGAGCCGGTCGGCCACGTCTTCAAAAAATTCCACGAGCAAAATGGATTCGCACGGCTCGACGTCCAGTTCCAGCAGATCGCGCACGGCCTGAAACTCCGGCTGGCCGCGGGTCTGATCGAAGAGGAGGCGGTCCAGATGCTCCACCGACGCCGGTTTGAGGTCCGCCAGTTCCACCGTCGCCTGCATCGCCTCGGCCACCGACTTGAAAAAAATCAGCGCCAGGCCTTTTTGCTTCGGCAGCCGGACGATTTTCAAATCGGCGGAGGCGATCAGACCGAGCGTGCCTTCGCTGCCGCAGATGAGATTGATGAGGTTGCCCGGCTCCGCGAGACAACGGTTCAACGCGTAGCCCGGCCAGCGTTTCAGGAGGCCCGCCGGAAACCGCTCGGCGATCATCAGCGAATTCAGCGACACCATGTCCTCCAGCAGCTCGCGCTGGTGCGGCATGGAATCCTGCTGCGGATAAAGTCGCGCGAGCTGGCCACCGGACAAAATCAATTCCAGCCCCGCCACATGATCCGCCGTCGTGCCGTACACCGCCGTGTGCGCGCCGCTCGCGTTGTTGGCGATCATCCCGCCGAGCGTCGCCCGCGCGCTCGTCGCCACGTCCGGCCCGAAGCAGCGCCCGTGCGGACGCAAAAAATTATTCAACTGATCCAGCACGACGCCCGCACCGACATGCACGGTGCCTTTTTCCAAATCGAGGTCGGTGATCTGTTTGTTGTGGCGGGCGAAATCAATCACCAACCCTTCGCCCAGCGCGCCGCCGGCCAGCCCGGTGCCCGCACCGCGTGGAATGATCGGGATGCCCGCCTGCGTCGCGGCCTTGATGATGGCCCGCGCCTGCTTGGTGTCGCGCGGAAACGCCACCGCCGTCGGCTCGACCTGATAGATCGAGGCGTCCGTCGCGTAGAGCTGCCGCGTCAGATTGTCGAAGGCGACTTCACAATTCGTCGCGGACAGAGCCGAATGTTGTTGGGCCGTAGGCATCGTGTGTCGCCAGCCTATGAGCCGACCGGCGGGTTGACAATGCCGAACCAACCGGAAGCCGTTCGCCGCCGCCTGATTTTTCACCCGCCCGTGGGCGTTATCCGTTGAACCGCACCTCCGGCAGGATTTTTATTTCTCCGCACCCGCGAGAATCGTTTCGAAATGCGGCGGCTGCTCTTCGCGAGCAACGACGCTGATTTCAATTTTCTTGAAACCCGCCGCTTCGAGCCAGCGATGCAGATCGCTCTCGGCAAAACCCAGCCAGCGGTCGCCGTAAAGTTCGCGCGCCTTCTCGAACTTGTGCGCGAGCAGATCCAAGATCAAAATCTGCCCGCCGGGCTTGAGCAATTTTGCCGCGCTCGCCAGCGCCGCCGCCGGATTCTCCGCGTGGTGCAAGGCCTGGCTCAGGATCACGAGGTCCACGCTCGCAGCCTCGATGGGCGGGTTCTGCAAATCGCCCTGGCGGAACTCCAGATTCTTGAGATGATTTTTTTTCGCCTTGGCCGCGCCGAACGCGACGATCTTTTCCGAGTTGTCCACGGCGATGACCTTCTTGCAACGGCGCGCGAGCAGTTCACTCAACAAGCCTTCCCCCGCGCCCAGATCCGCGACGACCAGCGGCGGCAAGATGCGCAGCAGCAAATGCCCGAAGGCCTCCCACGAACGGCCCGGCCCGTAAACGCGATCGAAGCGTCCGGCAATCTGGTTGAAATAGACCTGCGCCTGTTCGCGGCGGCGCGCCAGGATGCGCTTGAGATTGATCTGGTCGGCGGCATGGTCGGCCAGTTCCTTGGCGCCGCGAATGGCGAGCTGGATGAATTCGCTAGCGACGGAATCCGCCTGCGGATTGAGTTTGTAAAAGGTGCGCTTGCCCTCGCGGCGCGACCGCACCAGGTCGCAGTCCGCCAGCAGCCCCAGATGCGTGGAGATGCGCGACTGGCCCAGGCGGGTGACTTCCTGCAGCTCGTTCACGGAAAGTTCGTCGCGCTCCAGCAGCGAGACGATGCGCAATCGGGTCTGGTCGGACAAGGCCCGGAGCGATTTCAACGTTGATGACATGGTTATGGCAGGCCAACTATTTTCCAAATATCAGTTGACGCGCTTGCAAAGAGATATATCATCCCATCTTGATACGTCAATATGTTATTGGCGAACACTGAAAACATTGCCTAAAAATACATGAGCAACCGTTACATCTTCTCTTCCGAGTCCGTCGGCGAAGGCCATCCGGACAAAGTCGCCGACACCATTTCCGACGCCGTGCTGGACGCCTGCCTCGCGCAGGACAAGTTCAGCCGTGTCGCTTGTGAAACCTACGTGAAGTCCAACATCGTCATCATCGGCGGTGAGATTACCACCAAGGCCAAGCTCGACTTCGTGAAGATTGCCCGCGACGCCATCCGCGAAATTGGTTATGTCAATGACGACGACGTGTTTCATGCGGACAAAGTGTTTGTCAATGTCATCGTGACGCAACAGTCGGCCGACATCGCGCAAGGCGTGGACGCGCGCAAGGCCAAAGGCAAGAAGACCGCCAAGCAAGGGGCAGGGGATCAGGGCCTCATGTTCGGTTACGCTTGCAATGAAACCCGCGAACTCATGCCGGCCCCGAT
>JAYWBR010000097.1:0-20117 GCA_043781315.1 Verrucomicrobiota bacterium | reverse complement strand
TTTCGTATTCGTCGGCGGCGACCCGTTCGCCGGCGCGCATCTCATCGAAGTTCAGTTTCAGCAACTGGCCGTAGTTGCAGCCGCAGCCCTGGTATTTGGTGATGGAAAAATAGACCGAGCCGTCCGCCGCCTGGTAGGCGATGCCGCGCGCGAGGAGCTTTTGAATGAGCGCGATGATCTCGGCGATGTATTCCGTGGCGCGCGGTTTGTGATGCGGTTCGCGGCAGCCCAGCGCGCGCAGGTCGTCGAGGAAGGCGGCCTCGTATTGGCCGGTGAATTCGCGGAGGGTGGTTTTGTTTTCGCGGACGCGCTTGATGATCTTGTCCTCCACGTCGGTGATGTTCATGACGTGATTGACGGCGTAGCCCTTGAACTCCAGGTAACGTCGCACGAGGTCGGCGAAGACGAACGTGCGCCAGTTGCCAATGTGGGCGAAGTCATAGACCGTCGGCCCGCAGCAATACATGCCGACTTTTTTTCCGGCGGGATTAAGCGGTGAAAAATCCTGGACCGCGCGCGTCAGTGTGTTGAAAAGTTTCAAGGCCATTTGTAACGCGACGGAGACTAAAGGGCAGGGGACGAAAGCAAAAGCGCAAAAGTCGAGGAGTTGAAAAAGCTCCAAGCTCCAACTTCCAAGCTCCAGAGAAGCACCAAACTTTCAAGCTCCAAGGCGGCAAGCTCACCTCTTGGAGCTTGAAGTTTCTCTGGAGCTTGGAGCTTGGAATTTGGAATTTTCAACCCAGCCAGCCCAGCGCGCGGCCGAGTCGCACCAGCCCGTAGGCCACCGCACCGCTGGCGGGAATGGTCAGCACCCAGGCCCAGAGGATGCGTTTGACGACGCGGAATTTGAGGGCGTTGAAACCCTTCGCGCAACCCACGCCCATGATCGAGGTCGTGATGGCGTGCGTGGTGGAGACGGGCATCCCGAAATGCGCCGCCGTCAGGAGCACCGTGGCTCCGGTGGCCTCCGCCGCGAAGCCGTGGACGGGATGCAGTTTCACCATTTTGTGACCGAGAGTTTTGATAATGCGCCAGCCGCCCGCCGCTGTGCCGGCGCACATGGTCATGGCGCAGGTGAGCTTGATCCAGATGGCGATTTCAAGCGACCCGCCGGGCGCAGGTTCGGGCAGCTTCAAAAAATTCAGCCAGCCGGGAATGTGATCAAACGTGCCGGCGGTGGTCGCGGCCACGAGCGCGAGGGCGATGATGCCCATCGTTTTTTGCGCGTCGTTCGAGCCGTGGCTGAACCCCATGTAGGCCGCGCTGAACAATTGCAGTTTGCCGAAGACGCGATTCACTTTGACGGGCCGCCAGTTGCGGAGCAGAAAGTAAAGCGTGCCCATGACGATGAACCCAACGGTGAAGCCGACGAGCGGCGAGGAGATCATCGGCACGAGGACTTTCCACAAAATGCCTTTGCCTTCCCACCAATGGGTCTTGCCGGGAATGGACCAGATGATGACGCCCCAGTTGTTGTTGGCCGCCGCCAGGCACGCGCCGCACAGCCCGCCGACGAGCGCGTGCGATGAACTCGACGGCAGACCCACCCACCAGGTGACGAGGTTCCAGACGATGGCGCCGATCAACGCGCAGACGAGGATTTGTGACGTGACAATTTTTGCATCCACCAGGCCGGACGCGATGGTCTTGGCGACGGCGGTGCCCCACATTGCGCCGAGGAGGTTGGTGACCGCCGCGAGCATCACGGCCTGGCGCGGCGTGAGGACTTTTGTCGAGACGACGGTGGCGATGGAGTTGGCGGTGTCGTGAAAGCCGTTGATGTATTCAAACACCAGCGCCACCAGGATGACGGTCAGGATGAGGAGCATCGCGCGGGGGTCAGGAATTTTTCAAAACGATGTTCATGACGACGTTGCCGACATCGCGGCAGCGGTCCACGACCTTCTCGCTCAACTCGTAAAGATCGCGGAGGACGATGGCGGTGAGGGCTTCGTGTTTGCCGCTGTACAATTCGCGGAGCAGTTCCATCATCAGCTTGTCGGCCTCGCCTTCGATGTATTGCAGCTTGTCATTCAGCTCTTTGATCTTTTCCAAGTCTTGCATTTGGCGGAGTTGCTGGATCATGGCCAGCACGACTTCGGTGGATTTGATCATCATGTCGGCCTGCTTGGAAAAATCCACGCCCGGCAGATGTTGGCCGGCGATTTGAAAGCGCTCGGCGAGCTTCTCGGCGGTCTTGGGGATTTTGTAGATCGTCCGGGCCAGGGCTTCGATGTCCTCGCGTTCCAGGCCGGTGACGAAGGTCTTGACCAGCTCCTCGCTGATCTGCTCGGAGATTTTCTTCTCCTTGCGGCGGGCGAGGACGAGGTCGTCGAGGGTCTGGGTGCCGCGCGGGGATTTGATGAACTCAATGGTGAGTCGGACGCTTTCGTGGGCTTCGCGGGCGGCGGCTTCCAGCAGGTCAATAAACTTGTCGCCTTTGCCGAACAGTTGTTGGAGTGAAAACATAGCGCGGTGTATCTGGCAGAATCCGGGGTGAACCGCACGCAAAAAATCTGCCTAAGTCGGGGAAGTTGCGGCTGGCGCGGCTGGCATCAAGCTTGCGTCCAAGTGCAAGTGCCGAAGTATTACATCGGCAGAAACAAACAAACAAAAAGGAAAAAAGAAATGAAAATCGTAAAACAGGCCGTTCTATCAGCGTTTATCTCCATGGGCGTCTTTCAGGCCCATGCCGATAACACGAATGTTGTCCAAAATCTGAGTGTCCAGCTTCGGGGCGTTCAGCCCGGCGGGCCGGTCACCAACCGGAACACCATTACCACCGGCCTCAGCCCGGCGAGAATTGAGAACCGTGACATCATCCAGGCGCTGGGCCTGGCAACGTCGAATCGGTTCTCCCGGGCGGCCAAGCTCGTCATCGTCACTCCGCTGGGTGGAGGCGACTCCGCCATTCAGGTGCGGGACCGAACCAATCGAGTGGATGTGTCCGATTATTTTTGGCACACCCAGTCAAGTGATTCGGTCTCGGGTTCGGTCAGCAATACGGTGACATTGCGCTCGGTCAACCTGGATTACAGCATCCAGCGTTTTGCGCTGCGCGATGCCGTGGGGAAGCCGGCGCTGGGGCTGCATTTCGACGTGCGCGGTTTTGCTGCGGAACGGACGACGACCCGGGCCAGTTTCTTGGAGCTGGATGCCGCCGGGACGGGGGATGTGAACGGCAGTCTGCTGATCCTGCATGGTGAAATTGACATCCAGGGCGACCGGTTGGAAGTGGTGCCCAGCGTTTCTGTGCCGACAATCTGACCGGTCGAAAACTGGTTGGATGGATCAGACGCCTAGCCCGGACGGGGAAGCCCCGTCCGGGCTTTCGGCTTTTGCGGGCGGCTGGCCGTCGGCTCGGGGATTACCGATTTTGGTAAGTGACGGGGAGATTTATTTGTGTCAGGATTAACCAATGACCCGACGCGAGAAATTGTTTTTAATTTTTTGAATGATTGGTCAGGTAAAAAAGTCTGAACATATTTGCATGGATAAAAGCTTGTTTCATTCAGTCGTCCTGCTTGCGCTCGCGGTGGATTTTTCCTCCGCCGCGACCAAACCTGCCGCCCTCGAATATAACCGCGACATCCGCCCGATCCTCTCCGAGAATTGTTTCGTGTGTCACGGCGCGGATTCGGCGTCGCGCAAGGCGAAGCTGCGGCTCGATAGTTTTGAGAACGCCACGGTGAAGACCGAGGACGGCGTCACCATCATCGTTCCCGGCCAACCGGACAAAAGCGAAGTCGTCCGCCGCATCTTCGACGCCGGTGATGACCTGATGCCGCCGGCGAAATCGCACAAGGTGCTCACCGCGCAGCAGAAGGATTTGCTCAAGCGCTGGATTTCCGAGGGCGCGAAATATCAGCCGCACTGGTCGTTCCTCGCGCCGGTGAAGGCACCGTTGCCGCCGGTGAAAAATGCGAAGTGGGTTCGCAATCCCATTGATAACTTCGTCCTCGCGCGCCTCGAAAATGAAAAACTCCCGCCCGCGCCGGAAGCGGATCGCCGCACCTTGGCGCGGCGGTTGAGCTACGACCTTACCGGCCTGCCGCCCCAGCCGGAGGAAGTCGAGGCGTTTGTCGCGGACAAATCACCCGACGCTTACGAAAAGCTGGTGGATCGCTGGCTGGCGTCGCCGCACTGGGGCGAGCATCGCGGGCGTTACTGGCTCGACGCGGCTCGCTATGCGGACTCGAACGGAATTCATTTTGATAACTACCGCGAGATGTGGACCTATCGGGACTGGGTCATCAACGCTTTCAACGCGAACATGCCGTTCAATCAATTCACGGTCGAGCAACTGGCCGGCGACCTGTTGCCCAAGGCCACGCTGGAGCAAAAAACCGCCAGCGGTTTCAACCGTTGCAACAGCACCAGCAACGAAGGCGGTGCGATTGACGAGGAATATCTGGTTCTGTACGCGCGCGACCGCACGGAGACGACGGCGCAGGTGTTCCTCGGGTTGACCGCCGGCTGTGCCGTCTGCCACGACCACAAATACGATCCGCTGTCGCAGAAGGAATTTTACCAGCTCTCGGCCTTCTTCAACAACACGACACAGAAGGCGATGGATGGAAATGTGAAGGACACGCCGCCTACCCTGGTTGTACCAAAACGAGAGGAGCAGCCACGCTGGGAGCAGTTGCAGGGCGAACTTGGCGGCGCAGAGAAGCAAGTCGAGCAGCGTAAACAGCACGCGCGCCCCGATTTTGAAACCTGGCTGACAAACCCAGATGTGGCGGAACTTGACCGCGTCCTGCCGGGCGAAAAATTGTTGTTCCAGGCCGGGTTGTCCGAGGGGGAAACGAACCAGTTGCGCGTTGTGATCGCTGGCGCGGAACGTACGCTCACGCTGGCCACCAACGCGGCGGCGCAGGACGGCGCGACCGCCGCCAAGGCTTACACCGTCAGCGCCAGCACCGCCCCGTCGTTGGTCGAGGTCGGAGATTTCGAGCGCACGAACGCATTCAGTTATGCGGCATGGGTGCGGCTGGCCAACGACAACAGTGGCTCGTTGTTCGCCCGCATGTCAGACAAGGATGCCCTGCATCGCGGCTGGGATTTGTTTGTCGAGGGTGGCAAGCCCACGTTTCACCTGGTTCATGCGTGGCCGGAAGACGCGCTGAAGGTGATCGGCAAAAGCGCGCTGCCCAAGGATAAGTGGACGCATGTGGCAGTGACCTACGACGGTACGTCCAAGGCGAAGGGCGTGAAGGTTTATGTGAACGGCGAGTTGCAGGCGGTGGAAAACAGCCGGGATTCGCTCAAACAAAGCGTCCGCACGGAGTCGCCGTTCAAGATCGGCGAGCGCGATGGCGGATCGCGTGTGGATCACGCCGGCGTGCAGGATTTGCGGATTTACGGACGGGTGTTGCAACCCGAGGAAGTGCGCAATGTGGCCATCGCTCCGCGTCTTAAATGGGTTGCCTCCAAACCGGCCGGGACACGCATCCAGGCCGAGAGCGATGAGGTGTTTCCGCAATGGCTGGAGTTGCTGGATGCGCGGTACCAGGAATTGATCGCCACCCAAGTCAGGCTCAAGGAGGAAGCCGCCGGCATCAAAATGCGCGGCACCGTGGCGCATGTCATGAACGAGCGCGAATCGCCCGCCGAGGCGTATCTTTTATTTCGCGGCCAGTATGATCAACGCCGTGACAAGCTGACGCCCGAGACCCCGAAAGTTTTTCCGCCGATGCCCGCCGACCTGCCGCGCAACCGCCTCGGCTTTGCGCAATGGTTGGTGCGTCCTGAGCATCCCCTGACGGCGCGCGTGACGGTGAACCGTTGTTGGCAGGAGCTGTTTAGCACGGGCCTCGTCCGCACGGCGGGTGACTTTGGCGTGGCGGGAGAAATGCCGTCGCATCCCGAACTGCTCGACTGGCTGGCGGTGGAATTTCGTGACGGCGGCTGGGATGTGAAAAAGTTTTTCAAACTGCTGGTCACTTCGGCGACCTACCGGCAGTCCGCCGCAACCACGCCGGAAAAACTTTCCCGCGATCCGCAGAACCGGCTGCTGGCGCACGGGCCGCGTTTCCGCATGGACGCCGAGATGGTGCGCGACACCGCGCTGGCAGCGAGCGGATTGCTCGTGCCTAAAATCGGCGGACCGAGCGTGAAACCGTACCAGCCCGACGGAGTGTGGGAAGCCGTGGCGATGCCGGAGAGCAACACCAAATCCTACCAGCATGACACGGGCGAGAATCTTTACCGGCGCAGCCTCTACACGTTTTGGAAGCGCGCCGCGCCGCCGGCGTCGCTGGAGGTGTTCAACGCGCCGAGCCGCGAGGCCTGCACCGTGCGGCGCGAGCGGACGGACACGCCGTTGCAGGCGCTGGTGACGCTGAACGATCCGCAGTTTGTGGAGGCGGCGCGGAAGCTGGCCGAACGCACGCTCAAGGACGGCGGGGCAGGGGATTCGGCGCGGATTGATTTCATGGCGGAGCGTCTGGTGGCGCGCCCGCTGAAACCGGCGGAGAAAAAAGTGGTCGCCGGCGGGCTGAAGGATTTGCTCGCGCATTATCAGTCGTCACCGAAAGAGGCCGAGGCGCTGGTGGCGGTTGGTGAATCGAAGGCGGATGCGCTGTTGGACAAGCCGACGCTCGCCGCCTACACGATGGTGGCGAACCAATTGATGAACCTAGACGAAGTGCTGAACAAATGAATCCATTTCCTGATTTTAATCCGCATCCGGTCTTCAAGGATTACGTCCGCTCCGAATCGCGGCGGCAGTTTTTGCGGCGCGGCGCAAACTTTCTCGGTACGGCGGCGCTGGCTTCACTTGCACCGGGAATGTTGTTTGCCGGCGAGAAAAAATCCGCCGCTCCGTCCATGCAGGAGGTGATGAAAGCCATCGGGCCGCACTTTCCGCCGAAGGCCAAGCGCGTGATTTATCTGCACATGGTCGGCGGGCCGTCGCAGATGGACCTGTTCGATTACAAGCCCGCGATGAAGGAATGGTTCGACAAGGAACTGCCGGAGACGATCCGCATGGGCCAGCGCATCACCACGATGACCAGCGGGCAGAAGCGCTTTCCGGTCGCGCCGTCGAAATTCAAATTCGCGCAATACGGAAAAAACGGCATGTGGGTTTCCGAGTTGTTACCGTGGACGGCGAAGATGGTGGACGATCTGACCTTCATCCGTTCGATGAACACCGAGGCGATCAACCACGAGCCGGCCATCACGTACATGCAGACCGGCAACATGGTCACGGGCCGGCCGTGTTTGGGATCGTGGATTTCGTACGGGCTGGGTTCGATGAATGAGAACCTGCCGACGTTCGTGGTGCTGGTCGCCAAACCGACGGTTCAGGAAAACGTCCAGGCCATTTCCGCGCGGCTGTGGTCGTCGGGATATCTGTCGGGCGAACACTCGGGCGTTTCGTTCCGTTCGGCGGGCGATCCGATTTTGTTCATCAACAACCCCGATGGCGTGGATGAAAAAGTCCGGCGCAAAATGCTCGATGGCTTGAAGGCATTGAACGAAATCAACTATCGCGAGGTGGGTGATCCCGAAACGCACACGCGCATCCACCAGTACGAACTCGCTTTTCGGATGCAGGCCAGCGTGCCGGAACTCACGGCGATCACGAACGAGCCGGCCTCCACCTACGCGCTCTATGGCGAGGACGCGAAGAAGCCCGGCACGTTTGCGAACACGGCGTTGATGGCGCGGCGGCTGGTGGAGCGCGGCGTGCGCTTCGTGCAGATTTACCATAACAGTTGGGACACGCACTCGAACACGTCGGGCCGGCTGCCGATGCAGTGCAAGGACGTGGACCAGGCGTGCTACGGACTGATCCAGGATTTGAAGGCGCGCGGAATGCTGGATGACACGCTCGTCGTGTGGGGCGGGGAATTTGGGCGGACGATTTACACACAGGGCGAGTTGACGAAGGACAACTATGGACGGGATCATCATCCGCGCTGCTTCACGATGTGGATGGCGGGCGGCGGCGCGAAGCCCGGCGTGATCCACGGCGAGACGGATGAGTTCAGCTACAACATCACGAAGGATCCGGTTCACGTTCGCGACTTCCATGCGACGGTGTTGCAACTGCTCGGCTTTGATCACGAGCGGTTCACGTATCGCTATCTCGGGCTGGATCAGAAGCTGACGGGAGTGGAGAAGGCGAATGTGGTGAAAGAGCTGATCACCTGATTGGTTGAGTTTGCGTTTTTTTTGCTGAACAAGGAGGGTTTCGCGGCGGCGAGTCTGACACTTTTCGGACGGGCGTAACCCAATTGTAACATTCCCGACATATTCGCGTCACGTGGCGCCACCAGACTTCCCCCGAAGTCCGAACCAAACAACGTAAAATAAAAATCAAATGACCAAACGAAACTACACGAACCAAGTTGCCGCCACGGCCGGAGCCGTGCTGCTGCTCGCCACGGCCGGGCACGTCTCGGCCCAATCCGCCGATGCGCTGATTGACAAACTTGTCAGCAAAGGCGTGCTGACCGTCAAGGAGGCCAACGATCTGCGCGACGAGTCGGACAAGAATTTCACCACGGCGCTCCAGACCAAGAACGGCATGAGCGACTGGGTGCAGGCGCTCAAGTTCAACGGCGACCTGCGCGGCCGGTACGAGACGTTCAACACGGACAACAAACTGTTCGTGGACCGCCAGCGGTGGCGCTACCGGATGCGTTTCGGCGTGGTCGCGCAGTTGGCGAACAACCTGGAAGCAGGCTTCAAGCTGACCTCGGGTGATGCAGTCACCGGTTTTGCCGGCAATCCATTGTCGGGCAACTCCACATTCCAGAACAATGCCGAAAAAAAAGGCATCTTCATCGACCAGGCGTACGGCAAATGGTCGCCGCTGGTCGGGCCGAACTGGTTCAGCACGATCACCCTTGGTAAAATGGAAAGCCCGTTCGTATTTTCGGACATGGTAATTGACCCGGATTACACGCCGGAAGGAATCGCCGCGAATCTGTCCTATGTGATCAACGACAAGCACACCGTCAAAATGACCGGCGGATATTTCGTCCTCGATGAACTGGCTGGTTCCAGTCACGACCCGGCTTTGGTGGGGCTGCAAGGGCGCTGGGATGCGGCATGGTCGTCCAAGTTGGCCACCTCGGCGGGCTTCGCCTACCTGGCGTTGCAAAATCAGGACATGCTGCCGAATGCTGGCGTGCCCAATGTCAACCGGGGCAACACGCGCGTCGGGGCCGCCGGCAACCTCGCGTACCGCTACACGCCCATCGTGCTGGATGCCTCGGCGACCTACACGTTCGCCAAGTTTCCGTTTTATCCCGGGCCGTTCCCGATCAAAATCGCCGGCGACTACACGTATAACAACGGCGCGCCGGGCAGCGGCAACGATGTCAACGGCAGTCCGGTGGATAATTCTGCGTATTCCGTCGGCTTCCAGTTGGGCAAGTCGGGCAAGAAAGGCACCTGGGACATTTCCTACACCTGGAAATATCTCGGAGCGAATGCGTGGTGGGAAGAATTGGTGGATGACGATTTCGGGGCCTTCTACGCGGCGGGCAATTCGCCGGCCAACTCCGGGGCCAACGTCGGTTATGGCGCGGGCACGAATGTCAAAGGCCACATCCTCAAGTTCTCCTACTCGCCCTACGACTCGTGGACCTTCTCGGTGAAATGGTTTCTTACTTCACTCATCAACCCTTATCCCACCACGCAGACCAGCAGCATGAGCCGCCTGCAGGTGGACGCCAGCTTGAAGTTCTAATTGCCACGCAAACGTAACCACAACGCAATTCAACCGTCACAAAACTTGATTCAAATATATCTGATGAAAACAAATTCCTTGAAACTCGCACTCGGCGCGCTGCTCGTCTCGGCGGCGGCCTTCGCCCACGCCGGCAACATCACCGTCAAAGGCTCCGACACCATGGTCATCCTCGCGCAAAAATGGGCCGAGGTTTACATGGGCAAAAATCCCGCCGTGAAAATCCAAGTCACCGGCGGCGGCTCCGGCATCGGTCTCGGCGCGCTGCAAAACAACCAGACGGACATCGCCAATTCCTCCCGCCCCATCAAGCCCGCCGAAATCTCGGCGTGCATCAAATCGTTCAACAAAAAACCCCGCGAATACAAGGTCTGCCTCGACGGCCTCTCCGTCTATGTGAACACCGCCAATCCGCTCACCGAGCTGAGTCTCGAACAGCTCGAAAAAATCTTCACCGGCAAGGTGAAGAACTGGAAGGAAGTCGGCGGCCAGGACCTGCCGATCACGGTCATCAGCCGTGAGAACAGCTCGGGCACGTACGAGTTCTTCAAGGAACACGTCCTCAAAGGCCAGGACTTCACCGCCAGCGCGCAGACCATGGCCGGCACGGCGGCGGTGCTCCAGTCCTTGTCTCAGGAGCCGAAAGCCATCGGCTACGGCGGCGCGGCTTACGGCCTCAAGGGCGCGAAGGTGTTGAAGATAAAAAAAGACGACAGCTCGCCGGCCATCGAACCCACAGAAGCCACCGTGCTCAACGGCACGTATCCGATCTGGCGCTACCTCAACGTCTATTTGAATCCCGAGAAGGACAAAGGCGAAATCGCGGCGTATCTCAACTGGGTGCGCAGCGACGAAGGCCAGAAGATCGTCAAAGACATCGGCTATTATCCGTTGCCCGACAACTTGCGGGAAAAATAAACCTCTCATTCCCGGAGCGCGGAACATCCCGCCGCGCTCCGGGCTTTGAAAAAATGCGTGTCCGCACAAATTAGATTTGATTCCTCGGTTCCTCCCAACCAGAGTCAGCGGGCGGGTCAGGCGGCTATGCACCGTTTGGCCCGCCATTTGATTTAAGATGAACATTCAACCTTCAACCTTCAACGCCCAATGCCCAACTGGGGTTGAGCGAACGAAGCCTTCGACGTTGAATGTTGAAGGTTGGGCGTTGAATGTTCCGCCACCATTTCCATGCCGCTGACTCCGCAAAAAAATCCCGGACGCAGCGTCGGCTGGATGGGCCTCAAGCGCGGGCATCGCGCCAAGCCGTTCGAATGGCTCGCGGAAAAATTTATTTTCCTCGTGTCGCTCTCCGCCATCCTGATGATCTTCCTGATCTTCATCTTCATCGGCCGCGAAGCCATCCCCGTCGCGTTCGGACGAATGAACAGTTCCCTCACCCAAAAAGCCCTGGCCGTCGAGGACATGGACAAGATCAGCCCCAAGGAACTTCAGGCGTATCTCGGGCTTACCGACAAACAGTTCGGGGGCATGGATCGCGAGACCCGGCAGGCGTTGATGGAATCCAAGCTGGACGAAGTCAAATCCGCCTCCAAGGACAAGGACGCCGCGCTCAACACCACGCGCTGGAAATATCTCCTCGAACCTCATCAATGGAGCGGCTACGACCAGCCTTCCTACATCTGGCAGCCCATTTCCGAAATCCGCAAATACAACATCGTCCCGCTCATCATCGGCAGTTTGAAGACCACGCTCGTCTCGCTCCTCGTCGGCGTGCCGCTGGCCCTGGCCGCCGCGCTCTATGTCTCGCAGCTCGCCCGGCCCCGCGTGCGCGAGATTGCCAAGCCCGTCATTGAGCTGCTCTCCGGCGTCCCTTCGGTGGTGCTTGGATTTTTCGGCCTGATGGTCATGGCCACCGTGCTGCAAAAAGTTTTCGGCTATGAATCGCGCCTCAACGCGTTCGTCGCCGGCATCGCGCTCGGCTTCTCGGTGATCCCCGTCGTGTTCTCCATCGCCGAAGATGCGCTGACCAGCGTGCCGCGCAGCTACGTCCAGGCCGCGCTCGCGCTCGGCGCGTCGCAGTGGAAGGCCGCGTGGCAGGTGGTCTTGCCCGCCGCGCTGCCCGGAGTTTTCGCCGCCGTCGCGCTCGGCTTTGGCCGCGCCATCGGTGAGACGATGATCGTGCTGATGGCCAGCGGCAACGCGAGCATCGTGTCCGGCAGCATTTTTGATTCGACGCGTTCCATCACCGCCACCATCGCTGCCGAACTGGGCGAGGCGGTGTTCGGCGGGCATCATTACCGGATTTTGTTTTTGATCGGCGTGCTGCTTTTCGCGGTCACGTTTTTGTCAAACCTTGTGGCCGACCTGGTCATGCATCGCTTGAAGGCAAACCTGGAGGGACGGCGATGAGCCAAACTCAAATTCCAAGTTCCAAGTTCCAAAGTTTTCGCTCCCGTCACTTCGATTGGAGTTCCTTTATCGGCACGGGCGCAACCGCTTTGGCAACCGTCCTGATCGTGGTGATTCTTTTCATCATCCTCGGCAATATCATCTGGCACGGTTGGTCGGGGTTGTCGTGGCACTTCGTTTCGTCGGGCACCGCCACGGATATGTTCGACGTGAAGAAGGCGGGCATCCTCCCGATGATCGTTGGCACGGCGGCGCGCGTCATCTTGATGACCATCATGGTTGTGCCCGTCGGCGTCATCACGGCGATCTACCTGACGGAGTACGCACGGATGCATTCGCCCTCGACCCGCATCATCCGGGGCGCGGTGAACAATCTGGCGGGTGTGCCGTCCATCGTATTCGGACTTTTTGGCGCCGGCTTTTTTGTGCAGTTCATCGGGCAAGGAATGGATGCGGCCTTGGGAAACTCTCAGGGCGTCTGGGGCAAACCCGCGCTGCTGTGGGCTTCGGCGACTTTGGCGGTGATGACGCTGCCGGTCGTGATCGTCACCACGGAAGAAGCCTTGCGCGCCATTCCCCAAGGCTTGCGCGAGGCGAGCCTGGCCCTCGGCGCGACCAAGCTGGAAACCATTTTGCGAATCGTGGTGCCGCAGGCGATGCCCGGCATCCTCACCGGCATGATCCTCGCCATCAGCCGTGCGGCGGGCGAGGTCGCGCCGATTCTCTTCACCGGCGCGGCGTACTACATGGCCGACATGCCGAAGTCGCTGCACGACCAGTTCATGGATCTGGCGTATCACGTTTTCATTTTGTCCACGCAGTCGCCGAACGTGGACGCCACGCGGCCCTTGCTTTACTCGACGGTGCTGGTGCTGCTCATTCTGACCTTCACGCTGAACATCGTCGCCGTCTTCGTCCGCGCCAACATGCGCAAGAAAATGCGGCTGCTCCACTGAGGCTTTTGCATGGCTGAAAATTCAAATCCCAAAAACACCGCCCCGAAACCTTTGATCGAGGTGAACGACCTGTCGCTGTTTTACGGCGCGAACCGGGCGTTGAAAAAAATCTCGCTGAACATCACCGAGAAGCTCGTCACCGCGTTCATCGGGCCGTCCGGCTGCGGCAAGTCCACCTTGCTCCGCTGCTTCAACCGGATGAACGACCTGATTGACAGCGTGCGCATCGAAGGCGCGATCAAGATCGCCGGGCAGGACATCAACAGCCCGGAGGTGGACGTGATCGAGCTGCGCAAACGCGTCGGCATGGTGTTTCAAAAGTCCAACCCGTTCCCGAAATCCATCTACGACAACGTCGCCTACGGCCTGCGGCTGCAAGGCATCACCGGCAAATCCGAGCTCGACGGCATCGTGGAAAAAAGTTTGCAGCAGGCCGCGATCTGGGACGAGGTGAAGGATCGCCTGCACACCAGCGGCCTGGGCTTGTCCGGTGGCCAGCAGCAGCGGCTCTGCATCGCGCGGGCGATTGCGATCCAGCCGGAGATCATTTTAATGGACGAACCGGCGTCGGCGCTGGATCCGATTGCCACGGCGAAGATTGAAGATTTGATTCTCGAACTGAAAAAAGATTATACGATTGTCATCGTGACGCACAACATGCAGCAGGCGGCGCGGGTGTCCGATCACACGGCGTTCTTTTACATCGGCGAATTGATCGAGACCGGGCCGACGACGAAGATTTTTACCAGCCCGACGCAGAAGCGCACGGAAGATTACGTGACCGGCCGGTTTGGCTAAGACCTTTTGAATTTATGGATCATCTAAACATGGAACTGGACGGGCTGAAACAAAAGCTGCTGACGATGGCCAGCCACTCGGAAACCGCCGTCAACGAAGCGGTGCGCGCGCTGGTTGAACGGAACTACGATCTGACGGTGAAGGTCAAAGACAACGACGACGTGATTGACCAGCTCGAACTCGAAGTGGACGAGATGGCGATTCATCTGCTGGCCAAGGCCCCATTGGCGGGCGATTTGCGCTTCGTGATGGTGGCGATGAAAATTTCCAACAACCTCGAACGCGTCGGCGACGAGGCGACCAAGATTGCCAAGCGCGCCCGCGATCTCAACGCCGAGCCGCCGGTGAAGGTGACGGTGGACCTGCCGCGCATGGCCGGTCTCGCGCTCGGCATGTTGAAGGCCTCGCTGGATGCCTTTGTGAACCGCGACGCCACCGCCGCCCGCGCCGTGATTCCATGCGACAAGGCAGTGGACGAGTTGAACAGGTCCATCAACAACAGCCTGGCCGACTTCATGGTCGCCAATCCTGACACGGTGAAGCGCTGCCTGCATTTGATCACCGCCTCCAAAAGCCTGGAGCGCATCGCCGACCACGCCAAGAACGTGGCGGAGGAAGTGGTCTATCTCTGCGACGCGCAGGACATCCGGCACATGGGCAAGGGTGGAAATCAAGTGTCAACGTAGCGGCGTCTCGGCAGAGCGCCGCACTAATTTCTTCTTCGACCAATGGCGGCGCTCTGCCGCGCCGCCGCTGCGGCATGCTTGAATCGTTCTTCAACTATTGCATTTACTCGTTTCCGTTTCCTGTGTTATCACGCTCGGCACTTGACCGACACGTTGATGAACCAATTATGAAATTTCGCCTGACTGCGCTTGCAACACTTGTGACGGCTCTGTTCACCGTCACCAAACTCACCGCCGCTGATGCGCCGGAAGCGTCGCCGGCCAAACACACCTTCGTCATCGGCACGAACGATTTTCTCCTCGACGGCGCGCGGTTTCAAATCCGTTGCGGCGAAGTCCACGCGCCGCGCGTGCCGCGTGAATATTGGCGGCATCGGCTGCAACTCGCCAAGGCAATGGGCTTGAACACCGTCTGCGCCTATCTTTTCTGGAACATGCACGAACCGCATCCCGGCGAATTCAACTGGACCGGCCAGGCGGACGCCGCCGAGTTTTGCCGCATCGCGCAGGAGGAAGGGCTGTGGGTCATTCTGCGGCCAGGTCCGTATGCCTGCGCCGAGTGGGAGATGGGCGGCTTCCCGTGGTGGCTGCTCAAGACCGAGGACATCAAGCTGCGCACCAGTGATCCGCGCTATCTCGACGCCGCGAAAAAATATCTGAAGGAAGTCGGCCGCGTGCTGGGGCCGTTGCAGATCACGAAGGGCGGCCCGATCCTCATGGTGCAGGTGGAAAATGAATACGGCTTCTACGGCAAGGACGCCGAATACATGGGCGCGCTGCGGCAGACGATGATCGAGTCCGGTTTTGACGTGACGCTGTTCGCCTGCAATCCGCCGTATGCGCTCAAGAATGGTTATCGCGCGGATTTATTTCCGGTCGTGAATTTTGGTTCCGATCCGACGAATGGCTTTAAAGCGCTCCGTGAAATTCTCCCGCAAGGTCCGCTGATGTGCGGTGAGTTTTATCCCGGCTGGTTCGACACTTGGGGCGCGCCGCATCACCTCGGCAAGACCGCGCAATATCTCACCGATCTCGAATACATGCTGGGTGCCGGGGCTTCCTTCAGCATCTACATGGCGCACGGCGGCTCATCCTTCGGCCTATGGTCGGGCGCTGACCGGCCTTTCAAACCCGACACTTCGAGTTACGATTACGACGCGCCCATCACCGAGGCGGGCTGGACGACGGACAAGTTTTTCAAAACCCGCGACCTGTTTGCCAAGCATCTGCTGCCTGGCGAAACGATCCCTGAACCGCCCGCGAGCAATCCCGTCATCACGATCGCGCCCACCGAAGCGCCGGAATGCGCGCCGGTGTTCGCCAATCTCGGCAACGGGTTCCGGCCCAATGATCCCGCGACGCTGACGATGGAGCAGTTCAATCAAGGTTACGGCTGCATGTTGTATCGCACCACGCTGCCCGCCGGGCCGGCGGTGACGTTGTCGGCCGCGTCGGTGCATGATTTTGGTTTCGTGTATCTCAACGGCGAACGTCTCGGCGTGATGGATCGTCGCAGCGGCAGTTTCAAGCTGCCGTTGCCAGAACGGAAAAAGGAAATGCAGTTGGACATTCTTGTCGAAGCCGTGGGCCGGGTGAACTTCGGCGCGGAAGTCCATGACCGCAAAGGCCTCATCACGCCGGTGAAATTTTCCGGCGCGGAACTGGACGACTGGCAGGTGTTCAAACTTCCGCTTGATGATGCGAAGCTGCTCGCGGGCTTGAAATTTACTAAGCCCAGTAGGAGTCGAGGTGACGAGACTCTAACTAAAACGAATTTAGAGACTCCTCACGTCGTCTCCTACAATGCTACAAATGCCAACAGCCCCGCGTTCTGGCGCGTGAAGCTCGTCGTGGAAAAACCCGGCGACACCTTCCTCGACCTGCGCACCTGGGGCAAGGGCGTGGTGTGGGTGAACGGCCATTGCCTCGGCCGCTATTGGAACATCGGCCCGACGCAGACCGCCTACGTGCCCGGCCCGTGGCTCAAGGCTGGTGATAACGAAATCGTCATCCTTGATCTGCTCGGGCCGGAAAAGCCGGTGATTGCCGGTTTGGAAAAACCCATTCTCGATCAGCTCCGGCCCGAACTGGATTTTGCCAAGGCGCGCCGGCCAAAGACAATTTTGAAGCTGGAATCTGTTTCTCCCGTTCAAGCGGGAACTTTTGCGCCCGGCGGGGCGATGCAGGAAATTAAAATCACGCCGCCGGCCAAGGGGCGTTTTTTCTGCCTCGAATCGCTGAGCGCGCAGGATGGCAAACAGTTCGCCGCGATTGCCGAGCTGGATTTGCTGGACGAATCCGGCAAGCCGCTCAGTCACGAGGGCTGGACGATTGCCTACGTGGACAGCGAAGAAAGGGACAAGGAAGACGGCACGGCGGAGAACGCGATTGACGGCCAGACCGCCAACTTCTGGCACACGCAGTGGGGCAACGCGCAGCCCGACCATCCGCACCGGCTCGTGATCCATCTCGGCCAGACGCGGGCGATCTCGGGCTTTCGCTACACCCCGCGACAGGGCGATGGTTCAGTCGGCGGACGCGTCAAGGATTATCGGATCTATGTCGGAGACGGGCTGATTGAGAAGTGAGGCACCAAGACAATTCAGACGAACTTTATACGCGCATCCAAAAATGCTCCGCTTATATTTGATGCAGCATAATTGCATTGCTCCGGGTTCAGAATAACCGTCGCAGAGGAGCTTCATAAAACATTACGGCTGTAGGTAAATTGCCCTTCCTGACAGGTAAATTCCGCTGGAAGTTGCGCTAAATGACGATCCAACTCCATACGCCGTACCAGAATTGACGAAGCCTGCAGCGGAACCGAAGCCTGTGCCTTTAACTTCCCTGCCTGGCTCAACGTCTCCAATGAGAATACCGTTTGCACCAATTTTAGCGGCATGAATTTTCAAACTGCGTACAGCCGCATCCATGTTTCGCTGCTTCTTCCCTGAAGAATGAGAATTCACGATGCCTACGTATTCAAATTTGTCAGGTGGCACTTGATAGAGAATCACATCTTCCGGCTTCAATGGCGGGCGTGTTTTGCCAGTTAAGATATGGGTTCCGGTGTCGCAACCGGCAAGCATCGTCAACAAGCCGATGAGTGTTAATAGGCATTTGATTATTTTCATAATTTTTTTGTTCCATCGGAGTAAAAACAGATTTGTGTCAAGTCTCGTGGCAGAAAACTCTCAAGACACTATTTTTCTGGCCAGCCGAGATCAACCGTCCCGCCCTGCTTCCGGCACGCGGATGAGCCGACGCAATGCGATCAACCCGATTGGCGCGATGGTTGCCGTCAGCGCGACGAACAGCCACATCGTTTCCGAATGGCGTTCGCCCACCGCCGGACAATACGTCGCCAGCAGCACGCCGGAAAAAGTTCCGATCAACAATTTCGCCAGCAGAAACGGAATGTAGGAGAGCGCGGAGTAGGAGGCTTCCTGGCCCTTGGGCGCAATGGCCGAGGCGTATTCATAGACGCGTGGCGAATAAAAGGCCTCGCCGACCGACAGCACGACCACATACAGCGTGATCATCACGTAATAGGGATGCACCGCGCCCGTCAGGCCGAGATAACGATGCCCGATCCAATCACCAAACGCGCCGTCCGCCCAACCCTGGAACCACGTCGTCGGCAGCGCCATGATAAACACCGACGCGGCGGAAATAACCCCGCCCACGGTGACCATGCCGTACGACGAAAACCGTTGCGTGAGCGCGCCGACCAGGGGCGCGAGAAAAATGACGATCAGGCTGTTGATCCCCCACAATTTGCCGACCGGCGCGCCTTCGCCGAGCACCCGGATGCCAAATTGCGGATAGACGTAATACATCTGCATGAAGATCAGTTTCAAAAACGCGATCAACATCAGAAAGACGAGCAGCCGGTAAAACCCTTCCTGTTTCAAGAGGCCGGCAAACAACCGGACGGTGTCCCGGGCGCTTTCCCGGATGGTGTTGAAAAAGGAATTCCAGACATTGGTGCCGATGGACCGGACTTTCTCCGGCGTGAAGATCACCCCGTCATCCGTGGCTTCCGCGCCGCGCCGGATGAACCAAAGCAGCGGCAGCAGCAGCAGTTCAATGCCGAAGCTGACCAGAAACAAAGTCCGATAGGTTGTAAGCGTGACGCCGGCCAGCGGCAACGTGAGTTGTCCGTGTTCACCCAAGCCGCGCCGCACCCAGTCGAATACGCTCAAAGCCGCAAACGTACCGATATTCATCATCGTGTAGGAAACGGAGAACGACATGGAGCGCTGTTTCGTCGTGGAATAGCGGCGGATGGCGGCGACCAGCACCGGCGTGCCCAGGGCTTCACCGATGGCGAGCGGAAACAGTCCGAACGCCAGCGCCACCCATTTCACGTTCGCAAAAACCATGACGCTCCGCGCGGCCAGACAAATCCAGACGCCGAGAAAAAAAGTTTTCCGCATCCCCAGCGCATCGGTCAGCGAGCCGGCCAGCACGGTGACCACGGTCATGGTCAACGACCACCCCAGCACGATGCGGAGCGCCTGCTGGTCACTGTAGCCGAACTCGCTCGAGAGCCAGAGTTTGAGCGTGTAGTTGGTGACGGCGTAGGCGGCGAAGTTGAGAAACTTGGCGGCGAGCGTGATCCACAACTCGCGTTGCGCGCCGTGAAGGACGGTGAACTTGGCCAGCAAGCCCTGGGATTGCTGCCGCATTTCAGCCATGACAATTTCGTCGCCGCATCACCGCGAAAACTTAGCAGGCGTTTTTCGCCGAAGGAAGCGGGATTATTCAACCCGCCAACCTGCCTGCTCGGTTGATCGCAGGGCTGACGCAAACGCGATCTAACCGGAGGCATTTCTAAGGCCCGGATCTTTGCGGCAATATCCAAGGCGTCATGGACTGCGGTGGCAAGGCGGAAGCCGCGACACCGCTTTCGGACACGGAAAAACTTTCTTGATTCCAAAACCTCCGCGCGAAAGCGGCGTGGCGCTGCGCTTCCCGCCGCAGTCCATGACGCCTGCTGCATCTCGAGAACTCAACGCCGCTTCAGCGCTAGGTTTTTTCGGCGGCGTTTGATTACCACCGCAGTTGCGATAAACCGGAACCCGCGTTAATCTGGCCCACCTTGAAAGTTCAACTGACCAAACTGGTGATCGCGCTCGGCCTGGGCTTGGCGATGCCTGCGCCGGTTCGTGCCTGGAATGCCGAGGGTCACATGATCGTGGCGCAGATCGCGTATAATCATCTGGACGCCGCCGTGAAGAACCGCTGTGACGCGCTGATCGCCGTGGCGTTGACCAATGTCACCACCCTCAACAACACGTTCGTCACCGCCGCCTGCTGGGCCGATGACAACAAAACTCCGCTAGGCACGGGCATCTGGCATTACATTGATCTGCCTTTCAGCCTCGATGGCACCTCGACAAACGGCGTCACGCCGGCGTCGTTCGACGTGGTGCAGGCGATCCGTTTGAACATCACCACGCTGCAAAGCACGAATGCGACGCTGACCAACCAGGCCGTCCACTTGCGTTATTTGCTCCACTTCGTTGGCGACATTCAGCAGCCCCTGCACTGCTCCACGGCCGTTCGTGCGTCGCAGCCGGGCGGTGATTCCGG
>JAYWBR010000096.1:0-20214 GCA_043781315.1 Verrucomicrobiota bacterium | reverse complement strand
CGGCCAGCTCCAGACCCCGGCGCATCTCGACGGCGTGCAAGCCATCGCCGCCCGCGGCAACCACAGCATGTCGCTGCTCCGGTAACCCCCCGAATTTCCGGGCGGGTTCAATTTCGACACGCGTGAACCCGCCCGGTCAACGCTCTCAAAAAACTACCGCCGGACGGCTTCATTGAGTCGTCACCTTGAAAACAATCGCCAAGTCGCTCGGCATTTTTTTCGGCGCTTCGATCGTCAGTGCATCACCAGTCTGCGACCATTTGATTTTTTCGCGGCTCCCCAACAATTCGATTTTACGAATGTCCCCGGCGAGCAGGCCGGCGGATTTGCCGAGGGACTTGATCGCCACCGCATTGGTCGGCCAGCCCAGTTCAATGGCGTAAATCACCCGCCCCTTCGCCGTGAAACGAAAATCCGCCGCCGTCGTGGGCTTGCCCCTGCCCTCGTTGAAACCTTGCGCGCTTAACGCCGCCCCCGCCGACGCCGGGCCTTCGCCGAAGGTTTTCCACGGGCGCGTGCCAAAGATGGCCTCCTTGTTGACGCCCATCCAGCCCGCGATGCCTTCCACCACGGCCAGTTCCTTTTCATCAATGGTTCCGTCGCCGCGCACCGGAATGTTCAGCAGCAGATTGCCGTTCTTGCTCACGATGTCGGCGAGCATGTGAATGACGGTCTTCGTGCTCTTGTAGCGGTTCCGGTCGTAAAGGGCGCGGTCATAATGCCAGCCGCCGATGCAGGTGTCGGTCTGCCACGGATGCGGCACAATCGTCGGGCTGACGCCGCGCTCGATGTCCCACGCCATGCACTGCTGCTGTTCCTCGTCGAGAATTTTGCCGAACAGCACCGCCTCGTTACTGCCGCGATGGTGCGCCATGTTGTTATTGTAAAAGTGCGCGGCAATCTTCAAACCGGCGTCGCTCACCGGCCAGAGCGGCAAGGCCGTGTCGTCAAAATAAACCAGGTCGGGCTGATATTTGTTGATGAGATCCATCGTCCGGTTGTAAAACTTTTCGCAATACGCGGCGTTCGGCTGGCTCGCGCCGTTGCCCCAGTTCCACCGTGTATTGATCGAACTTCCCTTTTCAAAACCGGCCGAGGGGCCGTGGTATTGCGCATACAAATCCTGGGGATCCAAACCGTCCCACCACTGGCCCTGGCCGTCCGCCTTGGTAAGTTTGCCGTCATACGGGAGGCCGGCGAACGGGCCGACCTTGTCCGCGCCTTGGGCCGGTTCGTACCACGTCCACGCGTGGGCGGCGTGAACGCTGACGCCGAAACGCAGGCCGTTTTTCCGGGCTGCTTTCGCCCAGCCGCCGATCAAATCTTTTTGCGGGCCGAGCTTCACGGAATTCCACGGCTGATATTTCGAATCCCAGTTGTCAAAATTGTCGTGGTGGTTGGCGAGCGCAAAAAAGTATTGCGCGCCCGCGCGTTTGTAGAGCGCGAGCAGCTTGTCGGGATTCCACTTCTCGGCCTTCCACTCGTGGATCACGTCCTTGAAACCATTGGTGGAGGGATGGCCGTAGTGCGCGAGGTGGAATTTATATTTGGCACCATCGGTCAGATACATCTCGCGCGCATACCAGTCGCCGTCCTCGGGCTGGCACTGCGCGCCCCAGTGCGCCCAGATGCCGAACTTCGCATCGCGAAACCATTCCGGCGTCTGATACTGCTTGAGCGACTCCCAGGTCGGCGCAAACGGTCCCGCCGCCACCGGCTCGGCTTGGGTGCTCACGATCACCGTGGGCGTCAACGCGGAGGAAATTCCCGCCGCCCGGATCATCCCCGGTGAAACACCCACGATCAGGCTCAGAATATATTTTGTTGCATTCATAGTTTGACGGACAACGGATTTGCCACCGGCGTACTGAAATTGCGTGCAAGCCGGAAATGCCTCTTCTATATTTGCCGGCACATGCATCTGCCAGTTGTCACAAAAAATCCGGCGGCCGTCGAGGCGGAAGTGGCCGCCGCCTACCGTGCGTGCTTTCCGACCGGGGACGCGCGGTTTGTTGCGCGCGTGTTCGGCTGGGCGGGTGACTGCTTCACCGGCCGGCATGAGGATTACCAGCCGATTGATGCGCCCTACCACGACTTTGAACACACGCTGCAAGGCGCGCTGTGCATGGCGCGCCTGCTGCACGGGCACCACCAGGCGGGGGCGGTTCCGCCGGTGTCCGAGCATTATTTCCAACTGGGCATCCTCGCCATTCTACTGCACGACACCGGGTATTTGAAACGCCGGGGCGACAACGACGGCACCGGCGCGAAGTACACCATCACGCACGTCGCGCGCAGCACGGAATTCGCCGGCGAATTTTTGCGCGGCAAGGGTTTTCCGGCCGCCGACATTCTGGCGGTTCAAAACATGATCAGCTGCACCGGCGTGGATTCGGTGCTGGGCACGATCGCCTTTCAAAACGAGCTGGAAAAAATCGTCGGCCACGCGCTCGGCACGGCCGACCTGCTCGGGCAAATGGCGGCGGATGATTACGTGGAAAAACTGCCGGCGCTCTACCGGGAATTTGTCGAGGCGGCGCGCTTCTCCCATGACGACAAATCCTTCGTGGCCACTTACGCCAGCGCGGAAGACCTGACCCGGAAGACGGCGGGGTTCTGGGAAAAATACGTCCAACCCAAGCTGGAGCGCGACTTCGGCGGCGTGCATCGCTTCTTAAATCTGCCGCACCCGCACGGGCCGAACGAGTACGTCCGCCGCATCGAAGCCAACATCCGCCGGCTGCGGCAGGCGTTGGCTTGAATTTTACTTACCCGCCGCCACGGCTTCGGGCGCGATGATTTTCAGCGCGGACACCGCCGCCTTTCTGACCTCTTCATCTTCATCCTTGGTCGCCGTGTCGGACAGCGCCGCAACAACTTTGTCCTTGTCGGCGTCCTCGTAAGGAATCAAGGCCAGCGACAGGCAGGAGATCTGGCGGAGCATCGTGTTGTCGTTTTGCAAGACCTGGATCAAGATCGGAATGGTGGCCTTGTCGTAGGATTTGTTGTTGATGAGCGCCAGCGCCGCCCACATGCGAACGTCGGAATCCGAATCGTTCAAGGCGGCGCGCAGTTCCGGCAATGCGTCTTTGACACCGCCGCCCATTTCCCGCAACTTCGCCGCCGCTTTCCGACGTTCCGCCGGATCGGCCGATTTCAACGCCTTCTTCAAATCCGCCAGGCTCCGATCGTCCGTCCCACCGGCAACCGTTTTCTTAACCGGGCCGGCAGCGGGCCGCGCCGTTCCATTTCCCACGGGACTGGCCGGTGACGGATTTTTCGCGGCAGCGGCAGCCGGCGGCGAATTCGTGACTGGGGCTGGTTTTGGAGCCAGCTCACCGACTTTGAAAAATAATGCCCAGAGCACCACTCCAACCACCAAGGCCACCGCGCCGATGGCCGCCGGCATCTGCCAGGCCGGCTGCTTTTTCGGGCTGCGAACCGTCCGCACGGTCTGCGAACTCAAGCCCGCCACCGGAGCCGGCGCAGCAGGTTGGGCCGCCTGCACGGCCAGACGTTTGGAAACAAAAGCGGTCGCGGCCACGGCGGGCGGCGGCGTGGCCGGCTGGATAGTGGGAGCAACGGTGGGCTGCGATGACGGAGCGGCTGCCGCAGCGGGAACCACTCCCGGCGTGGTGGAAATAAATTCTGGCTCCGAACGGTAGATCGCGATGACCTCGCCGAACTTCACCTGATCGCCATCCTTGAGCCGCGCCTCGTTGATGGACTGGCCGTTGAGCATCGTACCGTTGGTGGAGTTCAAGTCCTTGAGAAAAAACTCGACCCCCTTGCGCGTGATCTTGGCGTGCGAAACGGAAACCGACGCGTCGTCCAGCGCGATCGTGTTACCCTTCATCCGCCCGATGGTCATCATCTCCTCGCGGAGAATGTGATCCACCGGCGGCAGGTTCGGAAGCTGAATGGTCAACGTCGGCATGGTTAAATTAAGTGCCCTACCCTATCAAAGCGGCGGTTTGCCGCAATCACTTAAACCAAAACGCCGCGGGCAACCGATACGAAAATGAAATCACCGGCCGAACGCCCCGAACAGCGCCTGCATTTCCTCGTCCACCTGGGCCGGATCGCTCAAGGTCTGGCCGATCTCCTCGCGCAACAGCACCCGATAACGCTTCCGCAGCCGATGCACCGCCACGCGCACCGCGCCCTCCTCCATGCCGAGGGTTTTCGCGGCTTCAATCTGCACCGACTCGCCCTTGCCCGCCGCGAGAAAGATTTTCAACTGCTCAAACAACTGTCCCTTGCCGTCGGCCGCGCACTCGGTTTGCAGCCGCGCGATCACCTTGGCCAGCAATGCCAGCGCCCACTCGCGATCGTACGCCTGATCGGGACTCGGCTCGGTCGTGGCGGCAACTTGAAACTGCGTGTCCGCCGTCTGCCAGTCGAGCGAGAGATGCGCCGCGCCGCCGCCGCGTTTTTGCCGCTGCGACTTGTCCCATTCGTTGGCGAGAAAATGTTTCAACGCCGCGAGCAGAAACGCCCGGAACTTTCCCTTTTCGCCGTCCAGCTTGGCGAGAAAATTTTTCGCCAGCAACTTCACAAAGAACGCCTGCACCAAATCCTCCGCGTCCGCCTTCGCCTGCCCCCGGCGGCCTCGTCTCCTACTGGGATCGGGTGTCGCCGCAATCGTCTCCACGCACGTCTTCACTTCGCTGACTTGCTGATAGCGGAGTTCGGGATTTTTTTCCATGGCGCGCAAAACAATTTCATCGAGGCGCACGTCAATGTGAACTTTCGTTGATGGCGGCGCGATTTTTTTGCCCGGCAGTTCGCCGGTGAGCATCTGGTAAAACACCACGCCCAGCGCGTAAATGTCCGCGCGGTGATCCACCTCGCCGGGATTGTCCCGCTGCTCCGGCGACATGTAGTTCGGCGTGCCCATAACCTTGCCGGCGTCGGTCAGCGATTGGAGCGCCGGTCTCCGACCCGGCTCGTTCTGATCGGACGGGTTCGCGCCGGGTCGGAGACCGGCGCTCCGTTCCGCATCCGTCCCCACAATTTTCGCCAGCCCGAAATCCGCCACCTTCACGCGGCCACGGCGGTCCATCAAAATATTTTCCGGCTTGATGTCGCGATGGACGATGCCCTGGTCGTGGGCGAATTGCAGCGCGTCGCAAATCTGCGGCACGATGGCCAGCGCCTCGCGCGCGGAAATTCTTCCGGCGTGGAGCAATTGGCGGAGGTTCACGCCGTCCACGAATTCCATGAGGAAGAAAAATAATTGGGTTTGGGGTCTGGCGTCCGGGGTCTGGGATGTGGCGGCAGGCGTCCCGCCTGCCGTAGAGGGCGGCATCCTGCCGCCCGGACTGGCGGCGACTTCCGAACTTTCCACCCGCGCTGTGCTGGCGATGCCCTTTCCGCCGGGCGGGACGCCCGGATCTACGGCAGGCGGGACGCCCGCCGCCACGCCGAACTCATATAGCGTGACGATGCCCGGATGATTCAGCTTGGCGAGCGCCCTGGCTTCGCGGGTGAAGCGTTCGGCAAATGCCGCGTCGCTGCCGATGCCGGGCGGAAGGATTTTCAACGCGACGATGCGGTCCAGTTGTTTCTGCCGCGCCTGGTACACCGCGCCCATGCCGCCCTTGCCGATGAGTTCGAGGATTTCCAGTTGCGGAAAGAGCGGCGCGAGTTCGGCGACGGTCGGCGGATTGAACGGAGGTTGTTTTGCGTCCGTGACGGTGTCCGCCGCCGCGCCCAGTTGGAGCAGGCAGGCGGGACAAAGTCCGGCCAGCGCGCCGGTGGGAAGGGGCGTGTGGCATTGCGGGCATTTCGCTGCGGGATTCAAGTGCGTGTCACTCATACACCCACCTCAGAAGCAAATCACGGCGGATGTTACGCAAAATAAGTGCGCAAATAAAAATCATTGTGGGTTGTCGTTGCCGGTCGGGCGACGTAGTATGGTGCCTGAGCATCCTAAAATTGGTCCGCCAGTTTTTGATGAATTGACCGATATAGAGTTAATTTTTATGACGAACGATTCAAGCAGCACCAAAGCCACCGCCCAGGGCGATCATTCCGCCTGGAAGGAAATCGTAGCCCGCTACCAGAAATCCTCCGTGTCCCGCGCCACTTGGCAGATCCTCAACACGCTGGTTCCCTATGTCGGCATCTGGGTCGCCATGTATTTCTGCAAGGCCATCTCCTGGTGGCTGGTCATTCCCCTGGCGATTTTGGCCGGCGGTTTTGTCGTGCGCATGTTCATTATTTTCCACGACTGCGGGCACAGCTCCTATTTCAAATCACGGCGGGCCAATGATACGTGGGGCTTCATCACCGGCGTGCTGACCTTCACGCCGTACCACCATTGGCGCTGGGAGCACGCCATTCACCACTCCAGTTCCGGCGACCTCGACCGGCGCGGCACCGGCGACGTGTGGACGATGACGGTGCAGGAATATCTGGAATCTTCGTTCTGGAAAAAATTCTCTTATCGCCTGTCGCGCAATCCCATTGTGCTGTTCGTCATCGCACCGGTGCTTTTGTTTCTGGTCCTGCACCGGATGCCCAAGCGCCGGGCACCGCTGCGCGAACGGCTGTCGGTTTATTTCACCAACCTCGCGCTGCTGCTCATCGGCGGCGGACTCTGTTGGGCTTTTGGCTGGCAGGCCTACCTTATCATTCAACTGACGATCTTGGTGGTGGCAGGCTCCACGGGCGTGTGGCTGTTCTACGTGCAGCATCAGTTTGAAGGCGTCTATTGGGAGCGCAGCGAGAACTGGGATTACGCCGAGGCCGCGTTGAAAGGCAGTTCGTTCTACAAGCTACCCAAGGTTCTGCAATGGTTCTCCGGCAACATCGGGTTCCACCACATCCATCATCTCAGCCCGCGCATTCCGAACTATCACCTCGAGAAATGCCACGACTCCGAGCCCCTCTTTCAAACCGTCAAGCCCATCACCCTGCTGGAAAGCTTCAAGTCCTTCACCTTCCGGCTGTGGGATGAACAGCGCCGCCAGCTCGTGGGTTACGGCCATCTCCGCACGGTGCGGACCGAACAGGAACAAGCGCGTCGTCGCTAATTCCGAACGCCGGCACAATCATTTCGCGCCGCCACGGATCCCCCGGACTTTTTGCCGCCGGCTGAGGGCGGCTCCTGCGCCGAGGAAAAGCACTGCGAAGACGGATGGCTCCGGCACCGGCGCGGGGAGCCAGTGGCCCGTGAAATCGTCCATAAAAAACGCGGGGCCAAAACCTCCCACCAGCGAACCCACTTCCAAGGCATCCTCATTATTAAAAGTATTGGCGCGGGCATGCCCGATCGCGGGCTGGTTGTAGGCGGGATTATTGATCGAGCTGACGGGTTGAAAGAACAAATCCATGGCGATGATGTGCGTCTGATCCCAGATCATGAGGCCGCCGAAACCAAACGCCGCGTTCAACCCATAATCCATGATGGAGAAGGTGCCGAACGGAGTGGTCATGTAAGAACCGGGGAGCACGTCGGCGTCCCTCCCGCCATCCGCCGCCTGGGCTGAAGACGGCGCATTCAAAAAGATCTTGCTGGAATAACCGGGCTTCCCGCCGGTCCAGTCATATTCATAAGATGCAACGACCGACAGGTCGGCCAACACGGTGAACTGAAACAAGGCGCAGGCGAAGAGCAGAATTTTAATCTTTGTTTTCATATGAGTTTGAAAATTCCCAGCAACCCCAAACTGAATTAGCAATGTTTTGACTGACCGGAAATTACGGACGACTCCGCAATTGAAAACCCACACGCGCTGAAAGCGCGGCGCCCGGGCCAGAAAAATACGGCTGGCCCGGGCCGAAAAAATATGTTCAATTATCTCCCATCCCAGCCGATGTATTACCGTAGTGAAGTTGGTTCCTACTGCTCAGGTTGATTATTATGAAGGTTTCCGCATCGCGCGTGCTGCTGATTGAAGATGACCAGAAAATGCTGGAGGTGCTCGGCACGCTCCTGCAGGACGATCTGGTCACCTTGGACAATGCCACCCACACCACCGCCGTCCCCGCCCTCCTCCAACAGCACAGCTACGATCTGATCCTGCTCGATCTCGGCCTGCCCGACGCCAACGGTTTTGAACTGCTCAAACAACTCAAAGAGAACCCCCAGACCCAGCCCGTCCCGGTCATCGTGATGACGGCCTGGAACAGCCCGAGCGACAAACTCCGCGGGTTCGAACTCGGCGCGGCGGATTACATCACCAAACCCTTTGAGGCCGCTGAATTCCGCGCCCGCGTCCGCCGCACGCTCAGCGCGAAACATTTGCAGGACGAGCTGACGCAGACCAACCGCGAGCTGGTGACCGCCCGCCTGGCCGCCGAAGCCGCCGGCCGCGCGAAGGCGGAATTTCTCGCCAACATGAGCCACGAGATCCGCACGCCCATGAACGGCATCATTTCCATGACCGGCCTGCTGCTCGAAACCTCGCTCACCGCGGAACAGCGCGGCTACGTGGACACGATTTATTCCAGCGGCGAAGCACTGCTCACCATCACGAACGACATTCTGGATTTCTCCAAGATTGAATCCGGCAAGCTCGAACTGGAACAGCAGCCAGTGGATTTGCGCCAGTGCATCGAAGAAGCGCTGGATCTGCTCGCCCCGCGCGCGGCGGAAAAAAAACTCGATCTCGCTTATCAAATGGACGACGGCATTCCCGCCCGCGTCATCGGCGATGTCACCCGGCTGCGCCAGGTGATCGTCAACCTGCTCAGCAACGGCATCAAATTCACCGAGACCGGCGAAGTCGTGGTGCAGGTGAAACTGCTCGCCCCGCGCCAGCCGGCGGACTTGGAATGTCAGTTGCAATTTTCCGTGCGCGACACCGGCATCGGCATCGCCCCCGACCGGCTGGACCGGCTCTTCCGAAATTTCAGCCAGGTGGATGTTTCCACCACGCGCCATTACGGCGGCACCGGCCTTGGCCTGGCCATCAGCAAACGGCTCGTCGAATTGATGGGCGGGAAAATGTGGGTGGAGAGCGTGCCGCAACAAGGTTCGACCTTTCATTTCACTTTGCCCATGCGGGTCGCGCAGGAGCTGCCCTTGCAACAACTCGCCGGCCGGCAGCCACAGCTGGCCGACCTGCGTCTGCTCATCGTGGACGACAATCCCACCAACGGCCGCATCCTCAGTTTGCAAACCAGCAAGTGGGGCATGCTCCCGCGCTGCACCCAGAACGCCGCGCAAGCCCTCGAGTGGATCAAGGCAGGCGAAACTTTTGACCTCGCGCTGCTTGACATGCAGATGCCCGGGATGAACGGCCTGACGCTGGCGATGGAGCTCCGGAAAATTCCCGCCACCGCCGCGCTGCCGCTGGTGCTGCTCACCTCGATGGGCGTCCGCGCCGATGCGCCGGAATTTGCCCCGGCCCGTTTCGCCGCCTGCCTCACCAAGCCCATCAAACCGGCGCAGTTGCACGAGGTTTTGGTGCGCGTGCTTTCCGGCGTCAAAACCCAGGCCCGCAAAGCGCCGACCCCGGCCAAGCTCGACCCGGCCATGTCCCAGCGGCTCCCGTTGCGCGTGCTCCTGTGCGACGACAATACGATCAACCAGAAAGTGGGACTGCGGCTCCTCCAGCAAATGGGTTACAAGCCCGACCTGGCCGCCAACGGCGTGCAGGCTCTGGCCGCGCTGAACTGCCGGCCCTACGATTTGATTTTCATGGACGTGCAGATGCCGGAGATGGACGGCCTGGAAGCCACGCGCACCATTCGCGAACGGCAGCGCAGCCGCCAGAATCCCAATTACAAATCCACCATCGTCATCGTCGCCATGACCGCCAACGCGATGAACGGCGACCGCGAAAAATGCCTGGCCGCCGGCATGGATGATTACCTGCCCAAGCCCGTGCGCCCGGAGGATATTCGCGGCATCGTCGAGCGCTGGGCGGCCGTGGCCGCGACGGAAACGCCCGCGCCCACGCCCACGGTTTCACAGACCGAGACCGCCACCCGCGCCGGGCAGACCCAGTCCAATCCAACCGTCACCGCAGACGGCCCGCCACCGGTGGACATGGAGCGCCTGCACGACTTCACCAGCGGCAACACGGAGGAACTGTGCGACTTGATCAATCTCTATTTGAAACAGACCAGCGAGCAGGTCATCCAACTCGTCGCGGCGGTTCGATCCGGCGACGCCCCAGAAGTCCGCCGCCTGGCGCACAGTTGCGCCGGGGCCAGCGCGACCTGTGGCATGGCCGCCATCCTGCCGCCGCTCCGCGAATTGGAACGCGAGGGCGAAGCCGGCCAGTTGATCCACTCGGCCGATCTGGCCGGGCAGGTCGAACACGAATTCAACCGCATCCGCACTTTTCTGGAAACCTATCTTGCCCAGCAACCCAAGCTCACCCCCCAAAACTGAGGAATGAAAAAAATTGCCATCATCGAAGACGACCTCGTCGTCGCCAACATTTACCGCAACAAGTTCAACGTGGACGGATTCAAGGTGGAACTGGCCAGTGACGGCGCGGCCGGTTTTGAACTCATCAAAACCTTCCAGCCGGATCTGGTGCTGCTCGATCTGATGCTGCCCACCGTCTCGGGGGTTGAAGTGCTGAAAAAAATCCGCCTGGAGCCGGGCCTTCAGGATTTGCCGGTCATTGTTTTTTCCAGCACCTACCTCACCAACGTCGTGCAGGAGGCGTGGAAGGTCGGGGCCACCAAATGCCTTTCCAAGGCCAGTTGCACGCCCAAGCAGATCATCGAAGTCGTCCGCGCCGCCCTGAAAATGCCGCCCACCTCCAACGTGTTTGACACGCAGATCACCCCGAATCCGGCAGGCCGCCCGGCGGCGGCCGGCAAGCGATCCGCCGCCAAAGATCTCGACGCTTTGTTCCAGGGTGAAATTGAGAAGACCTTCATTGAAACCCTGCCCAACACGCTGGCCACGTTCCGCAGCCTGCTGCAAAGCATCATCAAAGCCGACAACCAGATCCTGCGCCTGGATCACATCTGTAACCTGTGCCGCCGCGTCCACGCGCTCACCGGCAATGCCGGACTCGCCGGCGACCAACCCATCGCCCAACTCGCCGACGGCCTCGAAGTCCTGCTGCGCGAACTTTACGAAAAGCCGCAGAACATCAACCCCTCCACGCTGCGCACCGTGGCGTCCGGCGTGGATTTCCTTGGCATTCTTTTCAGCCGGGCCGGATCGGCGCCCAAGGGCCAGCCGCCCGCAAAAATTTTGGTGGTGGATGATGACGCCATCTCGCGCCGTGCCGTCATGTTCGCGCTCGAAAAGGCGAAGTTGAAATCAGTCGAGGTGGAAGATCCCTTGACCGCGCTGGAGCTGCTCTCGGAAACGAAATTTGACCTCGTGTTTCTGGACGTGGACATGCCCGTCATGAACGGATTTGAAGTGTGCAGCAAACTGCGCACAGGCGAGTTGAACAAGCGGACGCCGGTCGTGTTTGTGACCAACTTGAATGATTTTGAAAACCGCGCCAGCTCCACCATGAGCGGCGGGAACGACTTCATCGCCAAGCCCTTCATGTTCATCGAACTGGCCGTCAAAGCCCTGATTCATGTGCTGCGCGGCCAGTTGGAACCGGTGAAAGTCTAGGGAACAGCGGCGACGGCCGGGCTAATCGCCCGTGATCCAATTCGTGTAAGCGCGCGCGCCAAAATACTCGTAACCCCTGCCCTCATCCGGCGTGCCGGAAACCAGCGCGTGAATGAATCCGTTGCGCTCGACCTGCACCGTGTGGAAAATTTTCCGCTCGGGATTTTCTTTCAATAAAAATTGAATCCGCCCGTCCAGCGCGGAAAAAACTTCCAGCCCGTTGTTCGTGCGGCTCGTGAATTCGAACTGCGCGCCAAGGTCGGCCAGCATTGCGCGGCTGCGGCCCCAGGTGCCGCCCGACTCGCTCACGAACGTCTTGCCGTTCAACAACCCCAGATAATCCTGATACGCCAGCACGCAGAGATGGTTTTCGCCTGAAACCGCGAGCCAGTTTTTAATTTTGTCCGCGTGAAGTGTTGAATCGTAGGCGTAATCGCTGTCCAGAAACGCGAGGCGCTTCACGTCCTCGGGAATTTTTTCAACCGCGTTCAAATAACCAAATGTCAAACTCCCGCCGCCGCTGTGACCGGTGAGCACCACCTCGACGTTGCTTCCCGCAAAAATGCCGCGCACGCCTGCGACGATGCGGACGATGGCTGCGTCGTCATGGGTCTTGCGCCAGGCGGGCCAGCTTTTCGTCGCCGCTTCGAGATACGCCACGACGATGATGCGATTGGTCAACGTCGCGCGCAGCCACCGCGTCTGCGCGCCGATGTGCTGGATGTCGAAATGCCAGTCAGCACCGGGCGTGAGGGTTTTGCCGATGGTCTGCCCGATGGTGTTGCCGTTGGGCAGCGCGTAGAAAATCAGCAGCACCGGCTTGTCCGGCGCGAAAGATTCCCGCACGGGTGCGTTGATGACCATTCGCACGTCGTCCGGCAATTCAATCTCGCGAACCATTTCACCAAAGTGCGGACTGGCCGTGAATTTTTCCGGCCACGGCAGAGCAATCTTCACGCTGGCGGCGGGTGCAATCAGATTCGTCGGATAACGTGCGTTGGTGAGGACGCCCTCGTCGCTGATCAATCCGCACAGCTTCGGATCGGCGAGCACCTCGGCGATGGTTTTGGTTTCGCCGTTCACGATCATTTCACTTTGGACAAGGCGAATGCACTGGCTGTAATCCACCCATGACGCCGCGTGGCCGAGGTAGAGCGACTGAATCGGCACGCCGTTCGTCTGATGCCAGCCGTAAATCGCCACCTTGTTGGTCACGCCAGCCAGTCGCGCGGAAATCACCATGTCCTTTTGATGTCCGGCCACCAGCGCGCCGGGCGGATGCGCCTGCAAAAACGTGACGCGCTGCGTCCGCACCATTTCGTTATGTTGGACAAACACGGGAACGGTCGTCATCGCCGCGCTGGGCGGAATCGGAGCGGGTGCCAGCTTCACTTCGGCAGCCGCGTAGATCGCGTCCACCATTTTGCGCGTCGGCAAAACGCAGCCCAGTTCGTCGGCGAGGCGTTGCGCCGTGCCCGGTGACACTGGCATGAGAAAATAATCATCGTCCGAACCGACGGCGAGATAGTCGGGCGCGACGAAAAAGGTCGCCACATTGGTTCGGATGCCGACGCTGTTCGTCACCGTGACCGGACAAAACTTGCGGAGGAAGGCCGGCACGTTGCCCGCCGCCACCTGCGAAACGATTTCATGTTCGCGCTCCGCGAGACTGAGCGCGGAAATAATTTTGGCGAGGGCTTTTCCGTCCGGGGCGCTGGAGTCGCGCGGTGGCAGCTTGAGTGTCTGAGAAAACGCGCTTTCGACGAGCAGCAAACAAACAATGAGTGCCGACGCCTGAAACCGCCGGTGGTTGGCGATGGAGCGCCGGTCTCCGACCCGGCTCGGCGGTGATGAAACGAGGTTCGTGCCGGGTCGGAGACCGGCGCTCCAAGACGCTGCCGTTGCGTTCGGTTGAACTGGACGGCGCAAGTTCACAACAGGCTATTCCGTTTCTTTCCTGGGAAACAGCGGCGCGGGTTCGCCGATGGCATGGCCGGCGGAAAGTTTGCCCCACGCGGCCAGGTCAAATTTCTCCGGTGAGCCGGGCAGGCCCAGTTGCGCGTATATTTTCGCCGAGGTGCCGGGCAGAAAGGGATTCAACAACACCGCCAGCACGCGGCAGGTTTCCACCAGATTGTAGAGCACCTCGTCGAGCCGCGCGGACTGCGCCGGGTCTTTGGCAAGGTTGAACGGCTTGTTTTGCTCGACGTACAGATTGGCGCGGGTGACCAGTTGCCAGATGCTGAGGAGCGCGCCTTGAAGCTGGTTTTGTTCAAGCAGCCGGGCCGTGTCAGCAATCACCTTTTGCGCGTCGGCGGCAAGTTCGCGGGAGGGCGCGGGCACGATGCCGTTGCGATAGCGCTTGAGCATCGAGAGCGAGCGGTTGACGAGATTGCCGAGGCCGTTGCCGAGTTCCGCCTGATAACGCGAGCGGAAGCCGGCGTCGGTCCAGTTGCCGTCCGGGCCGATGTCGAGTTCGCGCAGGACGTAAAAGCGGAAGGCGTCGAGACCCCATTCGTTGATGACGGCAATTGGATCAACAATGTTGCCGGTGCTCTTGCTGATCTTCGCGCCGTCTTTCTGCCACCAGCCGTGAACGAGAATCTGTTTGGGCAACGGCAGGCCCATCGCCTTGAGCATGATCGGCCAATAGACGGCGTGGAATTTTGAAATGTCCTTGCCGATGACATGAAGGTCGGCGGGCCACAATTCGATTTCTGATTTCTGATTTCCGATTTCTGTTTTTGCCAGAACCGTTTTGTCGCCGTGTGCGGCGGGAATGCTGATGTAGTTCACCAGCGCGTCAAACCAGACATAAGTGACGAAGTTTTCATCGAACGGCAACGGGATGCCCCAGTTTAATCGCGCCACCGGGCGGCTGATGCACAAATCTTCCAGCGTGGTGTTTTTAAGGAATCCGAGGATTTCATTGCGGCGGTAATCCGGCTGCACGAAGGAAGGATTCGTCTCAAGGTACTCAATCAGCCACGACTGATGATCTTTGAGTTTGAAATAGTAGTTGTCCTCTTTCAGCTCGACCACTTCGCCGTAGCTCGGATCAAACGTGCCGTCGGGCCGGCGGTCTTTGTCGGTCAGGAAGGTTTCCTCTTTCGCCGAATAAAACCCGGTGTAGGTGGCCTTGTAAAAATGCCCGGCGGCGTGCAACTGCGTGAGGATCGCCTGCACAAATTCCTTGTGGCGCGGCTCGGTGGTGCGGACAAAATCGTCGTTGGTCAGTTCGAGTTTTTTGGTGAACGCCAGCCAGTCCACCGCCAGTTGGTCGCAATACACCTGCGGCGGCTTGCCTTCCGCGACGGCGGCCTGCTGCACTTTCTGGCCGTGCTCGTCGAGGCCGGTGAGAAAAAAAACCTCATGCCCCAGGCTGCGCCGCGAACGCGCGATCACATCGGCGACAACCTCTTCGTACGCATGGCCGAGATGCGGCTGTCCGTTGACATAGTTGATCGCCGTCGTGACATAAAAACGCTTGCTCATGTGGCGCGCAGTTTGGCGGACGGACGCCGGGTTGGCAACTGCGCTCGCAGACGGGGGACAGGGTTTGATTAAAAGCGGGTGAGGGCAAAAAATCATCCTCGTCGTCGCCCTCGTCCTCGGTTTTGTTGATTGATTTCGAGGACGAGGACGAGAAGGATCATTCCTTCAAGCACAGCCTCGCCCGACTATAATCACACCCGCCGGGGACGGCTACGGATTGATGACGCCCAGAATGTTCTGGCGGGGGATGGGACCGTAGTAGCGGCTGTCGAAACTATTGTCGCGGTTGTCGCCCATGACGAAAAATTTTCCCTCGCCGCACGAGATCATTTCCTCGTCCACCTTGGCGCAGGTGTGGGTCGGCGTGCCGGCCGCGAGATATGGCTCTGACAATTTGGCACCATTGACGTACACCCCGCCGTTCTTTTTGAAAAACACCGACTCGCCCGACGTGGCAATGATCCGCTTCACCGCGAAACCACCGTCGGTCGGATCTTTAATCACCACGATGTCGCCGTGCTGCGGCGGCCGCAGCAAGAGCACCCACCGCTTGAGGTAATATTGGTCGTCGTTGTGCAGGGTCGGCACCATGCTCACGCCATCCACCCGGACGGCTTGCAGGATGTAATGGCTGATGACGAAATAACCCGCCACCGACAAAATGGTGAGCACGATCAGTTGGAAAATCTGCTGGGCGACCGGAATGGTCCGGGCAACAGCCTGGGCGGAAACTCCACTTTGAGGGATCGTTTTTGAATTCATACGGTAGATAACACCGGTTAAAAAAAATTGTTTGCGGAACTGTTTGCGTCTGACCAGAAGATAACTCGATCAGAGCCCGCGCGGCAATTTGAGAAACTACCCAGCGGGGTCAGGACAATTACGTACTTCCCCAGATTGGAGGCCGGGAAATTACCGGCTGGGGAAAGGTGGAATTACGAGCATTCCGGATGAATCATGCCGCCGGATCACCCCGGGGAATTACTGGGCTGATGAAACATCAGTGGGCGCCGGCCCCGGCTCCGGCAACACTTTCAAAATGGCCGCGCGCAGATCTTCCAGCAGGAACGGCTTGCCGATGAGGCAATCCACCCCGGGCAGGACATTGCCGGAAGATTGGAGCATCTCGGCGTAAGCCGTGATCATGATGACCGGCTGGTGCGGCAGGCAGGCCTTGATTTGAGCGGCCAGTTCATCCCCCTTCATCGCGGGCATGGCAAAATCCGTGATGACTAGGTCAAACTTTTCCGTCTCCAGAATCGTCAAGGCCTCTTTGGCACTGTTGGTGGTTTTGACGGAATGTCCGTCGAAGGTAAGCATCATCTTCACCGCTTCGCAGACAAACGGCTCGTCGTCCACAACCAGAATGCGCTTTATTGATATGCCCGGCTTCGCCATTTTATTGAACCGCGATGTTAAGGCGCAGCCTCTCAAAAGCCAGACATTATTTTAATGTTTTGCTGGCAAAGCAAAGCGCTTCGGCTCCCGCTCACCCGGCCACAACCCAGACTTGACGCCACCGGCCACTCTGCAACTCTGGCGCGCACAAACCATGAAACTGAAAATATTCTTTTGCGTAATTGTTCTCGCCGTGATCGCTTTCACCATTTCCGCCCGCGCCCAGGAGCCGCTCCGGCTCAACGTCGTCCATGTGGACAGCGAGGAAACCGCTGGCGAGGACGGCAAAGGCGCGAATGCCGTGGATGGCGATCCGAACACCCAATGGCACACCCAATGGCAGGATGCGACTCCCGAACATCCCCACGAGATCATCATCAAGCTGAGCCGGCCCGCCCGCCTCGCGGGTTTCACCTACCTGCCCCGCCAGGATGAACAGGAAAACGGCTCCATCAAGGACTACGAATTTTCCGTCAGCGACGACGCCAAGGATTTTGGCCAGCCGGTGAAGAAAGGAAGTTTCGAGAACACCAAGGATAAAAAGACGGTGACCTTCGACGCGAAGCAATGCCAGTTCATCAAGCTCAAGGCGCTGTCCGAAGTCAACGACCAGGCATGGACTTCGGCGGCGGAAATCGGCGTCATCGAAGCCGCTGGTACCAATGCCGCTCCGCGCCAGACCAGCCGCACTTTTTTCATCAGCGCGCTTGACCTCAGCCAGATTGAACAAGGCTGGAGCGAGCCGCACGCGAACCAATCCGTCGAAGGCAAACCGCTCGCCATCGCCGGGCAGATTTTCACCAACGGCATCGGCACCCACGCTGTCAGCCGCTTTGTCTTGATGGTGGACGGCAATGCGGAACAGTTCACCGCGATGGTCGGTGTGGACGATGAAGTGCCCGCCGGCAAAGGCAGCGTGACGTTCAAAGTTCTCGGCGACGGTGACCGCACGCTGTGGGAAAGCGCGGAACTGCATCAAGGCGACGCGGCCAAACCGGTGATTGTGAGTCTTGCGGGTGTGAAGCAGTTGACCCTGCTGGTCGAAGGCGGCGACGACATCATGTTCGATCACGCCGACTGGGCGGATGGGAAAATCGCCATGACCAAGGGCCGGCCCAAGGTGCTTTCCTCGATCAAGGAAGATGCGGTTATTCTCACGCCGAAGCCCTCGCCCAAACCGCGCATCAACAGCGCGAAAGTTTTCGGCGTGCGCCCCGGCGCGCCGTTTCTGTTCACTGTCGCGGCCACCGGCGATCGCCCGATGAAATTCTCGGCTGACAAATTGCCGAACGGCTTGCAGCTTGATCCGTTGACCGGCCGCATCACTGGCACGCTGCTGGAGAAAGGCGAACACCTCGTCACCCTCCACGCGAAGAACTCCCTGGGTGAAGCGACGCAGCAGTTCAAAATTATCTGTGGCAGCGTGATCGGACTTACGCCCGCGCTCGGCTGGAACAGTTGGAATTGTTTCGCCTCCGCCGTGACCGCCGAGAAAGTAAAATCCGCCGCCGACGCGATGGTGGCGAGCGGTCTCATCAATCACGGCTGGACCTATGTGAACATTGACGACTTCTGGGAAGTGCATCGCGACTCGAAAGACCCGACCTTGCAAGGCCCGCGCCGCGCCGCTGATGGCCGGATCATTCCGAACCCACGCTTCCCCGACATGAAGGCGCTGGCGGATTATGTTCATGAAAAGGGTTTGAAGATCGGATTGTATTCCTCGCCCGGCCCATGGACCTGCGGCGGTTGCGTGGGCAGCTTTGATCACGAACAGCTCGATGCCGCCTCGTACGCACAATGGGGTTTTGATTATCTCAAATACGACTGGTGCTCCTACAACCCCGACATGGAAAAACTGCGCGGCGATTCCACCAATTATCCCGCCGCCGCCAAAAGCTGGGGCGGAGATACCCTCAAGGATATTGCGAAATTACAGAAGCCCTACGCCATCATGCGTGCCGCGTTGGATCAGCAGAAGCGCGACATCCTTTTCAGCTTCTGCCAGTACGGCATGGGCAATTCCTGGGAATGGGTGGCTGCCATCGGCGGCAATTCCGGCCGCACCACCGGCGACATCACCGACACCTGGAGCAGCATGGCTGGCATCGGCTTCCAGCAAAACGGCCACGAAAAATTCGCCGGCCCCGGACATTTCAACGACCCCGACATGCTCGTACTCGGCAAGGTCGGCTGGGGACCGAGCCTGCATTCGACAAGGCTCTCGCCGAACGAGCAATACACGCACTTCAGCCTGTGGTGCCTGCTCGCCTCGCCGCTGCTCATCGGCTGCGACATGACGCAGTTGGACGATTTCACGTTGAGCCTCCTGACCAACGACGAAGTCCTCGAAGTGAACCAAGACCCGCTCGGCCGCCAGGCCGGACACATTGCGAAAAACGAGGCGCTGGAAGTCTGGGCCAAAGACATGGAGGACGGCTCGAAGGCGGTGGGGCTGTTCAATCGTGGCTACAATGAAGCGCCGGTCACGGTCACTTGGAGCGATCTCGGACTGACCGGCAAACAAAAAATCCGCGACCTCTGGCGGCAAAAAGACCTGGGAAATTTCAGCGACTCCTTCACCGCGCCCGTCGCGCGTCACGGCGTCCTGCTGCTCCGCCTCTGGCCCGCGAAGTAACGGGGTGGTTTGCTGAGTCGGAACGATGCGGTTGAAAACGGAACCCGCAGTCAGAGTGGCTGCAACGCCCTCGTCGCAGAGGGTGGAGGCGACGCCTCGTCGCCCGGGCCAGGGGGCAAACCAACCGGTGCGCCAATGCTTTCGCGCGACGAGGGCGTCGCGCCCACCTTCGGCGACGGGGCGTCGCCGCCACCCGCAGCGGCAACTGCATCGTTCCGGCTAAGGGTAGCGGTTGGCGCGCTTGCGCCAACCAACCGGCCCGTGCAGGGCCGGAATACTTTTGCCAGACGCGCGCCTTTTCAAAAACCGTTGCGCCGCTGCACGCGGCGCTTGATCGGCGCAAGCGCACCGATCGCTACCTCGATAATCGCTGCCTCACGGCACGCAGCCGGAACAACCCCGCACCATGCGCGGCCAGCGGTTGCGCGAAGGTGCCGGTGAATTCTCCCAGCTCTTTCTGCGCCCACAAATCACGGACGCGCACCCCGCCGTTGAATCCCAGTTCGGATAAATTCACCACGACTGCTTCTCTCTTCGCGGTCTGCCGTGGATCGGTCGTGAACACCATGAACTGAACCGTCCCGCCATCCGCCGCCGTGGCCCCGCCGGCATCCAAACCGCCGCGCGCCTGAAAACGCGTGCTGCCCGGCGGCACGCGATACTCGATCACCGACTCGGCGTGCGTGCCGATGCCGTTGATGAAAGTTTTGCCCGCCACGATCAGCGCCTTACCGCTCACACTTTTTCCCACAGTGGATTTGCCCCAGCCACTTGTCGCGCTCGTCCATTTCAAATTACTCAGCGAAGTTTCGCCGTTCGTTCCCGTCAGGCGCGGCTCCAGCCAGTCCGCGTGATCCCAGCCGGTGCCATCGCCGCCGTCAGTCACCACGAGGAAAAATTTCTCTGCTCCGGTGATGTCCACGTCAATATCCACGGCCTGACCAGGCGTTTCGCGGTTGACGATGGGGCTGCGAAACTTCGCGTGTTCGAGATCAAGGTCGCCGCCACCCGCATTGAAGATGGCAATATATTTGTCAGAGGAATCCGGCACGTCAGCGACCCACGCGATCAGGTCGTTGGTGCGGAACAACTGCCGGTTGTTCGCGCTGCGTTGGTTCACGGCCAGCACTTC
>JAYWBR010000095.1:0-7173 GCA_043781315.1 Verrucomicrobiota bacterium | reverse complement strand
TTCGGTGTCCAGGAAGTTCGCCAAGCCAAAACGGAAGGCTGGTTGGTCGTGCAATCGCCGCATGACTTGGCAAGAGTTTCTGCCCTGCCGTTCAATCTTCAACCCGGCGAAACCGAAGCATTGGCACTTGCGCTGGAATTATCCGGTTCGCTGCTTTTGGTGGACGACGCCCAAGGACGGAAAGCGGCGGCGGCTTTGGGCATCGCTTACACCGGCACGCTGGGTGTGCTTTTGCGCGCCAAGGCTGAAGGCAAAATACCCGCATTGCGGCCCGTGCTTGGGCTGCTCGCGACGAGAACTACATTCTGGTTGAGCCCAGCAGTTGAATCCGCAGCGTTGAAACAAGCGGGCGAGAGTTGAACCGCTTGCTTGTAGCGTCGGCCATCCTTGGCTGACGTAGAGCCGGGGCTTCCAGTCCGGCGGAAAGAACCTCACGCATATCTTACGCGCTTGGAACTTTCGTAAGTCGCAATCCGTTCGAGCGTTTTTCCGGGCGGCAAGATGCCACCCTCTACGGCAACCACGGATGGTTGCCGCTATGCTCAATACTTCGGCACCTTGTGATCAATCTCATCCGACCACGCGCCGATGCCACCCTTGACGCTCTTCAAGTATTTGAAACCCTGTTGCCGCAGAAAGTGCAGCGCTTTGAGCGAACGCACGCCAGCTTTGCAGTGCAGATAATATTGCTGGTTCGGATCCAGTTCCGTGAAGCGCTCGTTGATCTGGCTCAACGGCAGCAGCGGCACGCCGTCCACATGGGCAATTTCGTATTCATCCGGTTCACGCACGTCCACGACCTTGATGTTCAAGCTCGGATTATCCAATGCCTTCTTCATGTCCTGCACGGTGACTTCGTCAGGATTGCCAGCGGGTTCGGCGGGTTCGGGCAAAATGCCGCAGAACATTTCGTAATCAATCAGCTCCTTGATCGTCGGATGGTCGCCGCAGATCGGACACGCGGGATCGCGGCGGAGTTTGAGTTCCTTAAACTTCATACCGAGCGCGTCGAAAAGCACCAATCGTCCGACGAGCGACGTGCCCTTGCCGATGGCGAGCTTGAGAATTTCCGTCGCTTGAATGCAACCGATGATGCCAGGCAACACGCCGAGCACGCCGCCTTCTGCGCAGCTCGGCACCATGCCGGGCGGCGGTGGTTCGGGATACAGACAGCGATAACACGGTCCGCCGAGATGCGGCGCGAACACGCTGGCCTGGCCTTCGAAACGGAAAATCGAGCCATAGACATTGGGCTTCTTGAGGAGCACGCAGGCGTCGTTGGTGAGGTAGCGCGTCGGGAAATTGTCCGTGCCGTCCACCACGATGTCGTAGGGACGGATCAGATCGAGGGCGTTTTCCGACGAGATGCGCGTGTTGTGGATGACGACTTCGCAGTTCGGATTGATGCCTGCGAGCGTTTCCTTGGCGGACTCGGCCTTCGAGCGGCCCACGTCGGCGTCGGTGTGGAGAATCTGCCGTTGCAGGTTCGAGTAATCCACGGTGTCGAAATCCACGATCCCGATCTTGCCGATGCCGGCGGCGGCGAGATACATCGCGATGGGCGAGCCCAGCCCGCCCGCACCGATGCACAGGACGCTGGTGCCTTTGATTTTCTTTTGCCCGGCCAGGCCGACTTCCGGCAGGATCAGATGCCGCGAGTAGCGGCGGATTTCGTCATTGTTCAATTGCATAAATCGAGACGGTGAAAGTAGGGCAGTTGCGGAATAAATCAAGCCGCGCAATTTGCAACTCCTTCTCCGCATCGGATGGGGAGAAGGTGGCCGCAGGTCGGATGAGGTGTTTCCGGGGAGCGGTGGGGGCTGCTGGTGAAGTGTCTCGCAAGAGAACGCATGGGGCGCAAAGAATTAAACCGCTGATTGACGCTGATGTGCGCTGATTGCAAGGGCTGGAATCCCGACCGATGATAGCCCTGCCAGAGCGTTACATCTTCGCGACGGCGATGATGCGGTCAAGTTCGTTCAGCGTGCGAACCATCAGGAACAGACATCGGCCCTCGCTGCGTTCCGCCCACAAATTGCCGAGTCTTTCTTTCTCCTTCGTGTCGTCTGACGTGGCCAAATGTCCGCCCTTGTATTCCACCACAAGGATTTTTCCATTCTTCAACTTGCACACGAAGTCGGGATAAAACTTGTCCGCGCTGGTTTGCAGCCAGAACGCGTGCAACGGCTGCCGCTCCAGATTGCGCACCCACCACTCGACACCCTCCTGACCGTCAATAAGCATCGCGCACATGAACTCCTCACGGTTCACTTCATCGTCCAGGTCGCCGACGTGCTCGTAGTAATGCTTGGTGAACTCCTTGCTGCGCGGACAAATCTCGCGGCGCGGATAATTGTTCGGGTCGTAATTGAAAACATAGTCCCCGCCCACGCGCACCTTGGTTTGTGAATCTTTGCCGAACAACGCCTGCTGATACGCCTGCCGTCGTTCCGCCTTTTCCAAGTCGCCCATGCGCGCCTCGATCTTGCGTCGCAACTCAAACCGCTCCTTCACCAGCTGCCCCAGCGTGTATTTCGGTTGCAGCCCGGTGATGACGCCGTCGAGATAGGCGCGAAATGCATCCTGCTCCAGCAACAGATGCGGGATGTTCCGATCCAGCCACGACACCAGCCGCGTCTGCGTCCAGTTTTCCATCACCTCGATCAACTGCAACTCCTTCGCCAGTTCCGGCATCCGCCGCGTGATGACTCTTCCGTCTTCCACATCCACGATGCCCACGGATTCAGACGGCGGCGCGGCTTCGAGCACCGGCAAATCTTCCGCCGTCGGCGGCAACGGCAGATGCCAGCCGACCTCCAGCCATTCCGCCTCGTCTGGCGAAATCATTTCGCCGTTGAACTCCAGCATCATCTGCGGCACGGCAAACCGCTCGCCGCGTTCTGCTGGCGCGGACATGATGCGCTCGTGCTGTCCTAGTTCGGCGGCAGCGGCGCGCAGGATTTCCTTGCTCTCCGGCTGTTCCACCGCCGCGATGATGGCCGCGACCGCCGCTTTGGTTGGGCGTCCGGTCAATGTCACCGTGCGCTTCCCATCCTCCAGCTTGGTGACGAATTCCCGCGCATCGAATGGCAATGACTCCACCGCAAAATTCTCCGGCAACGTCACGGTCACGGAACGCTGCCCCTTCGCATCGAAGCCCAAACCTTGCTGCCGCTGGCGTGCCACAAAGAACTCTCGCGCCTCTTTCTGGTTGAAACCCGCGCTCTTGACCAGTTGATCGCGCAATAGTTCCGCCGCCACGAAGAAGTGCGGCGACCGTACGAACGCATACGCCCGGTTCAGCGCCGGGCGCGTTTTCCTTTCCGCCTTCGGCATCCGCAAAATGCGACCGAGGATTTGCTCAATCGCCGTCGCGCTCCGCAGGTTCGCCACCGAACACAGCACATACGCGAATGGACAATCCCAGCCCTCCTTCAACGCCGACTGCGTGATGACGAAGCGGATTTTGCAATCCTCTGCGTTCAAATCCACGCCGTCCAAGCCTCGCTCCGTGCCGGTCGCCACCGCAATCTGCGCTTCGGGAATAAAATATTCCTCGCGTAACGCCTGCTCCACGACCTCCACCGTCAGTGCGTCGGGCCGGTCTTGGTCATGGGGTTCGGCTTGCAACAGTAGAATGGGCCGGATGTATTCGCCGGTGGCTTTGCGTTCCGCGTCTGCTTCCTTTTCCAACTCACCGCGCATGGCAATCGCGCTCGCCATGATTTCTTTGAAGCCCGTCAACGCCTCCAGCACGATGGGCAGCTTGATCATGCTCTCGGCCTTCAGCTCCGCCGCCGAAACACTGTGCAGCACGTTGCTCGGATTCTCGTCCGTCTCCGGCGTGGCCGTCAGTTCCAGAATCGCGCGCGGCTGGAAACGCTCCAGCACTTCCATGCTCAACGGCGACCGCGCGTTGTGCGCCTCGTCCACGATGACGAAAGGACGCCGCAGCCGCAGCACATTCGCCAACGAGTGCGGGAAGCCGCGTGGAAATTGTTCCTTCACCTCGCGCGGGATGTGGTCGAAGTGCGTCATCAACTGGCCGCTGTTCTCATACACCTTACGACCGTCGGTATTTTGCACGCGAAACGATTGCACCGTCGCCACCATGACCACCGGCCCGCCGTTCAACGTCGCGGGCTTCACGTTCAACGCCTCCGCGCCGTCCAGGATTTCCACCGCACCCAATTCCTCCCGCAGCGTGTCACACAACGGATGCTTCCGGTCGCGCATGGACTTGAGCGTCTGCAAACGGATCGCGTCGCTCGGCACGAGCCACAGCACCAGCGGATGCTCCGTGTCTAACAACTCATCACGCACGACTTTGATCGCCCGCGCGCCGATCACCGTCTTGCCACCGCCGGTCGGCACGCGCAGACAGACGAACGGCATGTCCAGCGGCATCTTCTCACCGTTCGGCAACTCGTGAATCCGGTTGTATGGATGGCCCGCTCCCCAGAGCTGGCTGGTGGTTTCCACAAATGCCTGCTCCGGTTCGTGCAACTCGCGGCAGCGGCGCAGGTAGCGCGCCAGCGATTCGAGCACCTTGTTCTGATAATCTTTATGGCCGTAGCGGTCGCTCATGTGATGCGGATGCTGTAAGGGATTTGCTTGAATGTGACGCCCTCGCGCTTGAGCCGCGCCGGACTCAACCGCTGCGACGTGCCATAGACGACCAGCCGCTCCACGCGCTGTCCGTCGCACACCGCACGCAGCAAAGCGAGTGTGGCTTGCGTGAGCGCGTTGCCGCCGTCGGGTGATTTGTCTTTCAGGATGCCGTTGTAAAGCAGGCAGACCGCGCGGCCATTGTGGATGCCGAGGACGGGAGACGTAGCGGCGGGCATCCTGCCTGCCGTAGAGGGCGGCATCTTGCCGCCCGGACTGGTGCTCGAACTGGCGATGGCTTTCGGATTTTCAAGGCGTTTCGTGCCAACCACGCCTTTTCCGCCGGGCTGGAAGCCCGGCTCTACGGCAGGCAGGATGCCCGCCGCTACGCGCTCAGGCAACGGCTCGCCGGTTTCGGTGAAATAAACATGCCGCGCCAGATCGGCGAAGCGGACAGACGCGCGAATCTTGCCAGTCTCATCAAATAATGGCTCGCCCAGTTCGCAGAAACGGAAGCCGCCGCCGAGACCTTCGACGCGTTCTCCATTGGAGGTTGTGTAGCCCTCCGCAACATTCTTGACGCGCTTTGCAGTGAGATTCTGACAAATGCTGAAACCCGCTTCCTTCTGTGCGTCGCTTTCGTGAGGGAGCTGGGCAAGGATGAACCGCCTTTTTCCCCCATCCAGTTTGTTGAGTTGCATGACTGCATGTGCGGTCGTTCCCGAACCTGCAAATGTGTCGAGAACCAATGCAGACTTATCGGCGACCATAGATATCAGGTAGGCAATCAGGCTAACAGGTTTCGGGAATGTAAACTTTATGCCCATCTCAGCGAGCGATTCGCTCGTATTCTGTGTCGATCCCACATCCCGAATTACAGAAATAACATGACTCTGCGAATCGCTGCGAATCTTGACGGTCTCAATTGCTCCGGTCGCGCTTATTTCAAAACGAGTCTTCTGACCTTTGCTGTCGAGCACGGGTTGGAATCCCCCCAAAATGAACTCTTCACAGATTGCCTTGGAACTCCAACCGCTCTTTGCTGTGACCGGCTCGACAAGTTTCCCTTCTCGAACTACCAAGTCATTTTCGTAATGTGGCCATTTGTTTACCCGGGCAGGAATACGCCCCTCTTGAAATGCTGCAGGAAAGCCTGCGGGGAGAAGAATTGGCGACACCGGATTTTTTGGTCCATTCTTCACGATTGTATTCTGAATCGCAGGACGGAAGAGCTTGCTGTCCTTGCCTACCGTCGCATCAATCACAGGCGGCGGCGGGAATTCCTCAAAGCATCGTGAGTAGGCGAGAATATACTCGTGGCAATTCTTAACCTTTGCTTGGTTATCGAAGTTGCCGTCCGTCTCCCAAATGAAACAGGCTAAACGGTTCTTCGCCTGAGCATGCGGGAACAGTTCATCCATGAGAATCCGCAGGAACGGTAATTCGTTATCGTCAATCGAAACAAACATCACCCCATCGGACGCGAGGAATTGCTTCAGCAACGCTAGGCGCGGATACATCATGCACAGCCATTTGTCATGACGAGATAAGTCGTCTGCCTCTTTTCCTACCGTTTTTCCAAGCCACTCACGAATTATTGGGCTTGTAACCCGGTCGTTGAATACCCAGCCGTTTCCGTCATTCTCTTTGCCCGTGTTGTAAGGCGGGTCAATGTAGATGCACTTCACCTGCCCGGCGTAGTAAGGGAGCAGAGCCTTGAGCGCGACGAGGTTGTCGCCCTGCACAATGAGATTGCCCGCGCCCGGCTCGCCCACGGAAAGCTCCGGCACGTCGCGCAGCAAATGGAACGGGACGGCGTGATGATGATTCACGACAGCTTCTTTTCCGATCCAATGGAGTGAGGGCATGGCTGGCTGCTCGCGAGCAGGTCAACCACGGGAAATTCAAAAAAGAAAAAAGGCGCGAACCTGTCGCACCCTGCCTAGAGGCACCGCGAAGCGCCTGCACAGAAGATACGCCAAGCCGCGCCCACTTGGGCGCGCTCGGTCGGATTCTGTGCGGGCTTGGAAAATTCGCGGTTTTCTAGGCAGCCCGTAGCCGAAGCTACGCAAAATTATTTTGTAAAAAGTTTCTGGTCGTTGTGATTTTTCTAACGCGGCGAGTGTGCGCGGGAAAATTATCAGCGTCAATCAGTGAAGATCAGCGGTTAAAAATCCTGGTGTCCCGGACTGCGCCGGCAGAGCCGCAGCGGCGAGGGCACTTTCGGATGACCTGCACGATCGGGTTGTGGTTGTCAATTCACGCCCCGAAAGACGTGCCGCGTTGCCCCGCCCCCCGCATACCTGTTTAGCCCGGCAAATGAACTGTCGGGGCGGGAACAAAAAGAGAACGGTGCGCGAGTTCAAAAGGAGAATGGTATTTTGCCTCTGAGAACTGTCCCTGGGTCGAGGGCTTTCGTCGGCCTTCGCTATCGTTTTCCGCTCAATTTCTTTATTCACCAGCCCGATTCCGACAAATATGGCAATCAGCACGCCAAATAGATTCATACTCCCTAAACCAAGGTCTAAAATAATTTTGGATTGCTCACCCAGAGTCAGGGTGCTG
>JAYWBR010000094.1:0-7196 GCA_043781315.1 Verrucomicrobiota bacterium | reverse complement strand
ACCTCCGGAAACTCCAATTCCCCGAAACGATGAACATGATTTTATTGGCCTTTGTGCCGATTCGGTTTTCAGAAAACAGGGTTTCCGGAGGTGCCCTTATGACTCGTTATGGCATCACTTCACAAAGACCCGCGCGGTAAGTCACCTTTCTATTATTGCGCCTTCACGCTTCCTGATGGACGCCGCACTTTACGCAGCACGAAGCGGACAGATCGAAAGCTGGCTTGGGGTATCTGTCTCGTATGGGAGAAGTCGGCTGAACAAGGGCGCGACGGCACTTTCACAGAAGCACAGGCGCGCAAGGTGTTAAACACCATTCTCGAAAACACCGGCCAAGCCCCGATGCAAACCGAGACGATTCGCGAGTATTTTACCAATTGGCTGAATGGCAAAGAACTCGCCAACAAGCCGCGCACTGCCGAGCGTTACGGCATCGTCATTGAAAGATTTCTCGTCAGCTTGGGGCAAAAAGCAAGCCGTCCATTGGGCGCGCTCACCGTGCGGGACTTGGAAGATTTTCGCAATCAATCAATCGCGAAAGGCAAAGCACCCAACACAGTTGGAATTGAGATCAAAATTCTCCGCACCGTGCTGAATGTCGCGAAACGACAAGGGCGCGTCATTACGAATCCCGCCGAAGCCGTTGAACTGCCAAAAGTCGTTTCAAATACGCGCGACGTGTTCACACCGGAGCAAGTGCGGATGCTGCTCACAGCGGCCAAAGACGAATGGATAACCGCGATTCTTGCGGGCTACTGCTTGGGCGCGCGGTTAATGGACGTGGTAAATCTCACACGGGAAAACGTGGATTTGGCGGGCGGTGTCATCACCTACGAACAACGGAAAACCGGCAAGGCTGTCATTGCCCCGCTGCATCCTGATTTAAAAAACCATTTAATGAAACTGGCGGGCGACAATCCGCGCGCCCCGCTCTGCCCCACATTGCAGAAGCGCAGCGTTGGCGGACGTACTGGATTGTCAGAGACTTTCAAACTCATCATGCGCGATGCTGGGATTGACTCGCAGCAAGTCAAAGGCAAGGGCAAGCAAGGCCGCGCGTTTTCCAAACTTAGCTTCCATTCGTTGCGCCACACCTTCACCAGCGCGCTTGCAAACGCAAACGTCCCGGCGGAAGTGCGCCAAAAGCTCACCGGCCATGCCGACGCCGCGATGCACCAGAAATACACGCATCTGGAATTGCGGCCATTGCAGGACGCGATTGCCAAACTGCCAAGCGTGTTCAAAACATAGGCTTTCTGGCACAACTCCCCGCTCGCCGCCGTTCCTTTACCGGCGGTTCCCCTTGCGATTGCAACGGCTCGTTTTGCCCGTTGGATTACGGTAAAACGGCGGCGTTTGCTCGGCTTACTTTGGCTCTTTTGTTTCAAAGAAACCTGTATCCATGCGCGTTAAGTTATTGGCGGCTACGTTTGCAAACCATGCTTTTCCAGAGGTCGTGTCAACGATTAGAAAGAAACCCGATCCACCTGCTGCTTGGTATTTTCCGACCGGGCTTGAGGGTGAATCAGCCGCTCCAATCGCGAACACAGCCACGACACCGACAGCAAGCCCGCACAGGGCGCTTTTGAGGTCAATTTTTAAGTTCATAGTTTGTTGATTTGTTTTCCTGCTAGGTCAGTCATGGGAAGACACCCGCAGAATTTAAGCAAGCACCGTCACGCCGACTTTGGCGGGAATGACGAGAGAAAGACTGAGACTGTTTTTCTCAAACTACCATCTGTCTGAATATCCAGATTGCCCCGCCTCACTGCGGGCATCTCTTGCGGGGCCGGGTTCTGACGCTGGTTCCGGCCCTGGTTCCGGCCCTGGTTCCGGCAGTGGCTCTGGCATCCGAACGGAAGCACGCGCCGGTTTTCTCTTGCCCCGGCGGTCACGCAAACCAAGCAACTGCGATTCGGCAGTGACCATGCCGCCCAAAGCCGTTGTCAACCTCGCCAGTTCATCCGCGCCGAGATTGCCGCCCTCGCTCAATTTCGTGTCCAGTAGCTTCCGCGCCTTGTCCAAAAGCTCCGTATTGTGCCGGTAGTAAATTTCCATCCGCGTTTGCATCCATTGATCGGAAACGCTTCCGTCCGGTGCGACAGGCACGAGCGGCAGACTTGGCGGCGTTGGTGGAATCAGTTTGGCAAGTTGCGCGGCTTCAAACGCACGCCGCAATTTCGTCCAGCCTTCACGCTTCGCGCATTTTTCCACACTGCCCGTTTTCAATCCATGCCGTGCGGCCACTCCCGCCAATGATCCCTTCCCGGTAATGTAATCCGTCCGGCACTGCGTCCAAGTTTCGCGGGTGATGCTCATAAAGGTTCAAGGCGCTAAATCCACGATCAAGATTCGCAGCCCAGTACGGCGGGTAAAATCGTTCACCATCTCCCGCCGCCAGATTAAGTATTCTGGAATCAGTTTGCGCTTCGGTTTGTCGCTCCATTCGATGTTCATGCTTGGCGGGTCTTTGCTAAAAGTTGCCTTTGCCGTGGTGCCGTTTTGGAATTTGCAAATGTAGGTCATAGGCGGAAAGGTCTGGTGTTCAAGCGTAGAGCGTTCAAGGGTTGGATGGAAACGAACAGCAGGCAGAAAGCCTGCGCCGCCCCGGAACGTTTTTGGAAATTTCCCCCGCCCGCCCGCCGGCATTTGAGCGGTGATTTTCTCTACGCAATCGTCTTCATGGAAAAACCGGAACACGTCTGGATTGTCGCCGTGATGCACATGAAACGGCGTCCCGGTTATTGGCGCGGGCGGCTGGCCTGATTTCAATTTTCACGGCACGGGCAGCTCATCAAAGATTTTCTGGCTGACCGTTTCGCTGGTCTTCTCCTCGGCCTCGGCCCGGCTCTTGTCAAAATTCATTTCGCGCCTTTCTTCTTGGCGATGTATTTCACATCGTCGAGTCCTTCAAAATCGTCGTCCTGCGTCCACAGCGTTGCCTCGCTGGCGCGGGCGGTGGCCAGAACGATTGAATCCGCCAGGGGCAGCTTCAGTTCCAAACTCAAACGCGCGGCACTCATGGCCAGCGTCGCATCCAGATCGATTATGGTTCCCTGCTGCATCAACGCCATCGCCTCCAAAGCGCGGCGTTCACCCAGTTCGCGGCGCATCCAGCGGCAGACTTCAAACACACAGATCGTTGGCACCACCAGCCGGGCAGTATCAGTGACGGCCTTGTCAAAAAACTCCGCATTCGCCCCGCCGCCGAGGAACTCAATCCAGCCGGATGAATCCACGACATTCACAGGCGATCCGCCTCCCTTTCAAAGTCCGTGTTCATGCCCTTGAACGCGCCGCGCATTTCTTTGATGGGACGCAGCGGCACCATGACCACCTGGCCTTCAAAGTTGATCATTTGCATTTTTTGGCCAGCCTTGAGATGCAGCGATTCCCGAATCTGCTGCGGGATGACCACTTGAAATTTCGGCGATAGGGTGACAGTATTCATATCGTTATCATTTTGGTATGACGGTAGGTTGTTCGATGACTTGTGTCAACCACACGGGTTAGTCTTCATTCTACTTTCACCTCACGGCACGGGCAGTTCATCAAAGATTTTCTGGCTGACCGTTTCGCTGGTTTTTCCCCGGCCCTGGCTTCGTAGGTGATGGCCACATGGCGGTTGAGGGTGCATTTACTCCAGCTCCGCTTCCGCCACCGCCTCGCGAATCACGTCCTTGAAATTGTCCACGCCTTGATCAAACGCCGCCGAGATGGGCACGATCGTGACTTTGCGGATTTTCTTTTTGAACTGCTTTAAGTTTTCTTCGGCCACGGCCTCGTCCATTTTGTTGGCCACCACCAGACGTGGTTTGTCCAACAGGGTCGGATCGTAAAGCTCCAGTTCCTTCAACAGCTTCTTGTAATCGTCCCACGGGGCGCGGTTGTCCGTGCCGGCCATGTCCACCAGCACCGCGAGGACTTTGCAGCGCTTGATGTGGCGCAGAAACGCGTGGCCCAGGCCGACGTTCTGATGCGCGCCTTCGATCAATCCCGGTACGTCGCAGACGGTGAGGCGATGAAAATCGGGGTATTCCAAAATGCCAATTTGAGGATGCAGCGTGGTGAAAGGGTAGGGCGCAATCTTCGGACGCGCATGGGAAATGGCCGTGAGCAAAGTGGATTTGCCGGCGTTGGGATAGCCGACCAAGCCGACTTCCGCGACGATGCGCAGTTCGAAAAAGTATTCACCTTCGTTCGTGCCTTCTTCGCCCGGCTGCGCAAAGCGCGGCGTCTGGCGGGCGGCGGTGGCGAAGTTGCGGTTGCCCAAACCGCCGCGTCCGCCTTTGCACAAAATAAATTGCTGGCCGTTTTCCGTGAGGTCGGCGACCAGTTCGCCTTTGACTGGATCCACTTTCTCGTTGTCTTCGTCGCTTTCCTTGGAGAGATCCACTTCCATTGCGGCCACGCCGCTGGCATGGCGGATGACCGGACGTTGACGGCTGCTGGAACGCAACACCGGCCGGTCTTCATCCACTTCGGAATCTTCGTCCTCCGGCTTGGGCTTCGCGGGGAGTTTCCAGACCAGCGTGCCGCAGGGGACTTTGATGATGAGATCTTTGCCGGCGAGACCGTCGCAACCTTTGCCGCCGCCGCCTTTGCCGTCCTGCGCGAGCAGCTTCGATTGGAAAAACTGCGCGATGAGGTTGTTGAGGTCGTGGTCGGCCTCGAGAATCACATTGCCGCCGCGCCCGCCGTTGCCGCCGCTGGGGCCGCCCTTGGGGATGTAGGCTTCGCGGTGAAACGCAATGGCACCTTTGCCGCCGTGACCGGCGCGGGCGTAAATTTTAATTTGATCTACGAACATGATCTGGTTGGAGTTGGGTTTTGCCTGATGCCGAATCTATGCGAATGGCGGAGCCAGCGAAAGTTTGAACGCCAACAAAAAAGGCGAGGCCGTTAGACCTCGCCCTGAAAAAGTGGCGGTTAAACTAGTTCGCGGCGGCGGTTTCCGCGACGATGTTCACGCGGCGGCTGGCCTTGTCGAACATGACCTTGCCGGCCGTGAGGGCGAACAGGGTCCAGTCGCGACCGGTGCCAACGTTCTTGCCCGCGATGAATTTGCTGCCGCGCTGGCGGACGAGAATGCTGCCGGCGCTGACGAGCCCGCCGCCAAATTCTTTCACGCCGAGCCGCTTGCTGACGCTGTCGCGCCCGTTGCGGACGCTGCCTTGACCTTTCTTATGTGCCATAAAATTTTAAGTTTTGATTTCTTTGATTTTGACGATGGTCAGTTCCTGGCGGTGACCGATGGTCTTGTGATAGCCCTTGCGGCGTTTCATCTTGAAGGTGAGTTTTTTCTCGCCGCGGATGTGCTCCACCACGTCAGCCACCACGCTGGCGGTCGTCACGGTGGGCGCGCCCACGGTGATTTTGCCGTCGTTGTTAACCAGCAAAATACGATCAAACGTGACCGGCTTGCCGGCTTCGATGTCCAGGCGCTCGATTTCCAGCGTATCGCCCGCCACCACGCGATACTGTTTGCTTCCAGTTTCTAATACTGCGTACATAAATTTATTTCCCGTTAAGGGTCGTGGATGAAACCAGAATATTCAAAAGGTGTCAACGCCTCTTTTTGGCATTATTCGGAGTTCGGAGTGGCGGAGAGCGCCGGAGGAATGTGGCAGCGCGACAACCAGCGGACCAGCGGCTTCAGAACCATTCCCGCCACACCCGCCAGGAAGACCGGCAAAAGCACGGGCCGGGCGAAGTAAAGAAAAGCAATGACGCCGAGCATCATCAGGACAATTTGCACCGGCCCCGCTTTGGCCACCGTGGTGACGGAGGGTTCAGCCGACAACGGTGCGCCGCCGGACACCTCGGGTCGCCCCGCCGCTGCGACCATCGGGTCGTCCTTGATCGCAAGCCCCGTGGTGGTAATGGCGTCGTTCATTTTCAATCTCCGTCGGCGAAGCATTCCCGAGATTTTGCCACTGGCGTTCGTAGCCACGCCGGTTTTCATCATCAGTCCGGTGTGTTTGCATCCTATTTGTTTTGGGATGTTTGTTTGTTTACGGCAGGCTACAGGAAACTAATGACCAACCACCCTGCGACTAATTCTTGGGTTTATTGTTTTGTTCTTTGTCGGCCGTGTCATGTTGGCTTCTCTCACCTGCGTCGGGATTCTCCCTGGGTGCCGGCTTCACTTGACCTGCATTCTGACGACTATTTCTCAAGAGTTTCGTTGCCCCTTTTTCATTTGGATCCGGCCGTGGTCTGACGGGTTGTTCCACTGCCGGTTGGGCTTTCTTTTCCAATCCCTGAGCGCTTGCTCCCGATTCCTTCGCGCGCGGTTGTGACTCCGGTCGAACCGGCTTTTCAGGAGGCGGCACTGGATTGCGCTCGGCCGCAGGCTTCGGCTCGGACTCAAGTTTGCGCGGTTGAACTTGGGGAAGGCTCCGATCCAGTTTAGGTTGGCGACCGGATGTTTCAGGTTTGGGCTGGAACTTGGGATCGGGTTTGGGCGACGACTGCGCTTTGGGAGGCGTCTGATCTCTTCCCAATTGACTGGCCGGCTTGGCGACAATCGGCGACCGGGGAAGCGGCACTTTGGCCGGCTCAATCACCGCGCCTGGCTTGCGGATTGTATCGTCTCCGGCCTTGGACTCGATGGTTCGCCGTTGATCGCGGGATTGCCGGACTTCCTGGCCGCGCTGGGAAAGTTGTTCCCGTTCCGCCTTCGCCACCGGCTGGAATTTCACGGGACCTTCTTTTCGTTTCGCCAGTTGGTCAATGGATATGGTCGCTGAATACTCCGAGATCAATCACGATCATGGGCGAATAAGAGTAGCCGCGACGTGAATAGACACCTGACTCAAAATAAACCGGTGCAAAAAGAACACCGCGCCGTTCAACCGGATAGTCCCAGAAGCCACCGACAAAGATATATCCTCGTGGCGTCCATACATAATGACCCGGACACCAATCCCAATCCGCCCGCCCCTGCACCCAATAACCCGGCTGCCACGCATAACGCCCGTGATACCAAACCCAACAATCTGGCGACCAACCGTAGTCCGCCGACGGGGCTTCGATATTCGGGCCTACTTCCACCGTCGCGGGCGGGGCGGGCAGATAGGTTGTTTACTTCAAAGGGGTATTCCGGGACTTTAGTGGGTAGAAGACGGAAAAGACAGCTTTTAGAGGGAAAAATCATGGAACCCGCGACAAGAGGAGTGAGTCGGCCTGGGTGG
>JAYWBR010000093.1:0-20316 GCA_043781315.1 Verrucomicrobiota bacterium | reverse complement strand
CGCAGACTTCGCCGGGAATGAGACGCGTGGCGACTTGGATGAATCCATATTCCAGCACCGCCTTGAACTTGCGTCCCCGGTTCAGCGGATGATCGGCGGCGCCTTGCAGCGCCCCCATGACTTTGGTGAATGGATTCATAAAAACTAAGCGCGGCAGTATGTGGAAACGCTGGCGGGCGGACAAATAAAAACTAGGCCGGCAAACAGAGCTGACGCCTATCCGAACCAGGAACAGCGAACCCCCTCTCCCCGCCTGAGCGGGGAAGAGGGAGAAAAGCCATCGGGATGCACGGTCATTTCACCGTATGCGTCAGCCTTAAGCCAGCAACGCGGCGAGCACATCCGCCACGCTGACCGACGCCATGCAGCGCAGAATTTCCTCGCGCGTGCCGCGAATCGGGCCGCCGTCGTATCGGTAGAATTCCAGGTTGCGCCCGGCCACGCCGGGATTTTTTATGAGCGTGAACGGCTGGTTGAACGGTTCGATCGGCGGATTCCACGTCGGCGTTTCGATTACGAACTGACGCGGAACCTTCACCGCCGCCGCCATGTGCATCAACGCCGTGTCCACGCTCAGGAACGACGAGCAATGTTTCAGGAACGCGGCGGCTTGCCGGAGATTTTTTGTGGGAGCCAGAGCAATGTGGCCTAGACCGGGTTGCGCGAGAATGATTTCGTGATCGGCTTTTTCGTCCGGCCCGCCGAACAGGAGAATGGAAAGTTCCGGCCGCAATGCCTGCAACTGCCGAAACAAAGCCAGGTAATTTTCCAGCGGCCACCGGCGGAGCGCGAGATTCTTGGTGCCGCCGGAACCGATGTGAACGCCGAGCAACGCGCGACCGGGGAGTTTTTTTTCGGCGAAGAATCGCGCCGCGATTTCCGTTTCGGCAGGGGTTGGAAATATTTCGTAATCGTGCCGGGGCAAAATTGGTTTCGCGCCCACCAAGCCGAGGAGCGCGAGGTTGTTGTGGATCGCGTGCCGGGTGTAATCCTGGGGCAGGGAGCGGTTGACGAGCAGTTTGTCCAGCGGCCCGGAACATTCGTACGCGTGGCTGGCGCGGAGGCGGGCGGCGATCATGCGGGAAATGAGCCGGTAATGAATCCGGCTTTGCGGATGCGTGTTGAAGGAGAGGTCGTAACGCTCGCGCCGCAACTGGCGGAGAAATTTCAGCGACGCGAATTTCCCGGCGGACATCAGATCGCGCTGATGCACGGTGTTGACGTGGGGGTTTCCTTCGAGCAGTTCCTGGGCGGCGCGCCAGCGAACCAGCACGTCAATTTGCGCGGCGGGAAAATTGGCGCGCAACTCATGGATCAGCGGCGTGGCGAACAGGGTGTCGCCATTGCCGGCAAGGGAGATGACCAGCAGTTTCATGCGCCGTGTCTGTCGTTCACAGCCGCATGATTTTGTTCAGCAAACCGGTGGTGGATTTGCCGGCGACGAACGGGATGAACACAATCTTTCCGCCCGCCTGTTCCACGACGCGGCGTTCTTCCTGGTTCAAAGTTTCCAACGTGTAATCACCGCCCTTGACGTAAATGTCCGGTTGCGCGGCGGCGAGAAAAGTCGTGGCGGCCTTGCTGTCAAAAATGCAAACCCCGTCCACGCTGGCCAGCGCGGCGAGGACGGCGGCGCGGTCGGATTCAATGTTGACAGGACGATCCGCGCCTTTCAACTGGCGCACGGCGGCGTCGCTGTTGACGCCGATGAGCAGGGCGTCGCCCTGGTTGCGGGCGGTTTCGAGGTAGGTGACGTGGCCGAGATGCAAGAGGTCGAAGCAGCCGTTCGTCACGACGAGCTTCTTTCCGGTGGCGCGGAAGGCGGCCCGCCAGGCGGGGAGTTTGTCCCAGGGAATGATGTTATCGCGGAAATTCACGCGGCGCATTTTGAACCAACTTTTCCGGCGTTGGCAATGATTATGAAAAAGGTAGGGCGCGTCACTCCGTGCGCGCCGTTCGCCACGAAGTCACAGCCCGGCGCGCTCGGAGTGACGCACCTTACCGTTCCGCCGTGTTGATGCTCATCATGCCGCCGAGGAAGTTGATGATGCGGACATTTTTCAAACCGAGTTGGCGCATCTTCTTCGCCACGCCGCGCTGCGCGGGATAATGCTGAAGCGATTCGAGGATGTAGGCGTAGGCCGCCGGGTTGCCGCAAAAAATCCGACCCAGCAACGGGACGAAGCAGCGCAGGTAGCCAAAGTAAATCGCGCGCCACCAGCGGTTGTCCGGCTTGCCGAAATCCAGCACGAGCAGACGTCCGCCGGGTTTGGCCACGCGCTGCATTTCGAGGAGACCAGTTTCAACGCTGGCCAGATTCCGCAGGCCGTAGCCGACGGTGACGATGTCGAAGGAGTTGTCAGGAAAGGGGATTTTTTGCGCGTCGCCCTGGAGGAATTTTGAATTTTGGATTTTGGATTTTGGATTTTTCCGGCGGGCGACTTCCAGCATGGGTTCGCTGAAATCCAAGCCGGTCACATCCGCGCCGCGCCGCGCCAAGGCAAGTGCGATGTCGCCGGTGCCGCAGCATAAATCCAGGGCGCGCGCGCCGGGCCTGGGATCGGCGAGTTGGAGCAACCGCCATTTCCAAAAGCGGTGCAGTCCGAAACTTTGCACGTCGTTGATGAGGTCGTAGCGCGCGGCGATGCCGGCGAACAGGTCGTTGACCCGCGCCGCGCGCTGACTGCCTGGTTCGTAGAATGAGTTGGCCATGCGGTGCCGCGCCGGATTTCAGCCGGCCGCAGCGGGGGCGGAGTGTGTGTCAATTTTACGGACGAGGCGATAAAATTTGGGACAGCGGTTCACCGGGCAGGCGGAAGGGGCACGGGTTTCGGGCGCGGAAACTTATGGCTCATCTTTTGCTCAATCGAGCCGATAGCATCAGCAGCAGCTGGCACATGAAATTGTATGAATAAGAAAATTGTTTTAGTCGTGGATGACAACGCGGTCATTTTGAAAACACTGTCGCTCACCCTGCAGAAGCATGACTTTGATGTGGTCACGGCGCTGGACGGGTCGGAGGCCGTGGGCGCGGTGCGGCGCGAAAAGCCGGATATCATTGTGCTCGATCTGAGTTTTCCAGCAACCGTGGGCGAAGTGGAATGGGACGGCTTCCGCATCATGCAATGGCTGAAGCGGATTGAGGAGGCGAAGAACGTGCCGTTCATCATCATCACCGGCGGCGAGGCGGCGAAATACAAAGAGCGTTCGTTGAAGGAAGGTGCCGCCGCCTTTTTCCAGAAGCCGGTCAACAACGAGGAATTGGTGGCGGCGATTCAAAGGGCGCTGCCCGCCGCAGTCCCGCCAGTGCCGGTGCCGGCCTGATTTATTTGGCGGGGCTCGTCGCCTCAGGCCGATGGCGTGCTTGTGAAAACCCGATGAGCGCGCGACAGGATAGTTGCCAGCTTCGATTTCCACTTCCCTGATTCAGTCGTTCTCCCCATTTGCGCCGCCGCCGGAGTTCTGGGACGGATCCGTGCGCCCGGGCCGGGCGGTGAGATCGCGCATGGCCTGAACGCTGGACACCGTGGAAACGGCGTAGGGAACCAGCACGGTCAACGCCATTTTGAACCAGCGTCCACGGGTCATTTCGCCGTGAAGGAGGGCATCCCCATGATTGATGGCCAGGAGTACGAGGCCCACCACCACGGCGGATTTGAGCGCACGTTGAACCACCCGGGGTTGACGGGCCAGGCGAAAGAATTCCTTCACAAGGTTCCGGGCAATCGTTTCAGCCGAAAGTTGCGATACTCGATTTTCATCGGCGGGCCGACGTGAACCTGCACGCCGAGCAGGCCGTCGAACTTCCGGTTTTGCGTGTCCTCGTCAATCACCACGCTCATCACGCGGCCGTTCAAAATGTGCGTCATCGTGTTGCCGGTGACGATGAGGTGGTATTCGTTCCAGTCTTCATTCTTGATGGCCGCGAGGAGTTCGTTCGTGGTGCCCAGCGTGCCGATGATCTGGGGCAGTTGATCGTTCACTTGGCGCGTGGCTTGTCCGCGCAGCGCGAGAAACGTCCGGCCTTTCTCCTCGTAATTCTGCCCGGTGTATTGGTTGCGCCCGTCAATGTCCGCCTGGTAGCCGCGCATGGCCCACGGCCCGTTGGTGGCCATGCTGCTGCGATAATTGATGCCGCTGTTGCCCTGGGCGGAAACGCGATACTCGACCTTGAGTTCAAAATCCCGCGTCTCGCCGCCGTGCCAGACAATGAAGGAATTCACCTTGAGCAGTTTGTCCGCCGTCACTTCGCCCACCAGGCAGCCGTTCTCCACGCGCCAGTAATTCGTGTCCCCCCGCCAGTCGCGGAGCGATTGGCCGTCGAAGATGCGCACGAAGCCGGACTCGTCGTTGGTGGCCACGGGAAACCCGCGTTGCTGGGCCTGGCTCGCCAGCGGGCTGCAACATAAAACTCCGCACAGGGCGGCAAGGCGAAAAATGAAAGGGCGGGTTGTCATAAGATTTGCCCAAGTCTGATTTGTGCCAGCGGCACCGTCAATCTTTTGCCGCGCAGTCGGTGCAGGGCAGATTTGTTTGCGTGCGCGCCGCCCGGACTTTGCTATGCTGAAGGCCACATTGTGCGTATCGGCTCACTCAACCTGTCCTCCAACTTGTTTCTCTCGCCGCTGGCGGGGTACACGAACCTGCCGTTCCGACTGGTCGTCCGGGAAATCGGCGGCACGGGATTATGTACGACCGACCTGGTCAACGCCCGGTCGCTGTTCGAAAAAAATCCCAAGGCGTTCAAGCTCATCGAAACCCGGCCCGCCGATGCACCGCTGGCCGTGCAGTTGTTCGGCAGCGTGCCGGAGGAAATGCGCGACGCGGCCGTCATCCTGGAAGCGCTCGGGGTCGCGTCGGTGGACATCAACATGGGCTGTCCCGTGAAGAAGGTGTGCAAGGTGGGCGGCGGTTCGGCGATGATGACGGAACTCGACAAGACTGCCGCGCTCGTCCGTGGCATGGTCAACGCCGTGAAAATTCCGGTCACGGCGAAGATGCGCCTCGGTTGGGACGATGACAACCTGACCGCGCCCGACCTGGCGCGAACATTGGAAGATGTCGGTGTGGCGGCGATTTTTGTGCATGGCCGCACGCGGGAGCAGGGTTTCGGCGGCACGGTGAATCTGGCGGGCATCCGCAAAGTGGCGGAAGCGGTAAAGACGATTCCGGTCATCGGCAACGGCGACATCGTCACACCTCAGGCCGCCAAAAAAATGCTGGATGAAACCGGCTGCGCGGGCGTGAGCATCGGGCGCGGCGCATTTTACAATCCGTGGATATTCCAGCACACGCTGCAGTATTTAAAGACGAATGAACTCCCGCCCGAACCGCCCTTCGCCGAGCGCGTGCGCGTGCTGTGCCGGCATCTGGATTTGATGGTGGAGATTTTCGGCGAGGAGCTGGGCTGCCGGATGTTCCGCAAGGTCGCGCCGTGGTATTCCAAGCGGTTCGGGCCGTGTCACGAGTTCAACAAGCACGTCGTGAAAGTTTCCACGCGCGCGCAGTTTCTGGAAATATTGGAAAACTACATCGCGTGGCGGCGGCAGTTTTTGGACGACCAGGGCGAACTGCAACCGCGCTTCCAACCGCCGCCGATGGTGGCGTCCTTCATGCAAGAGCCGGCGGTGGCGCAACGTCAGCACATCCCGGTGCCCCAGGGGCCGGTGGAAGTTTGGTGACGCGTTTGCGAACGCAATCAGTCCTCGCCCTTCAAACGAAAGAACAGCGCCGGCGCGGCGGAGTTTACAATCGCCACGTTGACGGGTGTAAAAAAGCCCGCGACGAGCGGACTCCAGTCGGCGAGGTTTTCCGAAGATTCCAGCGTCCAATCCCACGGCACGGCGTAGGGCGTGGAGACGACCAGGGTTTTGGCCAGGGCGTTGGTCTCCGGTGCCTGGATCTGCAGGGGGATGTCTTCAAACCAACTGTTCAAGCGAAAGAACAAGGCGGGTTTTTCGGTGGCGACGATCGTCACATTGACCGCCGTATCAGTGCCCGTGGCGAGCGTGCGCCAGGACTTCAAGTCCGGCGAGGCTTCCACCGTCCAGACTGCCGGCACAGGACCGGTGGCGGTGAGGGCGAAGACATTGGGAAAGCCGGGGGCGGGCAGTTGCTCCAAGGACAACAGCACCGGGAGCGTCACCGCGACTACCGGTGCGACGTGATAGGATGTTTCCGCCGAAGGGACGCTTTCCAGGCCGTTGCTGGCAAACGCGGCGACGGCAAAATAGTAAGTCGTGTCTTCCAGCAATCCACCCAGGTCAATCGAACTGGTTTGCCCCCCATCCATCCAGTTGCCGTAGTTGCCGCTCAAGGTGCCGTAATAAATCCGGTAGCCCGCCACATTGATGCTGGGGCTGGACGGCCAGGTTAAACTCACTCCGTCCGGCGGAAGTGCTTGCTGGATGGTCGGCGCAGTCGGGGGCGGGACGAGTTCAGGAATGCGGTACGATATTTCCGCAGTGAGCGAGCTTTGCTGGCCTGAACTGTTTGTTGCCGCCACCGCGAAATAATAGGTGACGCCATCCGCGAGGCCATGGACATCCACCTGGGTGGCGCTAGAAACAGAAATCACCTGATCGTAAATGCCACTCTGCGTGCCGTAGTAAACCAGGTAGCCCGTTGCCGTCGCGTTGGGGCTGGGGTTCCAGCCCAAGGTCGCCGCATGGTCGGGAAGGATTTGCAGGATAAACGGGGATCCGGGCGGCGGCGCAATGCCAGTCACACCGTATGCCGCCTCATTGGAAGGCTCGCTTTCCTGGCCGGAACTGTTGAAGGCCGTGACCACGAAATAGTAAATCAGTCCATTTTGCAAACCATCCACGTTCAGTTCAGTGGCGGTCACGCCGGAAATCTTCGCCGAATAAATCCCGCTGTCCGATCCATAATACACGTTGTAACCCACGACATCTGGACTGGAACCGGCCACCCACGCTAGGTGAACACTTTGACTGGCGATGATGCGGGTGGGAAAACACCCGAGAAAGATGGCGGAAAATAAATTAAGTAGAACTACGTATTTCGCGAACATGAAACGGAAGCAGTTAAAAAATCATCGGCGGGTTGGGGTTTGCGGATCAACCTTGTAGACGCGATCCGGACACCGTCGGACCTCCAAGAAATGAAAGCACCCGCTCCGTTGTTTTCGGAACTGAATCCGAGCCGGGAGCGCGCGCAACTGACCTGTTAAAATCTGCAAACACGACTCGCTACTCAACCCGAGTCAGTCGTCCAGTGCAAGCCTTTAAAATATTATTTGCGGTTGTCTCGGACTTCGGGCCGGTGCCCGCAACCACTGGTGCCGACGGGCTATCGGTTGCGCGGGGAATTGCCGCCTTCCGGGCGTTTGTCCCGCGAGCCGCCGTCGCTTTTGCGGGAGGAATCCGGTGAAGGTTGCGCTGGAATCGGGCGCGATGATCCTTGGGGCGCTTCGATTCGCGGCGGGGGAGTTTGCGGCACAATCACGCGGGAAGGTGTTGAAGGAATCTCTGGCTGGCTCCGGCTAGGCACGGTGCGTTCGGGGGCAGGAGCATGGATTTCGCGCGGCTCTCTTGGGGCGAAGGGCTGCGGGGTCGGATAGTTTCGGGCGGGTGCAGGGGTGGGAGGTTGCACCGGGGCTACCGGCGCTGCCGGAGCGGGAAGAGACATTTCCGGGCGTGGCTGCCGCTGCGGCTGGCCGGCGGGTTTGACGAACGGTTGCTCGTGCCGGGCCGGCCGGCTCGGCTCGGTCAGTTGCGGCTGCTCCACTGCCACCGAGGGCAGAGTTGGTTGAGCCGGGCGCGGAGAGGCAAAACGATTTTGCGGAGGTGGCGTATTGGGAGCGGCGGGCAGTCCAGCCGGGCCGGGGGAATGGAGCGGAACTTCTCTTTCAATTTTCGACGCCGGTGGATTGGGAGTGTTTGCGTCATCATGCGTGATCCGATGCTGATTGTTTCCCAAAACCGGGCGGGGGCTCTCCGTTTTTGGCGGCAGAACCGTCTCGGTGGAAGTGGGAACGGTTCTGATGTGGCGTTCCGGAGTTCTCGAGTTAGCGGCTTCGGGAGCGGATATTTTTCCGGGAATGGCGCGGTGGTTTTTACTCTCTGAATCATCGCGCCGGATCACGGTGTCGGGCGTCGCGGGCTTGATGCCTTCGCCGATGCGGTGGCCGGGCAGGAACGCGGGCGGCAGCGGCAAGTGCGGCTGAAAAACCGTCAGCGTTCCTTGCTTGGCATCATGCCGCTCGCCATGCTCCGGACGATTCGGCGTCTCCTGGATTTTCACCGGCTTGAGTTCCACATGCGTAACTTCAGCGATGTGCTTGGGCGGAATGCCCCGGTGAAAGCGGGGGTTGCCGCGATCTTCCGCCACGGGATTGATGATGACGGTGCTGTTGAAAATCTGCGTCACCTCATGATGCGGAATCCGGTGCTGGTAAGGGCGCGCATCGCAAAACCGGTCCGCCGCCACAAAGGTGAAACAGTCCGCGCCCAGACCAAATTCAAAACCGACGCCGACGGAACGACCATAATAACTGAAGCCAAAGCCCGGCCGGTAGCACGCCGTCGGCGGCAACGGTGCCCAGCCGCAATAGCCTTCGTTGTAGCGCCAGCTCACCCACGACGGCCCCCAGACCGTGTCCGGCGCCCAGCACCAGCCCCAGGAATTATGGCGGAACCAGCGTCCATAGTGGAACGGTGCCCAGCCCCACGAATAATCCGACGCCCAATACCAGCCGCAGTCCGAAAAAACCCAATGGCCCCGGTCGCAGTACGGCGTCCAACCGCGATCCACCACTTCCACCGCCGGTTGCCAGCAGCGGCCATAACCTTCCACTTCAATCCAGTTTCCGTACGGAGCGAGTGAGTCATAAAAATAGGTGGCGGTGACATTCACCTGCGGAGCCGGTGCGTCCTGGGCGATCGCCGGTGCCGGGATAGTTTCCAGAACGGGCGCGGGCACCGGTGCCGGCACAACCGCCACCGCCGTATTCGCGGGCTTCAAGACCTGATCACGTTGGATCATCGCCGTCACCACGCTGCTCGGCACGCCAATGTCGTTGAGGTAGATGATCTGATCCGAGCCGAGATTAAACGTGCTCGCGGAATTGTTCACGTAGGCGAGCATTACTTTTTCGTCCACGCCCGATTGCGTCAACCGCACCAGTTCGGCGGCGGCGGCATCCAGGGCAACTCCTTGCGCGGCCGGTTGCGGCTGGGAAACCAGCCGGGCTGGCGCAGTCGCCAATTCCTGATCCGCGACCGCAGGAGCCGGGGCGGCGACCACGGTGGGAGGATTGGCATCGGTGACAACCGCCGGGGTTGCCTTTACCTGCTCGCGCGCACAGCCACCCACGAGGGGCAGCGCGGCGACGGCAATGCCCACCGACAGTTTAGAGATCGTCCATGTTTTCATAGGTTCTTTCATTTATACGGGCCCTGTGGCAGCGTTCCAATCAATTCGACGGTGGCCGGGCCGGGTTATTCAGATGGCCCGCTTCGGGAGCCGCCGGTCGGTCTGGCGTTTTTCACCAGCGGCATGACAGTTTTTAGATTACGCATTTTTTCGGTCTGCGCTACGATGTCAGGCATTATCGCATCATGAAAATTTCAAAAAACCTCCCCGTCTTGCTGCTGGCCGGCAGCGCGCTCTGGCTCACTCCCGCCCGCGCCCAATATCCGCGCGTGCCCGCCGACATCACCAACGAAGCCACGCTCCGCAAAGCCGAAGCCAACCAACGGTCGGACGAAGCGTTCGCCCGCGCCATGCCAGCCATCAAAGAATGGGCGGCGAAGGGCAAGCCGTATCTGCCGGCAAGCCGGAAGAATTGCCGCAGGCGAAAATCCCCGCGTTTCCTGGCGCGTGGGGCGGTGGCATGTATTCGTTCGGCGGGCGCGGTGGAAAAGTCATTGTCGTCACGAACCTGAACGACAGCGGTCCCGGCAGTTTTCGCGAAGCTTGTGAAACCGGCGGACCGCGCATCGTCATCTTCAACGTCGCGGGCATCATCCGGTTGAAAGATCACCTCCGCATTCGCGCGCCGTACCTCACCATCGCCGGCAACACCGCGCCCGGTGACGGCGTGTGCCTCGCCGGCAACACGGTTGAGTTGGAGACGCACGACGTGATCATCCGGCACATGCGCTTCCGGCGCGGCGAAATGTGGGTGGGCGACCGTGACGATTCGCTCGGCGGCAATCCCACGGGCAACATCATGATTGATCACGTCTCCGCGAGCTGGGGGCTCGACGAATGCATGTCCATGTACCGCCACATGTATCAGCCGCCCGAAGGCGGCAAGGAGTTGAAGCTGCCGACGGTGAACATCACGATTCAAAATTCCATTTTTAGCGAGGCGCTCAACACCTACAACCACGCGTTCGGCGGCACGCTCGGTGGTTTGAACAGCACCTTTCTGAACAATCTTTTTGCCAGCAACGGCGGCCGCAATCCGAGCGTCGGCATGTACGGCGACTTCACTTTCGTGAACAATGTTCTCTTCAACTGGGTGCATCGCTCCGTGGACGGCGGCGACCAGAACAGTTATTTCAGCATCATCAACAACTACCTCAAGCCCGGCCCGGCCACACCCAAGGGCGAGCCGATTTCCTACCGCCTGCTCAAGCCCGAGTCCGAGCGAAATAAAAATGTCGTGGATCATTTCGGCAAGGCCTACGTCAACGGCAACATCGTCGAGGGCAACGCGAAGGTGACCCAGGACAACTGGGATGGCGGCGTGCAACCCGACGTGAAAGCCGAGGCGCTGCCGACCGCGCTCGCGCAGATCCGCACCAACGTGCCGTATGCCCATGCGCCGCTGAAAATTCAATCAGCCCAGGCCGCCTATAAATCCGATCTCGCCAATGCGGGCGCGACCTTGCCGAAGCGCGATCCGGTGGACACCCGCGTCATCAACGATGTCCGCACCGGCCAGGCCAGCGCCAAAGCCGGGCCGGATGCTGCTGAAAATTTCAGCCACGTCGGTTACAGCCAGCATGTGATTGACGCCATCCTCGGCCTGATTCCCAAAGGCATCATCACCAATCCCGCGCAGGTTGGCGGCTACCCGAGTTACCAGGGCACGCCCTACCAAGATTCCGATGGCGACGGCTACACGAACATCGAGAAGTTCATCCACGGCCTCGATCCGCGCGCGCAGAAAACGGACTGGACGAATCTCAAGAACAACGTGGACAAGCGGAACAAGTAACCGCGCTCAACTTCCGAACCCGCCAATCCACGCTCATCGGCTTTGGTGAATGAGGATTGGCGGATGGATGCCTCTGGCCCGCCGCTAATCTTTCGTCAGCACCCTTTCGAGCAGTTGATTCAAGCGGTTTAGCATCGTGCGCGGGTCTTCCAGCAGGCCCGCCGCGACGCGTGCGTTGTCGAGGATTTGCTCCGCCACACTCGCCGCCAGCGGGGCGTCTTTCTGCCGCATGGCGTCGAGGCGGGCCATGATGGGGTGCGCAGGGTTGATTTCCAAATCGTGCTTCACCGGCGCGGCGATCTCGTCGTCCTGCTTCATCGCCTTCATCATGCGGCGCATGCTGGCGGTCATGTGTTTGTCCGCGTCCACCACCACCGCCGGGCTTTCCACGAGGCGTTGTGAGACTCGGACTTCGCCGACCTTGTCGCCCAGCGATTCCTTGAGCCATTGCAACAGCGACTTGGCGGCGTCGTCCGACAGCGCGCCTTCCTTCTTCGTTTCGCTGAGATTCAACTCCGCCTTCTCGGCGAGCTTGAGTGTCTTGCCGTCGAACGTGTGCAGATGCTCCATCACGAACTCGTCCCATGGATCGAAGAGGAACAGGACTTCCCACTTCCGCTCGCGAAATACTTCGAAGTAAGGGCTGCTCTCCGCCGCCGCCCGGTTGGGCGTGAGCAGGCAAAAAATTTCCTTCTGGTCTGCGGCCATGCGCTTCACGTAATCGGCGAGCGAGGTCAGCTTGCCCTTGTCCAGCGAGGACGACTCGAAGCGCAGCAGTTTACCGAGCGCTTCCTTGTGCGTGAAGTCGGTGACCACGCCTTCCTTGAGGAAGCGTTGATACTCTGCATAAAATTTCTCGAAGGCTTCGGCCTCTTTCACCGATTGTTCGTCGAGGAATTTCAGGAACCGGCCCGTCAGCACCCTGTTCAACTTCTGCATCAGCGACGTGTCCTGCATCGTCTCGCGCGAGATGTTGAGCGGCAGATCCTCGCTGTCCACCACGCCTTTGAGGAAGCGCAGCCATTCGGGGAACAGCCCTTTCGCCTTCGCCTGGATCATCACCTTGCGGCAATACAAATTCACCTCGGACTCGATCCGCCCCATGCCCATGGACTCGAAGTTCTTTCCGGGCACAAACAGCAGCGCCTGAATCGCCAGCGGCGCGTCGGCGGAGAAATGCAGGCGGAACAGCGGCTTGTCATGATCGTGGCCGACGAACGTGTAGAACTCATTGTATTCCTCCTCCTTGATCTCGTTCTTGTTACGCGCCCAGATGGCTTGCACCGTGTTGAGCCGTTTGGCGTTCAACTCGATGGGGAAGGGGACGAAGCTCGAATAACGCTGGATGATCCGCTCGACCGTGTGCTCCTGCGAAAAGTCCTTCGCGTCGTCCTTGAGTTCGAGCGTGATCTTCGTGCCGCGCGGCAGGTCGGCGGCGGGCGCGAGGTCGTAACCGCCGCCGCCTTCGCTGGTCCATTGCCAGCCTTGCTCATCCGGCGCGAACGAACGGCTCAACACCGTCACGCGCTTGGCCACCATGAACGCCGAGTAAAATCCCACGCCGAATTGGCCGATCAAACCCACGTCCGGCTTTTTCTCCTCCGCGAGTTGCTTGAGGAAAGCCTTCGTCCCGGAATGCGCAATGGTGCCGAGGTTTTCCACCAGTTCGCCATGCGTCATGCCGAGGCCGGTGTCGGTGATCGTGATCGTGCCCGCCTTGTCATCGGTGGTGATGCTGATGGCTGGCGCGATGTCCGGTTGATGAACCACGACGCCGGACGACTGGTTGAAGCGCAGTTTCTCGCACGCGTCCGCCGCGTTGGAGATCAGTTCGCGCACGAAAATTTCTTTGTCGGTGTAAAGCGAATGGATGACGATGTTCAGCAGTTGCTGAATCTCCGCCTGAAAATGATGCGTCTCGGTTTTGCTCATGAACCCTCTTCCATAACGAACAAATCCATCCCGCGTCAAGCGGCAGAAAAAATTCACCAGGGCTAACGCATGCCCGCAGCACACCGGTTGGCAAGGGCGGGGGGTGTGATTAAAAGTGGGTGAGGCAACTTGCCAAGGTAGGGCGCGCCGCTCCGCGCGCGCCGGGCAACTGACTTCGTGGCCGCGGCGCGCCCTACCGCACTTTCCCTTTGAATGCACAGCTTTCACCTTTCGCCTCACCCGACTTTAATCACCCCCCGGGTCTGGCACTGTGGAATTTCGATTCGCTAAAATAATTGCGGCTGTCAGTGTGGCGCGAAGTTTTGTGATGGTCAGGCTGGCTCGCGGGGACGGTGGCGAAAACTTGCAAACCGATTGCACATCCCCGGCTTGCTTCGTCCGTGTCGCGCAAATATAGTCTTCGCCGGAACGAACTTGCCGAAAGGTGTGACGCCAATCCCGCCGAACACCAAAACGTGACCTGCGCACGGCGCATTGAACACGTCCGGCCCGGCCATCGTCCATATACTCGCTTTATGAAAAAATTAAATGGCACTATCAATCTTCTCGTCCTGTCCGCCGTCACGGCGGCTCATGCCCAGCGCGGCACGTTGACCTTCCCCCATCCACCGCTGCCGGCCCCCTTGCCGCCGCTGCCGATGGTGTGGGAGGATACCAACTTTCAACCGCCGCCCTGGTCGGCCGCACGCGTTTCCGTCCAGACCACCGGCGAGGTGGCGGTTTCCGAGCAGAAACAACCCGCTGCGTTGGTCCCGGCGGAACAGGCGAAGGCAACCATTGGCCGTTTCAAGGCGGCGTATCCAAAACTCGGCAGCCCGCGAATGTTGTTGCTGGTGAGCCGCGAGCTGGCGGAGGGGCAGGGTGCCGGGACATTCTCCGACCAGCGGGTTGGGCGGGAAGTGGAGCGCCAGTTTGGCCGTCCGTGGCATCAGGCGGACGTGATCTTGGTGAATCAAAAAACTGCGGCGGCAATCTTGGGCGACAAACCGGCGGCAGCCTTTATTGGTGCGCCCGAGACGGCGGAGACGCGTCAGAGTCGCGAAGCCCTCGGCAAGCTCGCCGACGTGGTGGTCGAGGTGCTGATTTCCTCGCAACCTCAAGCACCATCGAGCAACCCCAACATCCAAGCCATGGCGGTTCGGCTGGCCGATTCAAAAATTCTCGGACAGGCCGCCTCTGCTGATGTTGCGAAACGCCGGTCGCCCGGATCCCTGGCTGGTTTCAGCGAGCCTGAGATTGCCGAAGCTGTCGCGCTGGCGCTCATGGAAGACCTGATGACGAATCCGTAGGCTGCTTGAGCGTCTGCCGGACGGCATTTCTTTTGGGCCCGTAGCGCCGGGCATCAGGCGGTCGGGCGTGTGTGCAATAGTGAATCCATTCCAGGCGGCACCTTGTGCAGAATAAAAAACGGTCAAAATTTTTTCTCAAAAACGTTGACACGGATTCGCAGGTTCCGTATTTTCAACAAAGTCATTGGGCCGTAAAGTGCGAAAAATCGTCGTCCTTTAAGCTTTTTCTGAAGCATTTAAGACGATGGTTTTTTTGTCGCTTTATAGGTATCAGGATTATTTGCATTTAGCGGGTGCCCATGTAGCTCAGTTGGTAGAGCACGTCCTTGGTAAGGACGAGGTCATCAGTTCAATCCTGATCATGGGCTCCAGCAAAACAAACGAAACAACGAAGCTGTAAACGCGAACAACAAAAAAGCTAGCTATGGCAAAAGAACAATTTCAAAGAACGAAACCGCACGTCAATGTCGGCACCATCGGGCACGTTGACCACGGCAAATCCACCCTCACGGCGGCCATCGTCGCGGTGCAGAGCCGCAAAGGCATGGCTCCGCCTATCTCCTACGCCGACATCACCAAGGGCGGCACGGTTCGCGACGACACCAAGACGGTGACGATTGCGGTTTCACACGTCGAATACGAAAGCAATAAGCGCCATTACGCACACGTTGACTGCCCCGGCCACGCGGACTATGTGAAGAACATGATCACCGGCGCGGCGCAGATGGACGGTGCGACGCTCGTCGTCAGCGCGGCGGACGGCCCGATGCCCCAGACCCGTGAGCACATCCTGCTCGCCCGCCAGGTCGGCGTGCCGAGCATTGTGGTTTTCCTGAACAAGGTTGACCTCGCCGATGCTGATCTGCTCGAGCTGATCGAAATGGAAATCCGCGATTTGCTGACCAAGTACGGTTTCCCCGGCGAAAAGACGCCGATCATTCGCGGTTCCGCCACGGCGGCCCTCGCGGGCAAGCCGGAAGGTGAAAAGGCCATTGCTGATTTGCTTGAAGCGCTGGACACGTTCGTGCCGGATCCGGTGCGCGAAGTGGACAAGCCCTTCCTGATGTGCGTGGAAGACGTGTTCAACATTGAAGGTCGCGGCACGGTTGTGACCGGTCGTGTGGAGCGCGGCGTCCTCAAGAAGATGGACGAAGTTGAAATCGTCGGCTTGAAAGACACGCGCAAGACCACGGCGACGGACATCGAAATGTTCCGCAAGCTGCTGGACTACGCGAACGCGGGCGACAACGTCGGCGTGCTGCTGCGCGGCACCAAGAAGGAAGAAGTGGAACGCGGCATGGTTCTCGCCAAGCCGGGTTCCATCCAGCCTTACACAAAATTCAAGGCCGAAGTGTACGTGCTGACGAAGGACGAGGGCGGCCGTCATACGCCGTTCTTCACGAACTACCGCCCGCAGTTTTATTTCCGCACCAGCGATGTCACCGGCACTTTGAACCTGCCCACGGGCGTGGAAATGGTCATGCCCGGCGACAACGTCGCGGTGGACGTGGAACTCCAGAAGCCGGTCGCGATGGAAAAAGGTCTGCGCTTCGCGATCCGTGAAGGCGGCCGCACGATTGGTGCGGGACGCGTGTCGGATGTCGTCAAGGCGTAAGATTTAAAACGGGAGCGCGGGAAAATTCCCGCCTCCCCTTTTGTTGGCGGCAACGCAGGTTGCCCGACGGCGGTTACGGCGTTAGCTCAATTGGTAGAGTAGCGGTCTCCAAAACCGTTGGTTGCAGGTTCAAGTCCTGCACGCCGTGCCAGTCTGCGAACTTGGAGAGGTGGCAGAGTGGTCTATCGCGGCGGTCTTGAAAACCGCTTTGGGTGAAAGCTCAACGGGGGTTCGAATCCCTCCCTCTCCGCCAGTTTGGCCGGGCAGAGTGAAAGAATTTTTTTGTGTCACAACATTTACAGACAATCTTGATCTGGGTCGTGGTGGTCGGCGTGGTCTTTTCACTCTTGTGGTGGAAGGGCTACCTCGTCCGCCTCTCGAATTACGTGCAGTTGACGAAGGAAGAGCTGCGCAAATGCACCTGGCCGACGTGGGATGAACTGAAGGGTTCCACCCTGCTCATTGCCGTCTCCATCGTGGCGCTCGGCGTCTTCACCATGGTCGTGGACTACGTGTTTGTAAACGTGGTGCATTTCATCTCGAAGATATAATACGATCATGCCAAGCCAGTGGTTCGTCATCCAAACCCTTTCCGGCCTTGAACAAAAGGTCAAGGACAGCATCGAGAAACGCATCAAGCCCGAGGAGATGGGCGAATACGTGACCGAGGTGCTGGTGCCGATGGAAAAGGTTGTTGAAGTCCGCAACCAGAAGAAGACGGTTACCAACCGCAAGCTCTGGCCGGGCTACGTGTTCGTGGACATGGTTTTGCTCGATGACAACAAGAAGATCATCGAGGCCGCTTGGTATTTCATCAAGGAAACGCCCGGTGTGATCGGCTTTGTCGGCGGCGAACCGCCGATCCCGACCCCGACCGAAGAGGTCGAGGCGATCAAGGCCCAGATTTCCGCGTCGGAAGATTCCGAACGCCCGAAGGTCAGCTTCGCCGTCGGCGAAACGGTGAAGATCAACAACGGTCCGTTCCTGAATTTCAGCGGCTTGATCGAGGAGATCGAACCGGAGCGCGGCAAGTTGAAAGTGACAGTCAATATTTTTGGTCGCAATACGCCGGTGGAACTGGAATACTGGCAAGTTGAGAAAGCGTGACGAGTGAAACGTGAAACGTGAAAAAGGCACGAAGCCATTTTTACGGTTCACGAATCACATTTAAATTTTTTAATTATGGCAAAGAAGATTACAGGACAGATCAGATTGCAGATTCCCGCAGGCCAGGCGAACCCCGCCCCGCCCGTCGGCCCCGCGCTCGGTCAGCACGGCGTCAACATCATGGGCTTCTGCAAAGAATTCAACGCCCGCACCAAGGACCAGGCCGGACTGGTGATTCCCGTGGTCATCACGGTGTTCCAGGACAAGTCCTTCACCTTCATCACCAAGTCGCCGCCCGCGGCCATCCTGCTCAAGAAGGCCGCCGGCATCACCGCCGGCTCAAAAGTGCCGAATAAGGACAAGGTCGGCAAGGTGACGCGCAAACAGATTTTGGAAATCATCAAAATGAAAAAAGATGACATGAACGTCGGGTCGGAAGACGCCGCTGTTCGTGTGATCTCCGGCACTGCCCGCAGCATGGGCATCGAAGTCGTCGGTTAATTGCAGACAACCGCGGGAGAGCCTCAAAGCTCGCTTGCACCGCAAAACTAAAAATGCCCAGCAAACGATTCAAAAAAGCCCTCGAACTGGTGGACAAGAAAAAGTCTTATTCACTCAAGTCCGCCGTGGAAGTGCTCCACAAATTTCCGAAAGCGAAGTTCAACGAAACCGTTGACCTCGCCTTCCGCCTCGGAGTGGATCCGAAGCAGTCCGACCAGATGGTGCGCGGCACCGTTCCGCTGCCCAACGGCAGCGGTAAAAACGTCCGCGTGCTGGTGTTCGCCAAGAGCGGACCCTCCGCCGATGCGGCCAAGGCTGCGGGCGCGGAGTTCGTCGGCTTTGAGGACATGATCGCCAAGTGCAATTCCGGCTGGAATGATTTCGATGTCGCCGTGGCCACGCCTGAAGCGATGTCCGAAGTTCGCAAGCTGGGCAAGGTGCTCGGGCCGCGCGGCCTGATGCCGAATCCGAAGACCGGCACCGTGACCGACGACACGGCGAAAGCCGTGCGGGAAGTCAAAGCTGGCCGCGTCGAGTTCAAGGTGGACAAGGCGGGCAACGTGCATGTGGCCGTCGGCAAAGTCTCGTTCACACCGCCGCAGATCGAGGAAAATGCGCGGGCCGTCATCGAAGCGGTCTCCAAGGCCCGGCCCAACAGTTTGAAGGGCGCTTACATTCACAGCTGCACGCTTTCGGCAACGATGAGTCCGCCGGTGACGGTGGACTTGAAGGAATTCGCCACGAGCTAAACTCGGCCTAACCATTTAACGAACTGAGAATATGCGTCTCGAAAAACAAAATTTAACGAAGGAATACATCGCCCGGGTCAACGGTTCGCCGTTCTTTCTGGTGGTGGATTATCGCGGTCTGAAAGTGGAGCATCTGACCGAACTGCGCAAACGCCTGACCAAGGCGGGTGCGGAAGTGCATGTCGTCAAGAATTCCATCTTCCGCATCGCCGTCAAGGAAGCGGGCATCGCGGATCTGGCCGGAGCCTTGGTTGGGCAGATGGCCGTGGTCACCGGCAAGAAGGACATTTCCGCAGCGGCGAAAGTCGTCAAGACCTTCAGCGCTGAATTTGAAAAGCCGAAAATTAAATTCGGCTATCTGAACAGCCAGCGGCTGGCCGACAAGGACATCATTGCCTTGGCTGATCTGCCGAGCATCGAAGTGCTACGCGGGAAACTGCTCGGCGTATTGAACGCGCCGGCCACCAAGCTGGTCGCATTGATGAACACGCCGGCCAGCCAGCTGGTGCGCGTGTTGCAGGCCAAGGCCGACAAAGGCGCGTAGGCCGTCTGAATTTAACTTTTTCAACCGCGCCAAACCGGCGGTTGAGAGAAACAACCACAACAACCCAAAACGTAAATCGTCGGTTTGCTGGCAAGTGAACTGAAAACGCCGCAGCCGCGGCGACGACGAGACGAACTGAAAGAAACGTAATATGGCCCTCGATAAAGCAAACATTGTAGAACTGTTAAGCAACGCGACCGTGATCGAAATCGCCGATCTCGTCAAAGAACTCGAAACCAAGTGGGGCGTGACTGCCGCCGCGCCCGTGGCGGTTGCCGCTGCTGGTGGTGGTGCCGCTGCTGCTGCTCCGGTGGAAGCGAAAGACACGTTTGACGTGATCCTCGTCTCCGTTCCGGCGGAGAAGAAAATCGCCGCGATCAAAGCCGTGCGCGAAGTCAAGGCCGGCCTCGGCCTGGCAGAAGCCAAAGCCCTCGTCGAAGGTGCGCCGAAGCCCGTGCTGGAAGGCGCGAACAAGGCAGATTCCGACAACGCCAAGAAGAAGCTCGAAGAAGCTGGCGCCAAAGTCGAAGTCAAGTAATTGGTGTTTTATCTGGGGCGGCGGATTGATTCCGCCGCCCCGTTTCGCCTGCGGCCGCCGCGGGATAATTTTAGATTCGCAGACCCATTCAATTTTTTAGCAGCGCCGCGCAAGCGGCCGGGAGTACGGCAAGTTCGCTGGGAATACAGCGCACTTGCCTTGTGTCGTTTAGCAGAAACAACGTGCGGGCGCAGTTGCCGGCCACTTTGAAAGAATAACAAATGCCATCTCGATCCACTGAACGTATTAATTTCGGAAAAATCAAAGAGATCATCTCGCCGCCGAACCTGATCGAATTGCAGACGCAATCGTACAAGGAGTTCCTCCAGGCGGAGATTCCGCAGTCCAAGCGGAAGAACCACGGCCTCCAGGCCGTGTTCACCGAGGTCTTTCCCATCGAGAGCTACGATGGCAAGTGCGTGCTGGATTTCCACTCGTACGAGATCGGCGAGCCGAAGCTGACCTGGCTGGACTGTCTACGCGAAGGCCTGACCTATGGCGCGCCGCTCTACGTCACCTTCCTGCTCAAGGAAGAGAGCAAGACCACCCGCGAAGAAAAAGTGTTCATGGGCGAACTGCCGCTCATGACGCCGCAGGGCACCTTTGTCATCAACGGTGCCGAACGCGTCATCGTCAGCCAGTTGCACCGCTCACCCGGTCTGGCGTTCGAAGCGACGCAACATTTGAACGGCAAAATGCTGCACTCGTTCCGCATCATTCCTGATCGCGGTTCCTGGTACGAGGCGCAGTTCGACACGAGCGACATGCTCTATGTCTATCTCGACCGCAAAAAGCGCCGCCGGAAATTTTTGACGACCACGCTGTTCCG
>JAYWBR010000092.1:0-7231 GCA_043781315.1 Verrucomicrobiota bacterium | reverse complement strand
AGAGGTTTTGCTCCAGTGAGAACGGGCTGGCTGGTTTGGCGACGGTGCCAAGCACCCCCAAACCTAGCCACTAAGATCCGTGAAGAAGCGAAAAAGATGCTGCCGCGCCTACCCTTCATGGGCAAGACGGCGGATTTCTGGCGGTTCAGCCAGGCGGGCCGCGACCTCGCGCAATGGCATCTGAATTATGAAACCGTCGAGCCGTGGCCGGTGCAGGAATTCGCCAGTGAACTCTTGAGCGATCCGGCCAAAGATTTTATCGTGCAGAAAATGACGTTTGGTCGCAAGGACAAGCAGGTGGACAAAACGACCATCCATTACAACGCCCGTATCACGCTCACCGGCATCCCGCTCGAAGCCTACGATTACGTCGTGAACGGCAAGCCCGCGCTGGAATGGATCATGGAGCGCTACCAAATCACCGTGGACAAAGACAGCGGCATCCGCAACGACCCGAACGATTGGGCGCGCGAACACAAGCAACCGCGCTACATCCTCGACCTGCTCAAACGCGTCGTCCGCGTGAGCATCGAGACGATGAAGATCGTGAACGCGCTTCCGGCATTGAACGAGCGGAAGTGAGTTGGCTTGCCACAACCGACAATTCCGCACGTCGTTTGATTTTCTGAAATTGCTTTCATGCTGGCGGGATGTCCCGCCTTCCCCGTTTTCAGCGTGCCAGCACGGTCGCAACTATACGGTTGACGGAACGTGACCACAAAATCATCCGGCTCATTCACCGGCATCGTTTTTTGCGTTCCCATCAAATCATCGCTTTGATTGGCGGCAGCACACAGAATTTGTCCCGCCGGTTGCAATGGCTGTTTCATCACGGCTACTTGGAACGCCCCCGCGCCCAGCTTCAATACTACGAACGCAGCGGCTCCCAAACTATCGCTTACGGTTTAGGAAACAAGAGCGGTTCACTGCTGCAACTCAATCCGGCGTCCTGGGGCGAAAAGAATCGCGGCATCGGCCGCATGTATCTGGCGCACGCGCTGTTGGTTTCCGATGTCATGGTGTCGCTCGAACTTACCTGCCGGCAGCGCGGCATCCGGTTGTTATATGAAGATGAATTAAATATACCCGTCGAGGCGCCGTTGCATTGGCGGGTAAAAATCCGGGACGGCACCAAACTCGGTGTCATTCCCGACCGGGTGTTCGCATTAGAATACGCAGATCAAAACCGGCAGTTGCAGCGGGTCTATTATTTCCTCGAAGCCGACCGTGGCACCATGCCCGTCGTCCGCGAAAAATTAGCGCAGTCCTCATTTTACCGGAAGTTGCTCGCTTACGAAGCAACTTGGACCAGCAAGGTTCACCAGCGGCATCTGGGCATCCCACGTTTCCGGGTGCTGACCGTCACCACCAGCGCCGCGCGGGTAAAATCACTGCTCGATGCCTGTTCCCGATTGCAGCGCGGCCACGGGCTATTTCTTTTCGCCGACGATTCTGTTTTGCAGCGCGATGTGCTCTCCGCCGTTTGGCAATGCGGCAAAGCCGCCGCCATGTCCGCTCTCGTGGACTTGCCAGCTTCGGCAAACCCACACGTCTCCTGATTTATTTCGCCGGACGTTAGCGTGGCCAGTGGAGGCAGACCCATTCTGGGCTGTCACGTTCATCACAACCACAAACACAGGAGTATTATTATGGCAAAAACTAAGTTCGTTGACTTCAAGGCCGTCAAAGCGGCCATCACCATGGAGCAATTGCTGGTTCATTACAACATTCTGGACCAGTTCAAACGCACCGGCGACAGCCTGAATGGGCCGTGCCCGATTCACAAAGGGAGCAATCCCACGCAGTTCCGCGTCAGCACGACCAAGAACATCTGGAATTGTTTCAGCGACTGCGAGCATGGCGGCAACACCCTCGACTTCATCACCAAGATGGAGAAGTGCAGCATCCACGCCGCCGCGTTGAAAGCGATTGAATGGTTCAATCTCGATCCCGAGACCATGGCTGCCAGTGATGACAAAGCGGAGGCTGCCGAGCCGAAAACGTCCGCACAGGCAGCGAAGCCGGCGGCACGGCCAGCCGTATCGCCGAAGTTCACGCCGGAAAGCAACGTGCCCAATGCGCCGTTGAAATTCCGGTTGGATAAACTGGAGCGCACGCATCCGTATCTGACGGAGCAGCGCGGGTTGAAGCCGGAAACCATCGTGGATTTCGGCATCGGCTATTGCAACAAGGGCATGATGGAAGGCCGCATTGCCATCCCGATCCACAATGCAAAAGGCGAAGTCGTTGCGTATGCGGGCCGGTTCGTTGGCGAGCCGCCCGAGGGCACGCCCAAATACAAACTACCGCCGGGATTCCGGAAATCGCAGGAGTTGTTCAACCTCGACCGGGCCAGCAAAGAGTCAGCGGACAAACCGTTGCTTATCGTCGAAGGTTTCTTTGATGCAATGAAAATTCATGATCACGGCTACCGCAAGGTGGTCGCCATCATGGGGGCTACCCTGTCCAGTGCGCAGGAGGAATTGATCCGGCAACACACCACCAGCGATAGCCACGTTATCGTCATGCTCGACGAGAACGAGGCGGGCAAGGCGGGACGCGAAGACATCGCGTGCCGCCTGTCCAAGTTCTGTTTCGTGCGGGTGCATCAGTTTCCGCGACCGGACATGGAACCGGAACATCTCACGGACGTGGAATTGGCGGACATCGTGGAGGGCCACAAATGAAACGGTATGAAGGCAGACGGCAAGGTTATGCCGTCAGCGTCAGGGTGGACGGCCGCCGTTTGAATCCGCGCTTCGATCTGTGGAATCACAGCCCAACGGGATTTGAATGGGGTTATGGCGGCAGCGGACCAGCGCAATTGGCGTTGGCCATTCTCGCCGACCATTGCCAGGACGACGAGCAGGCGTTGAATTTTTATCAACGCTTCAAGTGGGCGGTGATTGCCGAACTTCCGCACCGTTCATGGACGCTGACCACCGAAGGTATTGACCGCATGTTGGATTCCCTGCGGGAACGAGAGCCAGTCTTGGAGACCGCAACGTGAGTGCGCGGACGCCGCCGCCTGTCGGTGACTTCCGCAAACTCCTGGAACGGCTCTCCCATCGGCACGACACTCGGCGCATCTTTGATGCGTTTGTCCGCCTCGCCGCCTGTGCGGTCGCCGCGCAGACGCGCGAGGCGGAATATATGGAGGAAGCCAAACAGTGGGACAAATCCGAACTGGAATTGTTTGCGGAAGCATTCGGAACTCTAGTGGGCGAAATGGAGTCACAGCCGTTCACCGATCTGATCGGCGGCTATTACATGGAATTCGCCTTGTCGTCGAAAGGCCAGCAATGGAATGGTGAGTTCCACACGCCCAAGACGATTTGCGACATGATGGCCCAGATGACCATGGGCGACGTGGCCTCGTTGCCCGCCGACCAGATGATCAACGTCTGTGAGCCCGCGTGCGGTGCGGGGGCGATGATTCTGTCGGTCGCGCAAGTATGTCCGCCAGCGGTGAGACGTCGGTTGCGGGTGACGGCGATTGACATCAATCGCACGGCCTGTGACATGGCGTTCCTCAATACGACGCTCTGGGGCATCCCGACGCGGGTGATCCATGGCAACACGCTGTCCGGTGAGTATTGGGCGGCATGGTCAAATATCCATTACCTTGCACCATGGCTGCCGCTGGCCTTACGTCCACAAGCACCCGAAGCGATGGCGCAAGGCCAGCCGCCCACGCCGGTCGAAGTGGAACGCATTCAGGTTTCACTCGGCCAACAGGAGTTTGCTCTTTAGTTCACAGCCCCTTTTAACGAAGGGGCTTTTTTATTGCCAGTGTCGGCAAATCCACACGTCTCCCGCGAAACGCTGTCAGGCCATACGCTTCATTCGGGTTCACAGGGTTCATTTCAAAACTTAACCAGAAAGGAAATTTATTATGGATGTGCATTGCACCACCTGTGGCGAACCGTGGGATGTTTATCATCTGCGGCACGACGCCATTTACGAAACCGACTTGTCTCACGCCGAGGCGAAGGCGTGGACGCAGTTGTCCCCGCCGGTCAAATTGCTCGACCGTTATCGCGAGAAGTTCAAAGCGGTCGGTTATGAATTCGGCGGTTCGATCCTGAATGTGATGCGCTGTCCGGCGTGTCCCAAAGATGCCAAGCCCGATCCCGACAAGGCCGCGATGAAAGCGGGCATCGTCGAGTTGTTGGGCGAGGACGAGGACGGTATCGCAGCCACGATGGAGGATTTTGGTTTATGAAAAAACATCCTCCGCCTAGAAACAAAAACGGCCACGACCCGAATCAGGCCGAGTTCGGTATCATCTGGGAATTGTCGGCGTATCCCTACAAATTGCGCGCCGGCGATATCTTCCGTTTTGACGGCCGATTGTGCCGCGTCCTCCGCGTGAATTATAGTTCGGCGGTCGTCCTCATGAATCAACCGTTGCGGATTTTTAAGACCCGCTTCGATAAGCCGGTGCGTTTTCAGCCACCACCGAAACGGTTTTATATCTCACCGCAATCGGAAGTTACCGTCCTTAACCGGAAGGCAAAGCGGTGACTTCAAGGCGATTCTTTGAATCGCCTTTTTATTTGCCGCCGCCGACAAGTTTGCACGTCTCCAATCACACGGCGATGAATCCTACAATTCACGTTGGGTTCACAGGGTTCATTCAACACTTAACCAAAAGGAGATTCATTATGGCAGTTCAAAGCGCTTCATTCCCCATGGGTGCGGTCGTCATCACGCCCAATGCACTCGGACAACTCACACCCGCCGACGTCCAACTTGGACTTCAGCGACATCAGGCGGGCGACTGGGGTGATCTTGGTGAAGATGATTGGAAAGAGAATGACGATGCCCTCGTCAATGGACGGCGTTTGCTGTCCAGCTATCGCAGCGGCAGCACGACGTTTTGGATCATCAGCGAGGCCGACCGCAGTGCGACGACAGTATTGATGCCGGACGATTATTGACCGGCAACACCAAGGCGATCCATCGCGGGTCGCCTTTTTTTTATTTTGCCAATTTCGGCAAGTCCACACGTCTCTGCCAAAATGCGCCAAGGACATAGGCTTCACGTTGGGATCACAGGGTTCATCACAAAACAATAAAACCAACAGAAAGGAAAAATATGAATGCAGTCAGCGAAGCGACCGAACACGTCGCACTGTATTATCGGGAAGGTTCATCCGACAATGTCTATCAGGCCGCGATTGAACCGGCGGGAAATCAGTTCGTCGTCAACTTCGCTTACGGGCGGCGGGGCGCAACCTTGACCACCGGGACAAAAACTTCTTCGCCGGTGGATTATCCCGCCGCGAAGAAAATCTACACGAAACTGGTTAGCGAAAAGAAATCGAAGGGTTACACGGAGGGTGAAAACGGCACACCGTATCAGCACGCCGAGAAGCAGGCATCCGGCATTTTGCCGCAACTGCTAAATTCAGTGGAGGAAGCCGAAGTGGAATTGCTCCTGTGTGACGACAGTCATTGTGCGCAGGAAAAATTCGACGGCAAACATCTGTTGATTCGCAAACAGGACGATGACCTTGAAGGTATCAACAAAAAAGGTTTCGTCGTTGGTCTGCCGCAGACTGTGGCGAGCGAACTGCGTGGTGTCCCCGGCAGTTTTATTCCTGATGCCGAGTCCATCGGCGATGATTATCACGCCTTCGACCTACTCGAATACAACGGCGAAAACCTGCGAGTGTTGCCATATCGGATCCGGCTGGCGCGTTTGATTGACCTGCTGATGTTGGCGCGGGCGGATTACCAACACATCCACCTCGTCGAGACGGCGTTCAGCACCCGGCAGAAGACCGAACTGTGGCAACGGTTACGGCGGGAGAATCGCGAGGGCATCGTGTTCAAGCGATTGGACGCGCCGTATGTGCCGGGCCGACCGAACAGCGGTGGGCCGCAGTTGAAGTTCAAATTCGTCGCTACGGTGTCGGTGGTCGTTGCCAAGATCAACGTCCAGCGCAGCGTGGAGGTGAGCTTGTTGCAAGGTCGCAATCTGGTGTCCTGCGGTAACGTCACCATCCCCGCCAATCATCAAATACCGAGAGTGGGCGATGTGGTCGATGTTCGTTATCTCTACGCCTATCGCGACAGTCTCGCATTGTATCAGCCGGTTTATCTCGGTCCGCGTGATGACGTTGATGCCGGAGAATGTCTGGTGTCGCAGTTGAAATTCAAAGCCGAGTGAAAAGTCAGCCGGTCATGCCTCGTGCGTGACCGGTTTTTTATTTGCCGGTTTTGGCAAGTCCACACGTCTCCAGCAAAACACCCCAACGGCATACGCTTCACCATGGAACCATCGGGTTCATTCACAAACAAAAAAACATAGGAGCAAATTATGAATAACAAATCGTATGACCGTATCACCGAGCGCATCGTGTCCTTGCTGTCGCAAGGCACCGTGCCTTGGCATAAACCGTGGCACGTCCAGACCGGACTGCCGCGCAACCTCATCACGCAAAAGCCGTATCGCGGCATCAACGTGTTCCTGCTCATGGCGATGAATTATGAATCGCCAAACTGGCTCACATTACGGCAGGCCAATGCGATGGGCGGGCAGATCAAGCCGGGCGAGAAATCCTGCCCGGTCGTGTTCTGGAAACCGATGAAAGTAACCGACAAGGAAACCAAGGAGGAGAAGAAGATTCCGTTCCTGCGTCTGTATCACGTCTTTAACGTGTCGCAATGCACCGGATTGAAAAACATTCCGCCAGCGGATGAATCAGCCTTCATCCAGACCTTGCCAGCGGAGCTCGTGGCGAATATGCCGCAGCGTCCCGTCATCAAGCATGGGATGAATGCTGCCTACTACTCGCCGACCAGTGACATCGTCGGCATGCCGGACAGCAATCGTTTCAAGACGACGGACCATTATCATGCCACGCTGTTTCATGAGTTGGGGCATTCGACCGGCCATGAGAACCGGTTGAAACGAGCCAGCATCATGGAACGCAACGGCTATGGTTCCGATCCTTACGCCAAGGAGGAATTGATCGCTGAAATGGGCAGCGCGTTTCTGTGCGGCTATGCTGGCATCGTGGACCGCACCATCGACAGTTCAGCGGCTTATCTCGAAGGCTGGCTGAAACAGTTGAAGGAAGACAAAACCCTCATCGTCCACGCGGCGGCGCAGGCGCAGAAGGCGGCGGACTTCATCCTCGGCCACAAACCGGAGCAGGCGGTGGAAAACATCATTCCCAAAATCTCCGTGCCGCCGAAACCGGCGGAGGTGATGGCGTGA
>JAYWBR010000091.1:0-7236 GCA_043781315.1 Verrucomicrobiota bacterium | reverse complement strand
GGACGAAGATTTTTTGGTGGCCCTTGAACACGGGATGCCTCCGGCTGGAGGCATCGGAATTGGAATTGATCGCCTGTGCATGATGTTGCTGGGGCAAGAAAGTATTCGTGATGTGATCCTGTTCCCGCAGTTGAAGCCGAAGTGAGACACTCATTTCACGAATTGACACGGATTCGTAACCGCTCATCCGCACGCATCTTCGCCGATAAAAATTAGCGGGGATGAGCGAAGATTAGCGGTTGAAAATTCCTCCGGTGAATTGAAGCTGAGTGCAACTTTATCCAGCAGGCGGCGTTTCAATTTTGCAGGCAGGCACAAAGTGTAGGCAAACAAGTTGTTCGCAAACGTCTTTCGTAGAGCAATGAAAATTACAAGCGTTCTTATTTTGGCGGCATGGTTGGTCGTTACGGCAAATCTGGCCTACGCCGAATCGTCGCCCAACCCCAACGACGAGCAGATGCGGGCGTTGAAACAATCCGTGGAGGCGGCGGCGGCCACGTATCAGGCGGCCACGAACGATGTCGGCAGCGTTTTGTGGCGGGCTTACAAGCAAGTGATCGCCACCAATCTTCCGCAAATTTTGGAGCTGGCTCAAAAAAATCCTGCGGGCCAGACGGCGTTTGAAATGTTTTCGTGGGTAGCCATGAAGGGTTCGGCTGAACGCGGGCCGGTTTTTACCAATCGCATCCAGGCCTTTGCCATGCTTGCCAAATATCACGGCAGCAATTCCGCCGTCGGCCCGTTGTGCGGTTTTATCGGGCACAGTTGGGTGTGGCGCTGGCGCGAAAAGCCGGTGGTGGATTTTCTGCAAGCCGTGGTTGTAAACAATCCCGTCCGTGCCATCCGCGCCCAGGCGATCTATGCACTGGGCTGCCTCGATGCCAACAAGTCCGAGCAGTTGGCGGAGTTTGAGAACTGGAGCCAAACCCCGTTTTATGCAAAGACCGTCGCCAGCAATGACCTGGTTGAGCTGCCGAAATTCGGGACTTCGCACCAAGCTGCTACCGAGGCGGAAAATAAGTTCAGCGAGATCATTTCCCATTACGCCGACTGCCTGGAATTACGCGAGCGCCGCAATCCGAAGGATGAAGCGCAGGCACTCAAGGAACTGGCCGAACAGAATTTATCCACCTTGAAGCGTTTTTCCCTTGGCACAGTTGCACCTGACATTGCAGCCGAAAGTATCAAAGGGCAGAAGTTCAAGTTGAGCGACAGTCGCGGTCGGATAACCGTATTAAGTTTTTGGGCATCTTGGTGCAGCCCTTACATGCAGCTTGTGCCGGTGGAACGGGCCTTAAGCGAGCAGATGAAAGGCAGACCGTTCGCCTTGATCGGCGTCAACGGCGATGGCGTTCTGGCGGATGCCCAGCGCGCGGTGGCACATGAACAGATGACTTGGCCGTCATTTTGGAATGGAAAAGGCGGATCGGACGGCCCCATTTCTTCCGCGTGGAATATCTCCGGTTGGCCGACTGTGTATGTGCTGGATGCCAATGGAATCATCCGCCTGAAATTTGAGGGTTATGGCGATGTCACCAGCAACATCTTGAATGGCAGCGTGGAGGTACTAATGAAAGAACTGGAGCGCACGCAAAAATAAAGCCTCGGCCAGGAAAGCATCCGCGACGTGATCCTGTTCCCGCAGTTGAAGCCGAAATAGAAAACCAACGGCCAGAGCAGCTCGTTGTTCCGTCACCCCAAAGGGGTTTTATCATTCAGCCTAGGGTTGGGAGGAACGAGCTACCCTGGGTTTCGGTCCAAACACGACAACAACTCTGAAGGAGTTGCATCGCGGTGCCTGCGTGACGGAACTCCTTCAGAGTTCAGAAATGGTTGGGGACGGTTACCCAGCGTAGCTCGTGCCTCGCAACGCTGGGCTGATAGATGGAATCCCTTTGAGATTTAGCTCGCGTTCGTCACGCATCTGCTCAAGGAACCCGTGCCGCTCGCCAAGCTTTCGCCCGACGACCCGACGACCGTCGAAGTCTTCGAGTGCTGCTTGGGGGAGCACACGCGCCCCGCGTGTTCCGGCCCGCGCCCTCGCGGGTCGGCGTGAGGCGCTCGAACAATCCGGCGCATCGAACTCACCCGTGCGCCGATGTGTTCCGCGAGGCGCGGAACACCGCACGCGAGGCGCGTGCGCTCCCCAGAGCCTGATACTCCTCGGCCAGGAAAGCATCCGCGACGTGATCCTGTTCCCGCAGTTGAAGCCGAAATGATTTTGAACCGCTAATCTTCGCTAATCCGCGCTAATTTTTTATCAGCGATGATTAGCGTGGATTAGCGGTTAGTTTTCTCCTGCTGTTCAAACTGAAAGAAGGCGCACTTGAAACCCGCGCCATTTCTTACGATAGTCCAAGTATGAATTCCGAACTGCTCAAGCGCATCACGATTGAAGACGGCAAGTGCGGTGGTCGCCCGTGCATTCGCGGCAAGCGGATGCGCGTGACGGATGTGTTGCAATTGTTGAGCGCCGGAGCTTCATTCGAGGAAATCCTGAAAGACTATGCGTTCCTGGAACGCGAAGATATTCTTGCGGCCATTGAATACGCCGCCTGCCAGACCGACCACGTCGTGCTTCAGACCGCGTGACCTTTCTCGTGGACAACCAGCTTCCGCAGGCGTTGGCTCGCTTTTTGGTTTCGCATGGACACAAGGCGGAACACGTTCTTGATCTCGGAATGGACGAAGCGGATGACCAGATCATTTGGGCTTACGCCGGAAAAAACAACTGCGTGATCGTGACCCCAGCTCCAGGGCCGCTTCAAACGCGGGGGCCAGTTCTGGACCGCACCCGGTCGTCGCCGCCTCATGGCCCTCGAAGTCGCCCGCCGCAACCAAGACTGGCACGAAGTCGGGCAGTCAAATTAAGAACAGTGTCAAGATGCACCCGACACGGTGCCGCCGGTTTCAAACCGCTTGCAGCCACGGAGCGATGCTGTCATTTTCCCGCCACGCATTGCGCCGACCCGCGCGCGAGGCCACCAGACCATCTGCCATGTCAACCGAGCGATTGAACATTCTGCTGATCGAACACGATGAAGGTTTTGCCCGCACCATCGGCGAAATGCTGGGCCAGGCGCGCAATCTGCCCGCCGACATTTCATCCGCACCCAATCTTCACGCGGGTCTCGCGGCGTTGAACACAGGGAAGTTTGACCTCGTCATCCTAGATGTCTCCGTGCCGGACGGCGCCGGCATCGCCAACATTTCGCTGCTGAAATCCGGTACCGCCCACCTGCCAGTCATCGCTGCCGGAGCCGCCGATGACGAGGTCATCGCCACCGAAGCCGTCCAGGCCGGCGCGCAGGATTACCTGGTGAAAGATCAACTGACCCCCCGCTGGCTCGAGCGCACGATCCGTTACGCCCTGGAGCGGCATCGTTCCGATCTGGCGCTGCTGGTGGCGGAGGAAAATTACCACAGCATTTTCGATCATCTGGTGGAGGGGATTTTTCGCACCACGGAGGACGGACATTATCTTCTGGCCAACGCCGCGCTGGCCCGCATCTACGGTTACGCCTCGCCCGAGGAGCTGATGGAGAACATCACGAACATCGCCCAGCGCCTGTACGTGCAGGAGGGCCGGCGCGACGAGTTCGTGCGGCTGATGCAGGAGCATGACGTGCTCACCAATTTTGAATCGGAAACCTTCCGCAAAGACGGCACGACGATCTGGATTTCCGAAAACTGCCGCGCCGTCCGCAATGCCCAGGGCAAGTTGCGCTACTACGAGGGCACGGTGGAAGACATCACGCAACGCCGGCAGGCCGAGAAAAATCTGAGCGACTCCGAGGCGCTGTATCATTCCCTCGTGGAACGCAGCCCGCAGAATATTTTCCGCAAGGACATCCAGGGGCGGTTCACCTTCGCCAACCAGCAGTATTGCGACCATTACAACTGCAAGCTCGCCGACATCCTCGGCAAAACGGACTTTGACTTCTTCCCCGCTGAACTTGCCGAGCAATATCGCGGCGATGACTGGCGCGTGATGGAGACCGGCCAGACGATGAACATCACCGAGGAGCATCATCCCAAGGGCCAGGAAAAAAGCTACGTGCAGGTCGTCAAATCCCCGCTCTACGGCGCGGATGGCCGCATCATCGGGTTGCAGGGAATGTTCTGGGATGTCACCGTCCAGCACGTCGCCGAGGAGCGCATCCGCAAGGCCAACGCGCAGGTCGCCCAGAGCCGCAAGGAACTGCACGCGAAAAACCAGCAGCTCGAGGACGACCTCAAAATGGCGCGCGAAATCCAGCTCGCCATGCTGCCCTCGACCTACCCCACTTTTCCGCACCAAGTCACCGCCGCCGAAAGTGCGTTTCAATTCACCCACCGCTACCTGCCCGCCAGCAGCGTCGGCGGCGATTTCTTCACCATCTCAGCCCTGTCCGATACTGCCGTCGGCGTGTTCATCTGCGACGTGGCCGGCCACAGCGTTCGCTCGGCTTTGGTCACGGCGATGATCCGCGCGCTGACCGAGGAATTAAAACCCATCGCTGGCGAGCCGGGCCAGTTCCTGACCAAGCTGAACCGGGATTTGCACTCGATGCTGAAAAATGCCGGCACCCCGATGCTGACCACCGCGTTCTACCTCGTCGCCGACTTCGAGCAGCAGACGTTGCGCTACTCCAACGCTGGCCATCCCAAGCCGCTGCATCTCCGCCGCAGCGCGGGCTGCGTCGAACCCCTGACCAACCAGAACCGCAAAAGCCAGACCGCGCTCGGATTGTTTGCGGAAGCCAGCTACCACACCTCGGAAGTCAAACTCGCGCCCGGCGACGGCCTCCTGCTCTTCACCGACGGCTTGTTTGAAGTCGAGGCGACCAGCCACGAACTTTACAGCCAGGTCATGTTGCAGGCCGATGTGCAACGGCGGCTCGCGCTGCCGACGACCCGGTTGATAGATGAACTGCTCGAGCAGTTGCGGCAATTGTCCGGCGGCAAAAGTTTTGAAGACGACGTCTGCCTCGTCGGTCTGGAAGTCGCCCCCGCCCACGGCGGATGAACGGCAATGGCTGCCAACTACAAACCACCCAAAGATTTGGGAAAGCCCAAGGTTGAAAACAAAAAACATCTTTGCCTTCCCCAAATCTTTGGGCTGCCACACTTGGTAAGGTCGCGTCCCTACCAACAACGCGCGAACTCCGACAACCAAGGAATCTCGTCCTGACATGAATCGTTTTCTTGCCTTCATCTGCCTGACCGGGTTGGGCTGCCTGCCGGTTTCTGCCGCCGAAACGAAACCGGCCGCCTCGCCGCCGAAAATTTTCCGCGACCACGTTGAACCGCACTGGTTCGCCAATGCCCACGGCGAGACGAACAACTTCTGGTATCGCCTGGAACTGCCGCAGGGACGGCGCGAATTCATCCGGGTGGACGCCGCCAGCGGCCAGCGTCGCCCGGCGTTTGATCACGCGCGGCTGGCCAAGGTGTTGAGCGCAAAAACTGAACGGCCCGCCGAAGCGGAACAGTTGCCGCTCGAATCCCTGGAGTTTGCCGCCGCCGCAAAGACCCTGACCTTCGCCGCGTCCGGCCAGCGCTGGCAGCTCGACCTGGAAACCTACGCGCTCACTCCCGCGACGAACGCCGCGACCGAAAAACGAATGACCGCCGCCCGCACGCCGCGTCCTTCGCTGAACACCGGCGCGGAAACGGAAATAAATTTCGTGAACCGGCGCGCGGAGACCGTGGAGATTTTCTGGAGCGACCCGGACGGCAAACGCATTTCGTACGGGCAACTGCCGCCGGGAGAATCGCGCCGACAGCATACCTTTGCCGGACACGTCTGGGTGGTTTGCGCCAGCAACGGCAATGTTCTCGCGGTCTTTGAAGCAGAGGAAAATTCCAGCACCGCCATCATGGACGGATCGGGAAATCCCGAACCGCGACGGCGCGGTGGCGCGGCCCGCCGCCGGGTACAGGACACAAAATCTCCCGACGGAGTCTGGGAAGCCGCGCTGCACGGCGATAATTTGTTTCTGCGTGAAATTAAAACCGGCCATGAATACGCGCTGACTTCTGACGCGAATCCCACCAACACCTACACTCGCGAGTCTGAAACCTCCGCGCCCGAAATTTATTGGTCGCCCGATTCCCGCCACCTCGTCGCCATGCGTCGCCAACCCGGCGCGCAACGCCGCGTTTATCTGGTCGAGTCTTCGCCCGATGACCAGCTTCAGCCCAAGCTGCAATCCTACGCTTACCTAAAACCCGGCGACGCCGTGCCCATTCTCAAGCCGCACCTCTTTGGCGTGGCGGCGAAAACGGAAATCCCCGTGGACGACGCGCTCTTGGCGAATCCGTGGGCCGTCAGCGACGTGCGCTGGGACGCGGATTCGGCCCGGTTCACGTTTCTTTTCAACCAGCGCGGCCATCAGGCGTTGCGGATTCTTGCCGTGGATTCTTCGTCAGGAAAAGTTCAGCGCGTGGTGAACGAGGAAAGCAAAACCTTCATTGATTACTCCGGGAAATTTTTCGCCGAGTATCTGGACGACGCCGGCGAAATCATCTGGATGTCCGAGCGCGACGGTTGGAACCACCTTTACCTGTATGACGCAAAAACCGGCGCGGTGAAAAATCAAATCACGAAAGGCGAATGGGTCGTGCGCCATGTGGATCGCGTGGACCGGGAGCAGCGGCAGATTTGGTTTCAAGCCGGCGGCATCCTTCCCGGACAAGATCCCTATCACATCCACTTTTGCCGGATCAATTTTGACGGCACTGGCCTGACGATTCTCACCGCAGGCAACGGCACCCACGCCGTGCAGTTCTCGCCCGACCGCCGTTTTCTCATAGACACCTGGTCGCGCGTGGATGCGCCGCCGGTCAGCGAACTCCGCCGCACTGACGCTGGTAAACTCGTCTGCCAGCTTGAAGCCGCCGACGCAGGCGAAGTGTCCGAGCGAGGCTGGCGCTTCCCCGAACCGTTCGTCGCCAAGGGGCGCGACGGCGTCACGGATATTTACGGCGTCATCTGGCGGCCTCGGAATTTTGATGCCGCCAAAAAACATCCCGTCATCGAGGACATCTACGCCGGGCCGCAAGATTCCTTTGCGCCGAAATCCTTTCACACGACCTCACAGCAGCAGACGCTGGCCGACCTTGGTTTCATCGTCGTGCAACTGGACGGCATGGGCACCGCCAACCGTTCGAAAAAGTTTCACGACGTCTGCTGGAAAAATCTCACCGACGCCGGCTTCCCCGACCGCATCCTGTGGATCAAGGCCGCCGCCG
>JAYWBR010000090.1:0-7248 GCA_043781315.1 Verrucomicrobiota bacterium | reverse complement strand
ATGAAAAAATACCTGGCGGAAATGTTCGGCACGTTCGGGCTGGTCTTTGCCGGTACGGGCGCAATCATCATTGATCAGGCAGCGGGTGGCACCATCACCCATGTCGGCGTGGCACTCACCTTCGGGCTGGTCGTGCTGGTGATGATCTACAACTTCGGCGACATCTCCGGCGCGCATCTCAACCCGGCGGTGACGTTCGGTTTCTGGGCGGCGCGGCGGCTGCCGGGCCGGGAAGTCTTTCCCTACGTCATCAGCCAAACCCTCGGCGCACTGGCGGCGAGCGGGCTGTTGCGGCTGCTGTTTCCCCAAAACCAGTTGCTCGGCGCAACCTTGCCTGCCGGTGCGGAGACACAATCGTTCGTCTTCGAAGTGGTGCTGACCTTTTTCCTGATGCTGACAATTCTCAACGTCTCGACCGGTGCGAAGGAAAAAGGCATCACGGCCGGCATCGCCATCGGCGCGGTGATTGCGCTGGAGGCCATGTTTGCCGGGCCGATCTGCGGCGCGTCCATGAACCCCGCGCGTTCACTTGCACCCGCGCTGATGTCGGGGCATCTGGAACATCTGTGGCTTTATCTCATCGCGCCGCCGCTGGGAGCGTGCGCCGCAATGTTCGCCTGCCGTTGCGTAAGGGAAAAAGGCTGCTGCTAAATTTCTCCAAGCCCCCTCCCCATCCAGTAGCGGAGGGGTGCTTTTTTCCGAACGGCTGTCATCGGTTGTCTTACACACTTTCCAGCCATGCCCGTCCGGCCTCCGTTTCCCAATCGTAACCCGCCCGCCATTTGTCCGCCATTCAACTGCGGCATTCTGCGTCCCGCAATGCCTGTCGAACGACATCTCATCTTGCAGGAGCTGACCCTGCATCCGTCCGGTGAATGGACGCCGCCCGTCCACGGCTGGACGGTGGCGCGCATCGCCGAGGGCCTTGGCTACTGGCTGCAAGGCGGCAACGCGCGGGAACTCAAGATGGGCGACAGCCTGGTCGCCCCCGGCGGCACGGGCTTTGTCATCCGCGCCAGTTCGCTGGGCAGGCTCAAGCTGGAATTTTATTTCGTGCACCCGCAATTCCTCAACGGCCTGCTCACCGTGACCGAGGGCCATCAACTGGAACAGACGGAACGCAACGCCGCCACCCGGGTTTTTTTGTTCAACGCCACCGAAGCGGTCAGCCAGAAATTTGCGCGGCTGGTGGCGCAGGCTCCGCGCGACAACCTGCCCGCCCGCTCGGCCTTGTTGCAACTGTGGACGCAGGCGGTGGCCGGCGTTTTGTCGGTGCCGCTCGCGGAAGAGCACGGCCAGAAGTTGCGCGAGCGTTTTCGCCAGCTCGTCGGGCAGATGTCGGATGCGGAACTGGCCACGCGCACCTTGCCGCAGCTGGCCGCGCAGCTCTCCTGCAGCGAGCGACACTTCAGCCGGCTCTTTCGCGAACAATTTGGCGTGCCGCTGCGGAGCCGCCAGACGGAACTCCGGCTCCAGCACGCCCGCCAGTTGCTCGTGGATGCCAACGCTAAAATCATCAATGTCGCCTACGAAAGTGGCTACCGGCATCTCGGTTTGTTCAATGCCATGTTCAAGAAACGCTTCGGCGTCACGCCCACCGAATGGCGGCAGCAAAATCTTTTCGCGAAGCCAAAGAAGCCGTCCCGGTTCACGAACCCCGCGCTCGTCCTCGTGGTGCTGCTGTTCCAGTTGTTTTTCGCCCCGGCATTGCCGGCCTTTTCTGAAGACACCGCTGACCAGGCGGAAGCGCGCAACGCCTTGCGGCAAAAAATGTCAGAACTGCGCGCGCCGGCCGTTCCACAAAAAGGCCTGCGCCAGTCAGCGGACAGTTTGCTGGTGGCCCTGAAGGAACCGCCGGCCCGGCCGAAAAAGAATCCCGCGACCAACGGCACGCCGGGCTTCAAGGTTGAAAAATATCTGGTCGCCGGAAACACGGTGATCCGGCCCGAGGAAATCAGCCGGGTCTTCACCAACGCCCCGGATGCGTTCGGGACGAACGTGACGTTTGCGGACATCCGCGATGCGCTGGGAGAATTGCAGATGGCGTATCGCGAGCGCGGGTTCGTGACCGTTGCCGTCAGTTTGCCGCCGCAAAAACTCACCAACGACACGGTGAAAGTCAAAGTCACCGAAGGCCGGCTCTCCGCCATCACCGTCAAAGGCAACCAGCATTTCAGCACCGCCAACACGCTGCGGGCGCTGCCGAGCCTGCACACGAACATGCTGCTGAACTCCCACGTTTTTCAGCGCGAACTCGATCTGGCCAACGCCAATCGCGACCGCCAGATTTACCCCGTCATCGGCCCCGGCGTGGAACCCGGCACGAGCGAACTGACGTTGAAGGTGAAGGATCGTTTTCCGGTTCACGGTCGCGCGGAGTTGAATAATTCCGGCACGCCCGGCACGCCGGACAACCGCATCGCCGTCAACGCGCAATACGGCAACCTCTGGCAGTTGGAACATCAGGTGGGCTTGCAATACGGCTTCTCTCCACTCGATTACAGCGGCACTAAAAATTTCAACGTGTCGCCGCTGGATTCACCGGAGATCGCCAACTACAGCGCGTACTACCGGCTGCCGCTGGGCGCGATGCAGTCCGTGCAGCAGCAGGTGGACGCGAGCAACGGGCGCTTCGGTTACAGCGAGATCACGCATCAGTTCGTGATGCCGCCGCCCACGGGCCGCCCGGAGCTGACGCTCTTTGCGAGCCGTTCGCGGAGCGATACGGGGGTGCAACTCGGCGCGCGTTCCACCGTCGTTTCCACGCCGCTGCTGACCATCGTCTCGCAGGACGCCGGCCAGAACATCACGTTAAACGAAGGTCTGGGCGGAAAACTTTCCCTCCCGCTGCCGCCTTGGAAAAAACTCAACGCGTCGCTCAGTTTCGGCGTGGACTTCAAGCGCTACCAGCAGGTCAGCTTCAACACGAACAGTTTTTTTGCGACGACTTACATCACCAATTCCGACGGCACGGTGAACCCCATTTCCTCGACCGTGAATTCTCCCCAGCCGACGCGCCATACCGGGGTGGATTATTTTCCGATGAACCTGGGTTTCAGCGGCTCCGTGCCGGACGCCTGGGGCACCACGTTTTTCAACGCGCAGGCCAACTGGAATCTGGGCACGGTCGGAAAAATTTCCCACGTCGCCTACACCACGAACGCGCCGGACCATTACCTTACCGTGCAAGCAGGCTTGAGCCGCGAGCAACGGATTTACCAAGACTGGACGGTGTTGCTGCACGCCGATGGGCAGTGGTCGCGCGACCCGCTGTTCAGCAATGAACAGTTCGGACTGGGCGGCACCGCCGGGGTGCGCGGCTACCCTGATGGCGCGGCCTACGGCGACGCCGGTTGGCGCGTGATGATCGAACCGCGCACACCGCTGACGAACATCGGGATGATTGATGCGGGCTACGGCGAGATTCCGTTTTGGATGCGCGCCTCAGTGTTTCTGGATTACGGCGAACTCTACATGGTGGGGAAACTCCCGGCGGGATTGCCTGCGTCCTCGCGTTATTGCGGCACGGGTTGCGCGCTCACCGCCAATATCGGCAGTCACCTGGATGCACGCGTGTCGGTGGCCTGGCCGTTGATCCGGCACGCGGGTGCCAGCGAGGGGCTGCGCCTTTACTTTGGCTTGGGCGCACAATTTTAATGTCATGAAAGCAAAACGGTTTTACTCCGAAATTTGTTTCACCTTGGGCCGCCTTTTTCCCGGGCTGGCGTTGTTGAGCTTGTCGCGCCCTGCCGACGCGAATCCGATTGGACTCACGGTGCAAGGCGGCACGGCCACTGTCTCCGTCAACGGTTCGCAGTTCACGATCAATGCCGGCAACAACGCGCAGCTCAACTGGCAGTCGTTCAACATCGCGAATGGGGAGAAGACCATTTTCAACCAGCCGTCCGCCAGTTCCATCGTGTGGAACCGGGTCAACGATTCGAATCCGTCGCAGATTTTCGGCACCATCCAGGCCAACGGCGTGGTCGTGCTGCTCAATTCATCGGGGTTTTATTTTGGCCCAAACTCATTCGTCGGCGCGGCCGGGCTGGTGGTTTCCACGGCGAACTGTCTGCCGCCGCAAAACGCCGGCGGCGCGTGGGTCTTCAACGGCCCGCCCGTCCTCAAGAGCATCATCAACTACGGCACCATCCAGGTCGGCCACGGTGGCAGCGCGTTTCTGATTGCCGATCAGGTTGAAAATCATGGTGACATCAGCGCGCCCGGTGGCTCGATTGGTTTTGCCGCCGGCCAGACGGTGACGTTGAGCGAGCGTCCGGACGGGCGCGGCATGAGCATGGGCGTGACCTTGCCGCAAGGTTCGGTGGACAACGTCGGCCGGATCGTTGCCGATGCCGGCACGGTGGCGCTCAACGCCAAGGTTGTGAATCAAGGCGGTTTCATTTCGGCCAACTCCGTACAAAACCAAAACGGCGTCATCGAATTGGTCGCCGCCGAATCCCTCAACCTCGGCGCGGGTTCACAAATTCTGGCGCAGGGAGGCGATTCGGCCACCGGCAGCGCGGGCGGCAAAGTTACTTTGAAGTCGGACAACCTTTTCAGCGACGCCACTGGCAGTCGCATCGTGACAACCGGCGGAGCGCACGGTGGCAATGGTGGCGACATCGAAGTGAGCGCGCCGAACATTGCTTCGCTGAATTCAGCGATGGATGCCCGCGCGCAAAGTGGTTTCACCGGCGGAGAGTTTTTGCTCGACCCGGTCAACATCATCCTGGGCAATGCGGGCGGCGGAGTGGTTCCGAACTCTGGTACCGTGGCTTACAACAGCGCTCCCGGCACACTGAACCTGAACGTGAACACCGCGTTCCTGAACAAGAATTTTTCCAACATCCGTTTGCAAGCCAGTGGCGACATCACGGTCAGCGACAATACGGTTTGGGATTTGAGTGCCAGCACTGGCATGAGCGGCGGGCAACTTACTTTGCAGGCGGGCGGCAATGTGGTTTTGAACAACGGCGCGCAGATCGTGGATGCAAATAACTGGGCGGTGGCGCTGACGGGGGGATACGATTTTCTGCACAGCCTCGTCACGCCGGGAGCGGGCAGCGTATTGCTGAACGGCAACAGCTCCATCCAGACTTCGGCGGGAGCCATCGGTTTGACGGCGGGCAAAGACATCGCGGTCGGCGCGGGTTATGTGATCACGACCGGCAGCGGCGGGATTGATGCCCATGCGTTGACCGGCAGCATTGACACGGGTTCGAGCGGACAGGGTTACGCGTTCAAGTTGAACGCCAGTTCCATCCTCACGGCCTACGATCTGAGCCACGGACTCGGCGGCATCAGCACGATGGCCGGTGGCAATGTGAATCTCACGGCGGGCGGAAACATCAGCAGCGTGTTGCCGGGGAAGAAGGGGTTTTTCTACAACGGGAATTTTATTTCCGCTCAGAACAGCGACTACACGACGGCGGGCGCGGGTGCGTACGGCAAGCCGGCCGGGGATGTGAACATTGTCGCGGGCGGCAACGTGACGGGACATTATCTCGTGGCCAATGGGACGGGCAGTATTTTCGCCGGGGCGCAAATGGACGCCAGCGGCAACCCCGTCAAGGATTTGTCCGGCAACTATGTCCTCGGCACCACGGGCAGCGCGGGCACGGCGCAACTGTCACCCAACCTCGCGTTGAGTTTGGTCAGCGGCGGCTGGAAGGTGACGGCGGCGCAAAATATTTTCCTCCAGGAAGTGCGCAATCCCAACGGAGTTTTCAACGTCACCGGTTCGTCGGTGGTTCGGCATCTTTTTGATTACGCGGACGGGGATTACGTGAAACTCACGGCGGGCAATGCGGTGCAGTTGGGCGGCACCTTCTCAGGTTTGCCGCGCGTGGATCAGTTGAATGTTCCGATGATTCTGCCCGGCAACTTGACCGTCAATGCGGGTGCGGGCGGGGTCACGTTGGTGGGCGACTCCACGTTCAATCAAATGATTTTGTTTCCGTCGCCCCAGGGCGGCCTGGTCATCCACACGACCGGCGGTGGTTCGCTCATCGGCAAGCTGCCGACCTCGGCGGGCGCGCCGCAGATTTTCAACCTGATCGTTTCCGACAGCGGCAGCAAGCAGTACAAAAATGGCAGCAGCTTCGGGCTGAACGATCACGCGAACACGCCGGTGCATCAGGGCCATCCCACGACGTTGCAATTGAACATCTCCGGCGACATGAACCTGCTCGCGCTGATCGCACCGGAAGCGGCACAGATCACCGTGGGCGGCGACATGAAAAACTGCCGCTTCCAAGGCATGAATCTTTTGGACGGCGATGTCACCCGCATCACGGTCGGCGGCGACATTGTGAATCGCGGAGCATTCACCTCGGTGGATTTGAGCGGCGTGACCGGCGCGGCGGCTCCGTTGCTGTCGTATTTGTCCCAGTCATTGGATGGCTCGGTTTCGGTCGCGCAACTGGTCAACAGTTTTTACTACAACCCGGTCAGCAAAATTCTGACCTACCAAAACATTCCCGGCGTCAGTCTCGCCAGCGTCTTGCAACTGCTGCAAAACCTCACGGTGCAGAAGTTGGATCGCCTGGGCAATCCGCTCTGGCTCGATGTGGACCAGACCATTCCCGACTCCCAAGTGATTTCGGTGATGAACTCAGCCACGGCCGCCGCGTTGCTGGCCAAATATAATTCCCTCGGCGCGATTCCCGCCGGCAATCTTGGTTACGCCATCGGCGGTGGCGGCACGTTTGAAATCAACGCCCGGAACATGGATCTCGGCACCACACCAGGGATCCAGTCCAAGGGCGTTGGTTTTTACCGCGCACCATCGGGTTTTCCCTTGGCGAATCTGTTCACCCACGGCGCGGATGTGGACGTGCATCTCGGCGGCAATCTCGTGATGTATTCCAGTTCCATTGCGTCGTTGAATGGCGGCAACATTTCCATTGATGCGGGCGGCGCGGTCAGCGTGGGTTCGTCGGATTTTTCCGTCACCACCACGGGCGCGCGCGGCATTTACACCGCTGGCTCGGGTGATGTGAAGGTGGTCGCGCACGACGACATCAATGTGAACGGCTCGCGCATCGCGTCGTACGACGGCGGTAACGTGACGGTGCGCTCCGCGAATGGAAACATCAACGCCGGCACGGGTGGATTCGGGTACGTGACCCTTACGGCCTATTATGTTGATCCGCTCACGCGGCAGGTTTACACGGACAACCCGACGATTCCCGGCAGTGGGATTCTCGCGACCACGTTTCCAGAGCGCAACGCCAACTACCCCGC
>JAYWBR010000089.1:0-7267 GCA_043781315.1 Verrucomicrobiota bacterium | reverse complement strand
TTGGAAATTGAAAATCGCCGGACTCGGTGACGGAAAGGCAAACAACAACTTGAATGACGCGGAGAATCCCGCCCCCATGCTTTTCAATCTCGACATTGAAATCAGTGAGCGGACCGACGTGTCCGCCAAACATCCCGACGTCGTGAAACAGCTTCAGGAACTCATCGCCAGAATGGACGGCGATCTGGGCATCACCAACTCTGGACCGGGCGTCCGTCCCGCAGGCAGCATTGAAAACCCCACTGGTCTTTGGCTGGCGGGTCATTCGCCCAAAACCACGCCCGCGCCTTAGGGAACTGCATATAAACCGCGCAATCCCTCCGCACAAAATACATGAACCCCTCAAAATCCTCCCGTAGAGATTTTCTAAAAGCCACCGCCTTAACTGGCCTCGGAGCCACCGTGGTAGCTGGCTCGCCCGGCTGCGCGGCGACACCGGAAGGGGCCGGCAATCTCCACGCTTCCGTCCAGCCGGCTGCCCCTCGGCCTCTCGGGCAAAAGCCCGTTCACAATCTCACCACCAAACCGCTCGAAAAAATTCGCGTCGCCGTCATTGGCTTGAGCCGGGGCATGGCGCACGTTAATGCCGCGCTAAACATCGAGTTCGCGGAAGTCGTCGCCGTGTGCGACAAGCGCGACGACCGCTCCAACAACGCCGCGAATGCGGTCGAAAAGAAATATGGCCGACGCCCCGCCGTTTACAGCGGCAATGAAACCATCTGGGAAAAAATGGTCGAGCGCGAAGACCTTGATGTGGTTTACATCGCCACTCCTTGGGAATGGCACGTTCCCATGTGTCTGCGTTCGATGGAACACGGCAAGCACGCCTTTGTCGAAGTATCCGCCGCTGTCACCTTGGAAGAATGTTGGAAGCTGGTGAACACTAGCGAACGCACCCAGCGCCATTGCGTGATGCTCGAGAACTGTTGCTACGGCGAGAATGAACTGTTCGTGCTCAACATGGCGCGTGCAGGGGTGTTCGGCGAATTGACCCATGCCGAGTGCGCCTACCTCCATGAATTGCGCGGAGTGTTGTTCAGCCTCGGTTCGGAAGGCGATTGGCGGCGCGAATATCACAAAACCCACAACGGCAATCTTTATCCCACGCACGGCTTGGGACCGGTCGCGCAATACCTCGGGATTGGACGCGGCGATCAGTTCAAATTCCTGGTCTCCATGAGTTCTCCCGAAAAGTCCCTGACCAAGGTGCTCAATGAAAAAAAACCCAACGGTGGTCGCCATGCGGGCGAGAAGTATGTCTGCGGCGACATGAACACTTCGATCATCAAGACCGAGCTGGGCCGCACGATCATGATCCAACACGATGTCGTCACTCCACGCCCCTACAGTCGTATCAACGGATTGAACGGCACCGACGCCAGCTTCTTCGACTATCCCGCCCGGCTCGCCACGGCTTATCCAAAAAAATACGGTCTCCGTGCCGGCGGCTCGCACGAATGGCTTGATGAAAAAGACATGGCCATCATGCGCGAGAAATTCACCCATCCGCTCTGGAAGAAACTCGAAAGCCGGGCGGCCGGTTCAGGTCATGGCGGCATGGATTATATCGTGAATTGGCGTCACCTCGATTGCATCCGCCAGGGGATCACACCGGACAGCGTGGTTTATGACGCTGCCAGTTGGAGTTCCATTCTCGAACTGACCACTCGCTCAGTAGCCAGCGGCAGCATGCCCGTCGTAGTTCCAGACTTCACACGCGGTCTTTGGAAAACCATGAAGCCGCTCGGCATCGCCGGAGCCAGTCCAACCTGATTGCTGGGTGAAAACACTTGGACTGACAACTCTGCTTTCTTTGCTCGCGGCCAGTTTACTTGCCGCTGGCACCCGAGAGACCGCCCTCATTCCACTTCCACAAAAGATGGAGCGGCGGGATGGCACCTTCCATTTTGGATCAAAAACGAAAATCCTCTCCAACCAAGAGTCGCGCGCGGCTGCAGATTATCTTGCCGGCCATCTCCGGCCGCCCATCGGAAATCAGTTCCCGGTCAGGGTCAAGGCCGACGCGAAACCGCGACTAACCGACGACACGGTATTGTTCACCAGCCGGGAGGCAAATCCTGCGCTCGGAGCGGAGGGCTACGAACTGCTCGCCGCCAGCAACTCCGTCGTCATTCGCGCCAACGGGCCAGCCGGTTTTTTTTACGGCGCGCAGACTTTGTTACAACTTCTACCGCCCGAAGTGTTCGCGGCCAAACCTGTTCGGGGAGTGAATTGGGAAATTCCCTGTGTCCAAATAACCGATCGGCCACGCTTCCCCTGGCGCGGCATGATGCTGGACGTGGGCCGGCATTTCTTCAAGGTCGAGGACGTGAAGCGGATGCTCGACTTGATGGCGCTGCACAAGCTCAACACGTTTCACTGGCATCTGGTGGACGATCAAGGCTGGCGCATCGAGATTAAAAAATATCCCAAGCTGACCGAAATCGGCGCTTGGCGCGAATCCTCGCCTCCTTACGGGAACCGCAATTCAGACGATGGTCAACGCCATGGCGGCTTTTACACCCAGGCGCAGATCAAGGATGTCGTGGCGTACGCGGCTGCGCTTCACATCACCATTGTCCCGGAAATCGAAATGCCCGGCCATGCGGCGGCGGCCATCGCTTCGTATCCGCAATTCGGCAACGACGACATCGCCGGCTATGCGCCGCGCGTTGTGACCCATTGGGGCGTGCAGCCGTACACGTTTTCACCCAAGGAGGAGACCTTCCGCTTTCTCGCAGACGTGCTTACCGAGGTTTGCGAACTCTTCCCTTCAAAATTCATTCACATCGGCGGCGATGAAGCCCCGAAGACGCAGTGGAAAAACTCGCCCTTCGCCCAAGCCGTGATGCGACGCGAACACCTTCAAAATGAGGAAGAGTTGCAGAGTTGGTTCGTCCGGCGCATTGCAACTTTCCTGGAATCCAAAAACCGCCGACTGATCGGCTGGGATGAAATTCAGGAAGGTGGCCTGCCGAAAACCGCCACCATGATGGTTTGGCGGGATGCAAAATGGGCGAAGCACGCGCTCTCGTTAGGCAACCATGTGGTGATGGCCACCACGACTCACACCTACCTCGACTACTATCAAGCGCCCAAAGACTCTGAACTGGCCAAGGGAAAAGAATTCGAAGCTATCGGCGGTCTTTTACCCCTGGAAAAAGTTTATGCCTATGATCCCTGTTTCGTTGCGGAAAATCCGGAACAGGCCAAGCTGATCCTCGGAACGCAGGGCCAGCTTTGGGGGGAGTATTTGAAGGACGTCAAGAAGGTCGAATACATGGCTTACCCACGGCTAACCGCGCTCGCTGAAGTGGCGTGGTCTCCCCAAGCTGCGCGCGATTACGAGGATTTCACGCGTCGGTTGCAAATCCACAACCACCGCTTGGATCAACTCGGGGTCAACTATCATCGTCCCGCCGCCGCCAACTCGCTCGCCAATCCACCAAAATAGAGTTGGCAATTTTTTGAAAATTCTTCACCGGCTGATCAACCGACGCAATCCATCACGGAGTCCCGGATCGGGCGCACCAAGCTTGAATGACGCGCGGTACAAATAGCCTATTGACCCAAACACATATTTTCAGAAGGCTCACACGTCACATTATGTTGTCTAAAATGAGCAAACCCGACCGCCAAACCGTCGAAAAATGAAACTGCCTAAATCCATCCTGGCCGCCATCGCTGCTGCCGCAATCATCTCAGGTTGCGCTACGCGTCGCACCGAATCTGCATTCACCCCGCTGTTTGATGGCCAGTCGCTGAACGGCTGGAAGCTGGTGGGGAAACATGGCGACGGTTACGGCGTTACCAACGGAGTCATCTATTGCGCCCACGGCGGCGGCGGGAATCTGATGACTGAGAAGCAATATTCAGATTTTGTATTCCGCTTTGAGTTCAAACTGGAATACGGGTCAAACAACGGCATCGGCATTCGTGCTCCACTCGAGGGCGACTCCGCTTACCTGGGAATGGAAATCCAGATTTTGGAAGAGGCGGGAGCTCTCGCCGGTAAATACGGCGAGTTGCGCCCGGCCCAGTTTCACGGCTCCGTTTATGACGTCATCCCCGCGAAAACGGGCGCGTTAAAACCAGCCGGACAATGGAACACGGAAGAAATCCTCGCTTCGGGCCGACAAATCAAAGTGGTGGTCAATGGCATCAAGGTGCTGGACACAAACCTGAACCAAGTCACCGACCTCGAAAAAATCCGGAAACATCCCGGTCTTTTCAGCGAACGCGGCCACATCGGATTCCTTGGTCACAATGATTACGTTGAGTTCCGGAACATCCGCATCAAAGAGTTGCCGCATCAGGAAAAAGACAATGTGCCGCCGAAAGGATTTGTGGCCTTGTTCAACGGGAAAAACTTGGCTGGCTGGAAAGGCCTGCTCAAGGGACCGAACGACAATCCCATCAAGCGCGCCGCCTTGTCACCCGAGGAACGCCAGGCGGCGCAGCAAAGCGCCAACGAGGACATGTGCGCGCACTGGAAGGTGGAAAATGGCGAAATTCTTTTTGACGGCAAGGGCCGCAGTCTTTGCACGATAAAGGATTATGCCAACTTCGAAATGCTCGTGGATTGGAAGCTTCCGGCGCACGGCGACAGCGGCATTTATTTACGCGGCACTCCCCAGGTGCAGATCTGGGATCCGCATACGCAGCCCACCAAGCACGGCAGCGAAGTCGGCTCCGGCGCATTTTACAACAACCAGAAAAACCCCAGCAAGCCGCTCATGGTTGCGGATAAACCAATCGGCGAATGGAATCGCTTCCGCATCTTCATGGTCGGTGAGCGCGCCCATGTTTTCTTGAACGGCGAACTCGTGACCCGCGACACAGTCCTGGAAAACTTCTGGAAACGTGCTGAACCGATCTTTGCGAGTGGTCAGATCGAACTGCAAAACCACGGCGACGTCCTCGCCTTCAAAAATATTTACATCCGTGAACTGCCAGCCCGCTAACACCATGAAAGATTTTTCACGCCGCGAATTTCTACGCCGCACCGCACTGGCGACGGCTGGAGCAGCCTTTGCCAGTCCTTTCGTCAACGGCTGTGTCACCACCCATCGGCCCCCTTCCGATGTCGTCCTCCACGCATCCATCGGTGCCAGTGGTCAGGCAAACTGGGATTTGAACCAGTTGGCTGGGCACAAGCATCTCAAACTTGTCGCCGTTGCGGATGTTGACCTAAGCAAGGCGACGAAGCTGAAGGAGCGCTACCCCGACATTCGCATTTATCAGGATTGGCGCGTGCTGCTTGAGAAGGAGAAGCATCTCAACTCCATCAACGTCTCCACCCCTGATCACATGCATGCGGCCATCGCGATGTCCGCGATGCAATTGGGCCGACACGTCTATGTTCAAAAACCCCTGGCTCATGACATCCATGAGGTCCGCCGGCTCACTCAGTTTGCCCATGGAAAAAAACTGGTGACGCAGATGGGCATCCAGATTCATTCCGCCTCCGACTACCGTCGCGCCGTGCGGCTGATTCAAGATGGTGCCATCGGCAAGGTGAAGGAAGTCCACACCTGGTGCGGAAAAAAGTGGGGCGACATGACTGCCTTGCCGGACCGGCACGATACGCCACCTGAAGGATTTAACTGGGATCTGTGGCTCGGCGTCATGGCGGATCGTCCATTCATCGGAGATGGGTATTATCACCCGGGAAACTGGCGCAAACGCCTCGACTTCGGCACCGGCACGTTCGGTGACATGGGCTGCCATATTTTTGATCCGGTGTTTAACGCATTGGAACTCACTGCGCCGATCTCCGTCCGCTCCGAAGGGCCTCCACCCAACAAATGGAACTGGGCCACCGACGCCATCGTCCGCTATGTTTTCCCCGGCACGAAGCACACCGACGCCACAACCATCAAAATCACTTGGTATGACGGCGATGCCAGCCCGCCAGCGGAAGTGCTGGCATTGATTGGCGATGAGAAAAAGCCCGGCTGCGGCTCCATCTTCATCGGCACGAAGGGCGTCATGTTGTTACCGCATATCTCGCGTCCGAAATTATTTCCCGAGGCGCAGTTCGAGGAGTTTGTCATGCCGAAAGTCGAGGACGGCAATCACTACCACGAGTTCGTTGACGCCATCCTGGGTCGCACCAAAACCGGCACCGCGTTCGACTACTCCGGCCCGCTCACGGAAGCCGTGCTGCTGGGCAGCGTGGCTTCACGCTTCCCCCAGACCACCCTTGAATGGAATGCCCGGAAATTGCGATTCGACAATGAATCACAAGCCAACCCCTACCTGCGCCGGACTTATCGTCAAGGCTGGGAAGTAAAACACCTAGCCTAAACACCAGCACACGCCCGCGAACTGCCAACCCAATAGTCGCGCACCTCGACCAGTTTCATCATTCATGCAACCCACCATCCACCCCTTGGAGAACCGCCTCGCCGTTTGCAGTTGGTCGCTGCATCCCGCCGCGCCGCGAGAGTTGGTGGAAAAGTTACTAGCCGTCGGCGTGCGCCGCGTTCAACTCGCCCTCGATCCGCTGCGGGAATCGCCCGAGGTTTGGTTGCGCACCGAACAATTGTTTCGCAAACACGACATCACGATTGTCTCCGGGATGTTTGGCTGCGTGGGTGAGGATTACTCGACGCTGGAAACCATTCGCATCACCGGCGGCATTGCACCGGACAAGACTTGGGAACAGAATTTAAAAAACATCCGGGCCACGGTTGAACTCGCCGCAAGGCTGGGCTTGAAGCTTGTCACCTTTCACGCCGGCTTTGTGCCACACGCTGAATCCGACCCCAATTTCTCAAAAATGCTCGCGCGCCTGGCGGAAGTAGCGGACATCTTCGCCGGTCAAAAACTTTTTGTTGGCCTGGAAACTGGTCAAGAAACCGCTCCGGCCCTGGCCAGTCTGCTCCACAAACTCAACCGACCGAACCTCGGCGTGAACTTCGATCCGGCGAACATGATCCTCTACGACAAGGGCGATCCGGTGCAGGCGTTGCGCGTGTTGAGCCCCTGGATCCGGCAGGTTCACATCAAGGACGCCATCAAAACCAAAGTGCCCGGCACCTGGGGCGAGGAAGTTCCAGCGGGCACGGGCGCGGTCGATTGGCCGGCTTTTTTTGCGACGCTAAAGCAAATCAATTTTGTCGGCGATTTTGTCATCGAACGCGAGGCGGGCGAGCAGCGTGTCGCGGACATCCGCACGGCCAAGGCCGTCGTCGAAAGAACGTTCGTGTAGATCAAGCAACCCGATGAAAACCGATGCGCTGAAAGCTTCGTCAAAACCCGT
>JAYWBR010000088.1:0-7291 GCA_043781315.1 Verrucomicrobiota bacterium | reverse complement strand
TCTACACCGCGCCGGACGGGGCGGTGCGGGTGGACGTGTTTGTCAGGGACGAGACGGTCTGGCTGACGCAGAAGGCGCTGGCGGAGCTGTTCGGCGTGAACGTGCCGGCCATCAACAAGCACCTGAAGAACATCTTTGAATCGGGGGAGTTGGTGGAGGATTCAGTTATTTCCATTTTGGAAACAACTGCCGCCGACGGGAAAACATTTCAAACCACATGAGCGACCTGCTTCCATCCGCGCCCGCACCCGGCGGCGAATTTCTCTTTTACCAGACGGAGGACGGTCGCACGCGGCTGCAAGTGCGCGTCCAGGATGAGACGGTCTGGCTGTCGCAGGCGCAGATCGCGGAGCTGTTCCAGACCACGCAGCAAAATGTCAGCCTGCACCTTCAGAACATCTTCGAGGAAGGTGAATTGACGGCGGCGGCAACTCACAAGGAATTCTTGTCAGTTCGCCGGGAGGGCAACCGCGATGTGCAGCGCCGTCTCGATTATTACAATCTCGATGCGATCATTTCCGTGGGCTATCGGGTCAAGTCGCGCGTCGCAACCCAGTTCCGCATCTGGGCCACACAGCGGTTGCGGGAATACATCGTGAAGGGTTTTACGATGGATGACGAGCGGCTCAAACAGCGCGGTGGCGGGAATTATTTCGAGGAGCTTCTGGCGCGCATCCGCGACATCCGGTCGTCGGAGAAGGAGTTTTGGCGCAAGGTGCTGGAGATTTACGCGACGAGCATTGACTACGATCCGGGCGTGGAGGCGTCGCGGGAATTTTTCGCCACGGTGCAGAACAAGATGCACTGGGCGGCGCACGGCCAGACGGCGGCGGAGGTCATCCATGCGCGGGTGGATGCCGCGAAGCCGCAGGCGGGCATGACGAACTGGGTGGGCGCAAAGCCGGGCAAGGCGGAGGCGGTCATCGCCAAGAATTATCTGTCGCCGGAGGAACTCAATGCGCTGAACCGCATCGTGGTGGCGTATCTGGAACTGGCGGAGGTGCAGGCGTTGAACCGGCAGCCGATGTATATGCGGGACTGGCTGGCGAAGCTGGATGATTTCCTGCGCTTGGGCGGGCGGGACATTCTCCAGCACGCGGGCAAAATTTCGCACGAGCAGGTGGTTGAAGACTTTAATGGGGAGCGCACTGGGCGCGGGTTCATCGGCCAGCACAATGTCCAGGCGATAGGCCGCCAGTTGGAAAAGCAGGTCGGCGGCCTTGCCCTCGGTGCAGACGGCGTGGACGGGCTGTTCCAGTTTGAAGACCGGCTTGATGATTTCGTAGCTCACCCGTTTCGGGAGCGAGTCGGTGATGCCAATCTGAAATCGTAGGGCGCAGGTGGTGAACCGTTGTTTCCAGAAGTTGAGCCGTTTGGGACAGAGGCTTGTCCTTGCCCGCGCTTCTCATTCGTTCAGTCCCCCGTGGGGGTGAGGAGTAATGTTCTGCTCCGTCCACGAGTAGCGCGAGGTGTAACCCGCCGCCCGCAGGTGTTGAAAAAGAAATTCCCGATGGCCGGTGCGCGGCAGCCGGGACTCGACCGGCCCGGCCAGCAGCTTCTGGATGAGGAGCAGCAACGCCGGCACATCAATCGGCTTTTCCACCAGGGCGCTGACTCCGGCCGCCTCCGCCATTTCGTTTTGATTGGGTTGGCCGGTGACAATCAGGACAGGCAGCGAGGGATTGCCTTCGAGCAGCCGGTCCAGCGTGGCCCATCCGTTCTTCAGCGGCATGTTCAGGTCCACCAACAGCAGTTCAATCTGGTTCTGCTCCAGACGGAAAGTCTCCACCGCCTCCGCGCCATTGGCCACGGCAATCACCTGATAGCCCTCGCCGTGCAGGAGCTTGCGCAGCGATTCGCGAACCGATACGTCGTCATCCGCCACCAGCACTTTATGCGTCCGCTTTGGCATGAGCTTGGGATGAGAGCGAACTCTTCGCTTGCAGGGTGCGGTTCAACATTTCGCGCACCGACAGCGGCGCGTTGGCGAAAGGGATGAGCACTTGGTTTCTCATCGGACGGATGAAGTTGAGGAGGGCCACGCCGCCCGATCACTCCCGTTCACCAACGGGTGGTTATGATTCGGAAAGTGCCCGGTCGTTTTTGTGCGAGCCGCTTTCGCGGAGTCCACGGGCGACCGGGCCTCAGCCGACCGGTCGCCATCTTGCGCGAGCGCCAGCCTGTACTCCGGCGTCCGTTGTGGACTGTGCATTGCCCGCACCGACGCTTGCCGGACGATCACGTCAAACGACCGGGCACTGAAGGATTTCAAAACGATTTGTTTTTTCATCGGCGGCCTTTCCATCTTTGCGCTCAAATGCGCGGCGCGGATTCAACGGAAGACACTTAGCTCGCACCATGCCAGCGAGGGGCGGCGATTCCGAACGCTCAATTGCAAACGGTTAGATCAGTTGAGAAGACGGTAGTGAGTTTGAAGGTGGCGACTGGGAATCCATGTGCGGTCAGCCGCTGGTCACTTGGAAGAACTCAGAGTTGCTGCCGGGAAGAACCGGTCGTCATTTGGTCTTGGCCGCTTCGGCCTCGGCGACTTTCTGGATGTGGGTCTGGAAATCCTCGTCCTCGCCTTCGAGCAATTCCGGCAGGGCTTTGCGGAAGTCCTTTCGGCGACACCACTCGCGCATGTAGTCCTCCCAGGAGCGCCACAAACGCTGGGTCTGCCGATCCATCTTTTCCTCGAACACCAACAGGTAGGCGCGCTCGAAAAGGGAGATGAGGATGTTGAAGATGGCGAGCTTGCGCTCCTGCTGCTCGTCGGTCAGCGGCTGGTCGGGCGCGCCTTTCCGCAACAGTTGCAGGTCCGGGTTGACCAGCACGAGTTTGAGAAAGCCGGTGTATTCATCGGAGAGCCGCTGATAAATCTCCTCCTGCTCGTTGCGCCGCTCGCGCCGTTGCTCGTAGAGGAACACGAGGATGGCCAGCGGCAGGCCAAACACCGTCACGATGTAACTGAGGGCTTCCGCCCATTGCAGCCAGGTCATCGGTTCTGAGTGCATCAGGCTTGTTCCGGTTTCTCGCCGGCGGGACGCAACCCGAAGCGGATGAGTTTCTCGCGCATGGTGGTGCGGGTCACGCCCAGCCAGCGCGCGGCTTGGGCCTGGTTGCCTTCGGCCAGTTGGATGGCGCGGGTGTAAAGCTCGCGCTCCATTTCCTCGATCATCCGGGCGTGCAGGCCGGCCAGTTCGCCGCGCTGGGCGCGGGTCAGCAGTTCGGTAAAATATCCGGCGATGGTCTGGTCCGGCCCAACGACGGGCTTGTGGCTCCGGGCCGACGCTTGTTGAACGTGTTCCAAACTGATGGAGTAGCCGCGAGCGAGCAGCAAAGCCTGGCGCGCCACGTTCTCCAGTTCCCGCACGTTGCCGGGCCAGGTCTGAGTTTGCAGAAAGGCGATGGCTTCGGGCTGGATGGAAGGGGAATCACTGCCCAGTTCGGCGGCGGAGCGTTGCAGGAAATACTTTGCCAGTTCGGGAATATCTTCCCTGCGCTGGTTCAAGGGCGGCAATGTGATGGTCACGCCGCTCAACCGGTAAAACAAATCCTCCCGGAATTGCTTTTCCTGGATGGCGCTCTCCAGATCGCGATGCGTGGCGGTCAGCACCCGCACGTCCACCGGCACCTTTTCGTTGCCGCCCACGCGCTGGATGTATTTCTCCTGAAGCACGCGCAGGAGTTTGACCTGGGTGCTCAAACTCAAGTCGCCGATTTCGTCGAGAAAAATCGTGCCGTTGTTGGCTTGCTCGAAGCGGCCCACGCGCCGGGCGTGCGCGCCGGTGTAAGCGCCGCGTTCGTGGCCGAACAGTTCGCTTTCCAGCAGGGTCTCCGGGATGGCCGCGCAATTCACCGCGATGAACGGCTGCGCGGCGCGTTTGCTGTGCTGGTAAATCGCCCGCGCTACCAACTCTTTGCCGGTGCCGGTTTCGCCGCGAATCAACACGGTGACGGCGGTGGCAGCGACGCGCCCGATTTCCTTGTAGATGGCCTGCATGGCGCGGCTGTTGCCGATGATGGCGGACTGGGCTGACCGGGCCTGCCCCATTTCCAGCGGTTCGGACATGAGCCGGCTGCTGGCCACGGCCTTGGCCACGAGATCAAGCAGTTCGCCCATGTCAAAGGGTTTGAGAAGATAGTCGTAGGCGCCGAGTTTGGTGGCTTCAATGGCGGTTTCGGTCGTGCCGAAAGCGGTCATCATGATGATGGGCAGCTTCGGCTTGGCGGCATGGAGTTGCTCGATCAATTCGAGGCCGGACAAGCCCGGCATCTTCAGATCGGTAAGCACCACGTCACAGGGTTCCTTCTTGGCGCGGGCCAGACCCTCATCGCCGCGCGTGGCCGTGACGACTTGATAGCCTTCGGCCTGCAACTCTTTTTTCAGCCCCGCCGCGATGCCGGCATCGTCTTCAATCAACAGGATTTTAGGTTGCGAGTTCATCGCTTGCTTCGGGTTTCGTGTGGGGCAGCAGGATGGTAAAGGTGGTGCCGCGATTCACCTCGGAGTGGCACTCCAGCGCGCCGCCGTGTTTTTCAACAATGCGTGACGAGATGGCCAGGCCCAGGCCGGTGCCTTCCTCTTTCGTGGTGAAGAACGGGTCGAACATCCGCTTCTGCACTTCCGGCGGGATGCCTTTGCCGGTGTCGCTCACCTCCAGCATGACCACCGAGCGGGCGCGGGTCGCCAGGCGCGCTGTGCCGGTGCGGGCGCGGAGGGTGATCGTGCCCTCGCCCTCCATGCTCTCGGCGGCGTTTTGAATCAGGTTGATCAACACCTGTTCGATCTGGTGCGGGTCCACCCGCACCCAAATATCCGGCACCGATTCCAAGTTCAGCCGGATGGAAGTCTTTTCCAACTGGGGGCCGAAGAGCGATTGCATTCGAGCGAGCAAGCTGTCGGCGGAGACGGTTACCAGCTTGGGTTCGGCGGGCCGGGCAAACTGCAAAAATTCCTGCACGATGCGTTCGAGGCGCTGGATTTCGTGGCCGATCACGAGGGCGTCCTCCTGTTCCGACGAGTTCGCAATCAGGTTCTTTTTCAGGCTGTGCAGGCGAACATTGATGGCCGTGAGCGGATTGCGGATTTCGTGCGCCACGCCGGCGGCCAGTGTGCCGAGCGACGCCAGCTTCTCGTGCCGAGCGGCGCGGGCGCGGCTTTCGCCCAACTCGACGCGCAGCGGGCCGATCACGCCGCGATAAAGCGCCACTCCCGCCGTTCCCACCAGGACAACCAGCAGCGCCAGCGACACGATAAAAAGTTGCTGCAACCAGCCCAGCGCGCGGTGTGAATCTTTCATGAACTGCGTTTGCGCGATGCGCTCGGCGGTCTTCAGTTTCGCGCACAGGTTCAGGATGGGCGCGGCTTTGTTTTCCACCCGCTCCAGCACAGGCGTGGGCGAAGGGGCTGTCCCGGCTTGCACCCGTTCGTCCATCAACTGAGTGGTCCGCGACAAATACACCTCGAACGCCGCCTCGATCTGGTCCATCAAGTCGCGTTCCTCCGGCGTGGTGACGGTGGGTTGGTGCGCGCGAATCCACTGCTGTAAATCCTGGCCCTCCTTCTGAAACGCAGCCCGGTCCTCCGGCTGGCGGCGCAGGTCGAAGCGCAGCACGGTTTCGTTCAAGTTGCGGATCGTCGCCTCGACGTGTTCCGAAAGGTGAAAAGCATCTGCTTGCACGGAGGCGAAGCTCCGGTGCAACTGCCGGAGTTCCTGCCAGGTGATGCGTCCCGCCCAGCCCACGACCAGCACCAGCACGACGCTGGCGAGCGCAAAGCCGTAGGATCGCACGCGAACATTCATAAAGTGACTAGCGACTGACCACCGGTGAATTCCCACTCGCCACATACGAGGTCGCGACAGTGACGGGCCAGGTGCTTAAACGGTTGCCGTTGAACACGCGGAGCTTCAAGCGATTGCTGGCACAGCACCGGCTAAAGGAAAGTTCGGACAGATAAATCATTTGCCGACGATACGGCAAAGCGAATGCCAACGCGATGAAAACGGAAAACATTTTGAATTTAGCCAGTGCCTTGTTGTGCGGCGCGATCAGCCCAAGGGGCAACCTCACATCGGGAACACACAACCGACAACGACCGGAATGTAAGAGCGGCAGTCTGGAGCATCGGGGCAAACCGGCTCGGGGTTGTGGATTCCTGAAACCAGATCCAGCCCGCGTTCGACAAGGCACTGGGCTGATTGAAAGCGAAAACCTATGACCAAGAAAATTCTGGTAGTGGACGATGAGAGTTCGATCCGCGACGCCCTGAGCAAAGTTCTGCACGCGGAAGATTACGAAGTCGTCTCCGCCGAAAACGGCCAGGAGGCCATCGAGAAATTCGGGGCGGAGAAGATTGACCTCCTGCTGCTGGACCTCGGCCTGCCGGTGAAGGACGGCTGGGACACTTTGAAATGGCTGGCCGAAGTGAATCCGCTCCTACCCGTCATTATCATCACGGGCCGGTGGCAACAACGCGAACTGGCGGAGAAGGCGGGCGCGGATGCCTTGATGGATAAACCCCTCAACGTGCCTTGCCTGCTGCAAACCATCCGCGAGTTGGTGGACGAGCCGGTGGAGCGCCGCGCGCAACGCGCGAAGAACCGCGCATCGGGCTTTCGCTATGTGTCGTGCGACCATGAGCTTTTTATCAAAGGGCTGAACGACCGCTTCACCACTCCCTATAAAAACAACCTGCCCCGTATTGAAGCACCGCTGAACTACCGACGCCATGACCTCGAACCCGACAACTAAACCGAATCCCGCAGAAGTGTTGACGCGTGACACAGCGTTTCCCAACGCAAACCCGGCTGCCATGAAAACCAAACATTATCCCCAAACAGTTCCCAGGCTGGTCCACCGTCAGGTCAACGTTTTGTCAACTCAGGCCGGGCGTTCGGCAACCCCGGAGATGACCGGGGCGCTCAACCCCTTTTTCCGCTCGCGCCTGGCGGCCGTCAGGCGATGGGCCGGGGAGTTGTCCTATCTCGTGGTGACCAACCGCTATGTGTTCTACGGTTCGCTCATCCTGGCCGGCAGTCTGATCGCGGGCGCAGCTACCAGAGGACAGGAAACACTGTGGCGGTTCGCCGCCGCCATCGGCCTCGCCACAGTCGTCGTCGGATTGGTCCACGCGTGGCTAGATGCGCGCTTGGCGAGGCGGAGTCGGCGCGCTCACACCAAAGGCCGGGTGAAGGAGATGTGAACCTCCGGCGGCTCAAGGTGCCGTGCATCAAAGATCAAACGTATGAAATCCTTTGTCACAACAATCTCTCTCTCGGCGGCGATC
>JAYWBR010000087.1:0-20599 GCA_043781315.1 Verrucomicrobiota bacterium | reverse complement strand
TATTCCTGACGCTGGGCCAGCATCACAATCGGGTCGATCTCGGCCGGCAAAACCCGATGCAGCGGGTCTTGGGGGCCGGGGCGGAGCTTGGCCAGCGGCTGGCCCAAGCGGGACTGCTGTTGCCAGCGGACGACGCGCCGAAACGCCTTGTTGCTGAGAGGTCGCAATCACGGTGAGGATTTCCAGTTTAGTTTGCTCTTTTAGCCACTGGCCGGTTATCGGTCCCACGAACCCCCATTCGTTTTTTTTCGCAGGATCGCCAGTTCGACCGCCTGGTCGGCCAAGGCCCGTTCCTTGTCCTGAAGTTCGCGTTTGAGGGCTTCGTGAGCTTCGGCGCTGAACCTGACTCTGCTGCCGACCGGGCTTGGCGCTGAGGCGCTGGAGGGCCCCTGCCTTGACCTGCTGGCGGATACGGGCCAGATCCGTCGAGAAGAGGCCCTCGCGCCGGAGGATTTCGCCGATGGGTTTACCGCTATCTTGGGCTTCCAGATATATCTGGAACTTCTTCTCGCCGCTCAGATACCGGCGTTTCTTTTCAGGACTCGGACTCGGGACTGCGGAGGGAGGGCTACTGCTCATGTTTGTGTTCCTGTTTTGAGCCGCCGGGGGGCGTATTGATTCCCGGCTTTGAGGTCACGAACTCAGAAACGGCGGGAAAGGCTTCGGCGAAGGTAGGATGACGCAGTGGTTGGTCGGCGGTTTCAGATTTCATCAAGGTAGCTTTGTGCTTGTGCTGACACGGCTGTCAGGTTCAATTTGCCAGACCATGAAACCATACCGGCTCACACTTGGATTTAACACTTCTATTCTTCACGTCATCGCGACAATGGCCCTGGTTATCGCCGCGCAGCCTTTGCTGGCGGCCGAGGGCAAACTCGACACGACCAAGATTGAGCAACTCACCGGCGTCAAAGGCGCGTTCAACACCAACGAGGGCGTCTTCAAAATCACTTCGCCGCGCACCGACGTGAAAATTTCCGTGGACGGCTGGCCGATGCCGCCGTTCATGGGGCTGGCTTCCTGGGCGGCGTTCACCGAACAGAAGTCCGACGACGTGATGGTCATGGGCGACACGGTGCTGTTCCAGGACGAGGTGAATCCCGTGATGAGCGTCGCGCTGGACAACGGCCTTTCCGTGACGGCGCTGCACAACCATTTTTTTTATGACGAGCCGAAGGTTTATTTCATGCACATCAGCGGCATGGGCGACGAGGACAAGCTGGCGACCGCCGTCCGCAAGGTGTGGGACAAGATCAAAGAAATCCGCGCCGCGCATCCGCAGCCGGGGAAAACCTTCGGCGGTGCCGCGATGCCCGCGACGAATTCCATCAGCGGCAAATCCATCGAGAGCGTTCTGGGTGTCAAAGGCCAGGCGAACAACGGCATGTTCAAGGTGGTCATCGGTCGCAAGACGAAGATGCCGTGCGGTTGCGAGATGACCAAGGACATGGGCGTGAACACCTGGGCCGCGTTTGCCGGCACGGACGACAATGCGCTCGTGGATGGTGATTTCGCCGTGTTGGAGGACGAATTGCAGTCGGTGTTGAAATCGCTCCGCCATGACGGGATCAACATCGTGGCGATTCACAGCCATATGACGCAGGAAAATCCGCGCATCCTGTTTCTGCATTACTGGGGCCGGGGCCGCGCGGCGGATTTGACGACGGCGCTGCAAGCGGCGCTCGCCACGCAAAACAAATAACCAGGCCGTGAACATTTTTTTTGCCGCCATGATCATCGGAACCAGTGTGCTGGCCAGTGCTGCGGAGGCACAGACCGTCAATTTCGACGACGCCAAAACCGGCGAGGCTCCCGCTGGGTGGACGGCGACCAAAACCGGCAGCGGCGTGCCGAAGTGGACGGTCGAGAAAGATGACTCCGCGCCGAGCAATCCGAATGTGCTGAAACAATCCGGCGAAGCGACCTATCCGGTCTGCATCAAAGAAGACACCCGCCTCAAAAACGGTTTCGTCGAAGTGAAGTTCAAGCCGGTCGCCGGCAAGGAAGATCAAGCGGGCGGCGTCATTTGGCGCTGTGCGGATGCGGACAATTACTACATCGCCCGGGCCAATGCACTCGAAGACAACGTCACCATTTACCACACCATCAAAGGCCGGCGCGTCTCGTTCAAGAACACGAACACCAAGGTCGCGCCCGGCGTCTGGCATACGTTGCGCGTGGATTTTGCGGGGAACAAATTCACCGTCACGTTCGACGGCAAGCAGGTCATTGAAGCGACGGATGAAAGTTTTCCGGACGCCGGCAAGGTCGGGGTCTGGACCAAGGCCGACAGCGTGACCTTGTTCGACGATTTCAGCTACGGTGGCAAGTGAGCGGCCGGGCGGGCAGCCCGCACGCAAGCCAGTTTGAAGTGATTCGTCGAAACTTTCCGCTTGCAGAAGGAGTCTGGGATAATAGTATTTCCTAAACCGAAGCCCGTTATGAAAACAAATCAAAGCGATTCATCTCGCCGGAACTTCCTCAAAACCGCCCTCACCGTTCCCGCCGGCCTCGCACTCGCGCAGAACTTTTCCGCAGCAGCAGCGACTCCTGAAGGTGCCGCTCCCGTCGCCGCATCCGCGCCCGCCAAAGTTCTGCCGATGCGTCCGCTGGGCAAAGACGGCACGAAGGTGACCATGGTTTCCCTCGGTGGCATGATGGCGGCGCTGACGCCGGACTATCTGGACATCGCCTGGTCCATGGGTATCCGCTATTTCGATACGGCGGATTGCTACAAGGGCGGGCAGTCCGAACCGATCATCGGCAAGTGGCTGGCCAAATATCCGGAGCGGCGCAAAGAGATTTTCCTGGTGTCCAAGGACCATCCGAGGAAGGGGCCGGAGCAGTTGCTGGAGATGGTGGACAAACGGCTGGCGGCCTGCGGCGTAACTTATCTGGACGCCTTTTACATTCACGGCATCGGCCCGCGAGAATACGGCGAAGGTTCGCTGGAATGGCCCAAGAGCGATCAATTCAAAAAGGTGGCCGAGCAGTTGAAAAGTTCCGGCAAGGTCAAGAAGGTGGGGTTCTCCTGTCACGATGGCCGGTTGACCGATTATTTGAACGCCGCGGCGGAAGGCGGGTTTGTGGATATCATCATGCTCGCGTTCAATCCGTTCTACGAGAAGGGCGGCGCGTTCGACAAAGCCCTCGCCGCCGCGCACAAGGCGGGCATCGGGTTGGTGGCGATGAAGACCATGCGCAACACCAAGGATGTCCCGAAGCGGCTGCCGGAATTGGACAAGCTGGGACTGACAACGCACCAAGCCGTCCTGCATTCCGTGTGGAGCGATCCCCGAATTTCGGCCGTGTGCAACATGATTGAGAACGTGGATCAGATGCAGGTGAGCACCAACGCCGCCCGCAGTTTTAAGGAGCCGCTCAAGTTCGCCCACATGGAGTTGCTCAAGGAAACGATCCTGGCCGGCCGCCGCACGATGTGCACCGGCTGCCCCTCTTGCGCGACGTTTGCCCGGCAGACTGATTTTGCCTTCCATGACATCTCCCGGTTTGTCACCTATTACGAACAGGATGGGAATACCGAGGCCCGCGAATACTACCACGCGCTGCCCGCCGAAGTTCGTGATGCCTCGCAGGCGGATCTTGCGGCGTTGCGCGACGGTTGCCATTCCAAGACCGATTATCCGGAGATTGTCCGCCGCGCCGAACGCTATTTTGCCTGAAAACAAACAACCCCCAATTGGATATGACTAAACACACGTCCACCTTGACCCGCCGCAATTTTCTTCGGACCGCCATGGCCGCGCCAGTCGGCGTGGCGTTGGCACCCAACCTGGCTGCTCGCGCAGAAGAAGCACCGAAAACTACCGAGGCGGTTTCGCCACCGGTGCCCACGCGTCAACTGGGCCGGAACGGCCCGCGCGTGAGCATGGTGATTCAGGGCGGCGACATGCCGGCGTACAGTCCGCAGCACCTTGATTTGGGTTGGTACATGGGCGTTCGTTATTTTGACACTGCCGGACAATACGGGAATGGCAACGACGAACCGAAGCTGGGGCAGTGGCTGGCCAAGTATCCCGAACGCCGCAAGGAACTATTCCTAGTTTCCAAAGATCATCCGCGCAAGGGGCTGGAACAGTTGCTGGAAATGATTGATAAACGGCTGGAGCGCTGCAACACGACCTATCTCGACCTTTTTTTTATTCATGGCATCAATCCGCGGGAATACGGCGAAGATTCCCTCAACTGGCCCAAGAGCGACGCGTTCAAGAAAGTCGCCGAAAAATTAAAAAGCTCCGGCAAGGTCAAAATGGTTGGTTTTTCCTGTCACGACGATCACTGCCCGCAATATCTCGCGGCCGCGGCGGAGGGTGGTTTCCTGGATGCCCTCATGGTCAGATACACCCCCTTTTATGAAAAAGGTGGGGCGTTTGATAAAGGGCTCGACGCCTGCCACAAGGCAGGCATCGGACTCATCGCCATGAAGACTCTGCGCAACGCCGTGGACGCTCCGAAACGGTTGCCGGAGTTCGACAAGCTGGGTCTGACCACGCATCAGGCATTGCTGCACGCCGTCTGGAGCGATCCCCGCATCAGCGCGGTTTGCAACCGGATGGAAAACGTGGATCAAATTCAGTCCAGCGTCACCGCCGCCCGCAGTTACAAGGCACCGCTAAAAATCAGCCAGCTCGAACTGCTCCAAAAGACCGTCATTGCCAGTCGCCGCACGTTTTGCCCGGGATGTCCCAGTTGCAACGAGAACGGCGCGGGCAGTCAGTTCGCCTTCTCCGATATTTCCCGTTACGTCACGTACTACGAACAGGATGGCAACCTCGCCGCGCGCGATTTGTATCACGCGCTGCCGGTCGCGCATCGCAATGCCTCTGAAATGGATCTGGCCGGATTGCGCGACGCCTGCCAGTTCAAAACGGATTATCCAGAAATCATTCGTCGCGCTGAACAATACTTTGCCTGATCCCATGAACTCAAAAAACTCCGCCTCTGACACGTTGTCGCGCCGGACATTTCTCCGGGGCGCGATGGCCGCTCCGGTGGGCTTGGCTTTGACTCCATCGTTCTCCGCCCAAGCCGAAGAGCCGGCCAAGGCTCCCGCCGCCGTGGTGCCGCCGCTGCCTACGCGGCAGTTGGGCCCAAAGGGGCCGCAGGTCAGCATGCTCAGTTTCGGCGGGAACATTCCCGCGTACAGCGCAGAATACCTCGACCTGGCCTGGTCCATGGGAGTGCGCTATTTCGACACGGCCAGCAGCTACGGCGGCGGCAACGACGAACCGAAGGTCGCGCAATGGCTCGCCCGGCATCCCGAACGCCGCAAGGAGCTTTTCCTCGTTTCCAAGGACCATCCGCACAAAGGGCCGGAGCAGTTGCTGGACGTGATTGATGCGCGCTTGCAAAAGTGCGGCACGGATTATTTGGATGCCTTTTTCATCCACGGCATCAACCCCCGTGATTACGGTGAAGAGTCAGTGAACTGGCCCAAGAGCGACGCGTTCAAGAAGGTTGCCGAGAAATTGAAAAGTTCCGGCAAATGCCGTCGCGTGGGTTTTTCCTGTCACGATGATCGCGCCGTGGAATACCTCAATGCTGCTGCGCAGGGCGGCTTCGTGGATGTCATCATGGTTAAGTACACGCCATTCTTTACCAAAGGCGATGCGTTTGACAAAGCTCTCGAGGCCTGTCACGCGGCTGGCATCGGACTCGTCGCGATGAAGACGTTGCGCAACGCGGCCGACGTGCCGAAGCGGTTGCCGGAATTCGACAAGCTTGGTTTGACCACGCACGAAGCGCTGTTACAAGCCGTCTGGAGCGATTCGCGCATCAGCGCCGTGTGCAACCGCATGCAAAACGTGGACAACATGCAATCCAGCGTGAACGCCGTCCGCGGCTACAAGGCTCCGTTGAAAACCGCCCAGTTGGAACTTCTCGAGCAGGCCGTCATCGCCAGTCGCCGCACGTTTTGTCCGGGCTGCCCCGCCTGCAATCAGCTGGGCGCGGACAGCCGTTTTGCCTTCTCGGACATCGCCCGTTACGTCACCTACTACGAACAGGACGGGGATCTATCGGCGCGGAATTTGTATCACGCGCTGCCCCGTGAACAACGGGACGCGTCCGGGTTGGACCTCGCCGGTCTGCGCGATGCGTGTCAGTTCAAAACCGACTATCCGGAGATCATCCAACGGGCCGAACGGTACTTCGCCTGACGCATGCCCGTACTCGATGCCAAACCACCCAAGGTCGAAGCGAAACGGAATCGCAATCAATTCGTCCGCCCGACCGTGCCGCGCGTCGAGCGCATCTCCAGCTTCGCCATCCTTTTGTTAATCGCCGGAATTGGCGCGGCGATCTTGATCAAGGGAAGGCGATTTGATCCCAACATCTACAGCCTCCGTCCCGACGCCTTGAAATCAACCTCGAAAGCCGTCGAGGGAAAATCCGCGACGTTGCGCATGGGGCGCGACAACGGCGGCACCGAAGGAACGCCGAGTGAATCCGCACCCAAGACCGTTGCTGCGCCCGCCGCCGAAACTTCCGTAGCGGGCGAGTACGCCGAAGCCGCGACTGGATCCGCCTCCGCCAAACCCGCGACGGGCGAACCCATGGAGATCGCGTTGCCCGGCATCAAGCCGATGGGCAACACGGAATTTTACAGTTCGGAAACACTGTATGAAAAAATTGACGGCCGCGCGCCCGCGTATGTGAGTTTCAACATCCAGCAATTGCGCTCACGTTCATTCAGCCTCGCGGGAACCACCGCCGGCTACGTGGATGTTTATGAATACCGGTTTGACTCGCCGATCAACGCCTTCGGCTTGTTCGCCCAGGAGCGTGATCCGAAAGGCAAGCCGCTGGAAATCACTCCGGACGGTTACGCCAGCGAGATGGGATTTTTTTTCCGCCAGGGAAGTGTTTACGTTCAGATCATCTGCTCGGATCAAGACGCCAAGACCCTGGCGACGGCCCGGGCCATTGCCGAAAATCGTGCCAAGGCATTGCCGGTTGATGACGCCGGGCTGGCCGCGCGCCGCAAACTTCCCGCCGAGGGCATGGTGGCGGACAGCGTCACGTTCGTTCCCGAGAACGCGCTGGGACAATCTTTTCTCAACAACGTGTTCCAGGCGACGTATGATTTCGGCGGCCAGAAGCTGACGTTCTTTTTGATGACATCCACGCCCGATGCGGCGGCGGCGGCTTGGAAATCGTTCCGCGCCTTCTCCGGCAAGTACGGCGGCACTGCGAGCGAGTTGCCGGATGTGAATGGCGCGAAAATCTTTCAAGCGCAAAACTTCGACAAATGGAAAATCATCTATCAGCGCGAGGGCGAAATCGGCGGCGTGATTGACGCCACGGACACGAGTCTGGCGCGGTCGTTCATCGAAAAGTATTTGCAAGGTCAGCTCCATTAAGCGAAAGATTATGCCATGAATACCCAGCCCGATGCCAACGAACCCGAACCCAGCGGTGTCAGCCGCCGCGAATTTCTCGTGCGCGCCGGAGCGACCGGAGCCTTGATCGCCGGCTCCATCGCGGCCGGAAAAGCCTTGTGGCAGCCGGATCACTTTGTCCCCGGCTTCGAAGCACAGTCCGGGATGGCGCTCAAAAACTACAAGCTCGATCCGAGCAAAGTTCTGCCTTCGATGGCCATTGCCCATGGTGCCGAACACGAGAAAGTGATTCGCGCGGCCATGACCGCGCTGGGCGGCATGGAACGGTTCATCCAGAAGGGCGACGTCGTGATGATCAAGCCGAACGTGGCGTTCGACCGCCCTGCGGCGCTGGCGGCCACGACGCATCCCGATGCCTTGCGCGCCGTGGCGAAGCTCGTGCGCGCGGCGGGCGCGTCAAAAATCATCATCGCGGACAATCCGATCAATAGTCCCACCGGCTGTTTCATCAAGAGCGGCTTGCGCGCCGTGGCGGATGAACTTGATCTGACGTTGCTTTACCCCGAATCCAATTCGTTCGGCCCGCTGCAGCTCGACGGCGAAATTCTCAAGCACTGGACGTTCTTCAACCTGCCGTTCAAACGTGCGACCAAAGTCATCGGCCTCGCGCCGTGCAAAGACCACAATCTCTGCCACGCTTCCATGACGATGAAGAATTGGTACGGCTTGCTCGGCGGACGGCGGAATCAATTTCACCAGCACATCCACAGCATCGTGTCCGACTTCGCGCTGATGATGAAACCGACGCTGGTGATTCTCGACGGCATGAACGTCTTGATGAGCAACGGACCCACGGGCGGGCGTCTCTCCGACGTGAAGCACATGGGCACGGTGGTCGCCGGCACGGACATGGTCGCTGTGGACAGCTACGGCTACACGCATTTGCTTGAGCGCGACCTGAGCGAACTGACCTACATCCACAAAGCCCACGACCGTGGTTTGGGCAATAAAAACTGGAAGGATATTTTCTACAAGGAAGTGCAGGCGTGAGTTTCTTTGCCCGGTAAGATAGGAGTGAAATTCATTTGACCAAACTTCCTTTCAGCCGTATTAAATTCCAGCAGTTTGCCAGTTGAAATAGCGATCCGTCGGCACAAACCAAACCTCGGTTCCTCACCAATTAGTTGTGCTGTGTGAATAACTTTGCCCTGCATATTGTGGTTTTCCACTTTACAATCCGGGCAGTTTTGAAAGATTAACCTTCATGTATCTCAAGAATTTAACAGTCCTGGGCTTCAAGTCCTTTGCGGACAAAACCGCGCTGAATTTTCAGCCCGGCGTCACGGCCATTGTCGGCCCGAACGGCTGCGGCAAGTCCAATGTCTCGGACGCCATCCGTTGGGTGCTTGGCGAGCAGTCCGCCAAGGCGTTGCGCGGCGGCGAAATGGCCGACGTGATCTTCAATGGCACCGATGGCCGCAAGCCGCTCGGCATGGCGGAAGTTTCTTTGACCATCGGCGGCGTGAATGAGGAAGACCTGCGCGCGGCGGGAGTGGAGATGGCCTACACCGAAGTCACGGTCACGCGCCGCGTGTTCCGCGATGGCGGCAGCGAATACTTCATCAACAAAACTCCCTGCCGGCTCCGCGACGTGCAGCAGCTTTTCATGGGCACGGGTATGGGCAAGACGAGCTACTCGATCATGGCGCAAGGCAACATCACGCAGATTCTTTCCAGCAAACCGGAAGATCGCCGCATGGTGTTTGAGGAAGCCGCCGGGATCACGAAGTTCAAATCGCAGAAAAAAGAATCGCTGCGCAAACTTGAATACACCGATCAGAATCTTTTGCGCGTCGCCGACACGATCAAGGAAGTGAAACGGCAGATCGGCTCGCTGCAACGCCAGGCCGGCAAGGCGCGGCGCTACAAACAAATTTCGCAGGAACTTCAGCACCTCGACACCCAGCTTGCGCGGCATCAGTTCGACGTGTTGCAATCCGAAATTGCCGAGAAGCAAACTGCTGCGGAAAATTTGCGCAACGAAATTGAAACCGGTTCCGCCGAAGTCCTTCGTCGCGAAGATGAGATCATGGAATTGCGCGCGCGGTTGTCGGAGCTGGAGCAGCAGATCGGCGTGATGCAGCAGCGCGGGCTGGAGTTGAAGGGCGAGATTGACCGCAACGAAAGCCGCATCAGCTTCAACGAGGAGCGCCTCCGCGAACTCGCGGCGCAAAACTCCAAGGCGCTCGCGGACATCACCCAGTTTGAAGAACGCAGCCAGGCCGCCACCACGGAACTCGCCGACATCACCGAACGCCTCACCGCATCCGAAGCCTCGCTCAAGCAGCATCGCGAGACGTTGTCCACCAAGCAGGTCGCGTTGCAACAGATTGAAAAGGATTTGCGCGACCGTCAGGAATCGCTGCGCAAGGCCCAGTCCGACGCCTTCGCCGCCGCGCAGGATTTGAGCCGCGCCCGCAACGAAATCACCGCGCTCGACCTCCAGAAGCAGGGCAACTTCATCCGCCTGGAAAAACTTTCCGCAGAGAAAATCCAACTCGAAGAAGAACGCACCGCGTTGGAAGCGCGGCTGAACTCCTTCGCCGCGAACGTCGAGACCGACAAACTCAGCGTCGCGACGAAGCGCGGTTCCGTGGAGCAGCGCCAGACGCGTTTGAAGGAATTGCAGACCGAGTTGCACCAGTCCTCCGCCGAGCAGGACAAGCTGTTGCAAGCGCAGGCCGAGAAGCGTTCGCGCCTCAGCGTGCTGGAGCAGTTGCAGGGGTCACACGAAGGTTTCGGCGCCGGTGCCGTCGCCGCGCTGCGCAAGTCGCAATCCGTCATCGGCTCGCTCGCGGACCGGATTCGCGTGCCGGATCAATACGTCGTCGCCATCGAAAATGCGCTGGGCCATCACCTGCAACTCGTCTTGACCGAGCAGCCCGAATCCGCGCAGCAGATTTTGTCCGACCTCGCTGCGAGCAAGGCCGGCCGCGCGAGCGTGGCCGCGCTGGCCATCGGGCACACCGATGAAAAGCAGCTCGCGTTTGACGGGGAACTCGCGCCGGGTTCGACCGGTTCGGAAGCGAAGCCGCTGGTGGCGGGCGAAGTGGTTCATGCGTTGAGCGTGGTGCAGACCGATCCGACGGTGGAAAAACTGTTGCGCTCGCTGCTCGGCCGCACGTTCATCGCCGCAGATCTTCCGACGGCGACGGCGCAAATCCAGAACGGCCACGCGGGCTGCGATTTCGTCACGCTCGGCGGCGATTTGTTGAGCCGCCACGGCATTTACACCGGCGGCTACATCAATGGCAACGGTAAAGCGCCCTCCTCGATCCTCGGGCGCAAAAATCAAATTCTCGAACTGCAGGCGACCGTCGCGGAATTGCATGAAAAGGTCGCCGAGGCCAGTCGCCAGCGCGGCGCGCTGTTGAGCGAGCAGACGGAACTTCAGGCGAGCTTGCAGGAGGCGCAGACGGAATTGCGCCAGCAGGAAGTGGCCATCGCCACGCGCGAGGGCGAGTTCAAGGCGCTGGAAAATTCGCGTCGTCTGCTGCACCAGAAAATTGACACGGTCGTCTATGAAGTCACGAGCCTCGCGGCGCAGGAGCAGGAGGGTTTGCAGAAACGCACGCTGCTCACCGACCGCGCGACCGTTTTGGAAACCACGGAGCAGACGCGGCAGCAGGACGTCGTCCGGCTCACGGCAGAGTTGGAAAACCTGCGGCAGCAACGCGACACGGCCAACACGAGCCTGACCGAAAGCAAAGTAGCGTTCGCAACGGACGAGCAGCTTTGCGCCTCGTTGCGCCACCAGAAGCAATCGTTGGAGCAGCGGCTGCGTGAATTGACCCACGGCCTGGAACAGCGCCGCGCCGAAGTGCCGGCCTTCACCAGCCGCAAGGCGCAGGCTGAGTCCGAGATCGCCGATTCGCGCGCGAAGATTGAACGTTTGCAACACGACCGCGAACAGGTGAACGCCCAGGCGGCGGAACTGTTTTCACAGAAGCAGTCGCAGGATGCCGAAGTTTCAACGCGTGAAGAAAATTTGCGCGAGCAGCGCGGCCGCCTGACGAACATGCAGTCGCAGCGCGGAACGCTGGAGGTGGAACTCGCCCAGAAAAACATGGCGGTGCAAAACCTTCGCGAGCGCATCCAGCAGAAGTATCATCTGAACCTCGACGACATCCGCAGCGAGTGCATCACCATCACCTATGCCGACGAGGGGCCGGCCAAGGTGGAGACGTTGACGCCGGAACAAATGGCGTCGGCGGGTGCGGCCACCGATTGGGTGAGCGTGGGCAAACAGGTCGAGGAATTGCAAAAGCGCATTGATGAAATGGGGCCGGTGAACCTCGTCGCGATTGAAGAGTACGAGGAGACCGAGCAGCGTCATCAGTTCCTGACCAAGCAGCACGATGATCTAGTTTCGGCCAAGGCGCAGTTGCTGGAAGTGATCAACCGCATCAACACGCAGACGCAGGAAATGTTCAGGACCACGTTCAACCAGATCCGCGACAACTTCCGCGTGATGTTCACCGAAGTGTTCGGCGGCGGCAAAGCGGATCTCATTCTCACGGATGAAAACGACGTTTTGGAAAGCGGCATTGAGATCGTCGCGCGGCCGCCCGGCAAACAATTGCAGACCATCTCGCTGCTCTCCGGCGGCGAACAGACGATGACGGCGGTGGCGCTGCTGTTCTCGATCTACCAAGTCAAGCCCAGCCCGTTCTGCGTGCTGGACGAGTTGGACGCGCCGCTCGACGAGTCGAACGTGAACCGTTTCGTCAAGGTGCTGCAACGCTTCCTCGACCACTCGCAGTTCATCATCATCACGCACAACAAGCGCACCATCGGCATGGCGGACGTGCTTTACGGCGTGACGATGGAGGAACATGGCGTCAGCAAGATCGTCAGCGTGAAATTCCACAAGAACCAGGACGGCGTTGCGCCGCAGGCCGCCAAGCAACTGGAGAAACCGGCGGCGGATTCCATCGCGAAAGAGGAAGATGCACAGCACACGCGCGCCGAGACGATGGAAGTAGCCGCCACCAACTAGATCGTTCAAGAGCGGGCGGACCGGAAAATGAAAGCGCGCCTTCCTAAAAACGAGAAAGCCCGGCTCGAAGCCCTGCGCCGCTACAATGTCCTGGACACGGCACCGGAACAGACATTCGACGACATCACACTGCTGGCTTCCTATATCTGCGGCACCCCCATCGCGATCATGTCGCTCGTGGAGGGCGACCGGCAGTGGTTCAAATCGAAAATTGGTGTGACCGCGGTGGAGACGCATCGCAACGAGTCGTTCTGCGCCCATGCGCTGGAGCAGACCGATTTGTTGGTCGTGGAGGATGCGCTTGCGGATCAGCGGTTCGCCAGCAATCCACTCGTCACCGCCGAACCGCACATCCGCTTTTACGCCGGTGCGCCGCTGATCACGCCGGAGGGACACGCGCTGGGAACCTTGTGCGTGATTGACCGCAAGGTCCGCAAGCTGACCGCCGAACAAGCGGAGTCCCTCCGCGCCCTGGCCCGGTTGGTCATCACCAAGCTGGAGTTGCAGCGCGTGTCCGCCGCGCTCGCCGAGGTCGCCAGTAATTTCAAAGCCCTCAGCGCGTTGCTCCCGATCTGTTCCTATTGCAAAGGCATCCGCAACGATGAAGGCTACTGGCATCGGGTCGAATCCTACATCCAAACTCACACCGGAACGGAGTTCACCCACAGCATCTGCCCCGATTGCGCCCAGAAACATTTCCCCGATCTCAATCTCACGCCCAGCAAGAAGGCTTGAACGGTGGCCTCCTTCTCCAGCGTTCGCCGCGCCCGTGACGTTGCCGAAAATAAAAACTGCGCTACCATGGCCGGGTGAGTTTGAACATCACTGAACCAACTTCCCCCGCTACGGCGGCAGCACATTCGATTCGCGCCGCCCTGCCCGCCGGCGGTTTGTTCGCCGGACAGGAGTGGCGAATTTCCCCGACTCCATTTGCACTCGGCGAAAAGCTCGTGGAAGAAATTGAATCCCTCGGGCGCGTGCTGTTTCAATTTTATCGCGCGGTGAACCTGCTCTATCGCAAGAGCGCCGAGGGCAAACAGCCGGAGTGGGTCGCCCGCTGGCTGGATCTGGGCAAGCCCGCCGAACTCATCGCCCGCCAACGTTCGCTGGCGTTCAAGAACGACCTGCCGCGCGTGATCCGCCCGGACATTTTGCTGACGGAGAACGGCATCAGCATCACGGAACTGGATTCGGTGCCGGGTGGCATTGGGCTGACCGCGTGGCTGAATCAGACGTATTCAAATTCCAAATTCCAAATTCCAAATTCCAAACTCCTCGGCGGGGTGGATGGGATGCTGCGCGGCTTTGAATCCATCTTCGGAGATGCAAAACAAGTTCACATCATCGTTTCGGAAGAAGCCGCGACGTATCGGCCGGAAATGGAATGGCTCGCCGGACAACTGGGCAATTCAAAATTCAAAATTCAAAATTCCAAATTTGAAGACTTCACCGAGGGCGACGGCGTTTATCGGTTTTTTGAATTGTTCGATCTCCCCAACGTCGCAAACTCCCGCCAGATTTTTGAACTCGCGGCGGAAAAGAAAATCCGCCTGACCCCGCCGCCCAAACCGATGTTCGAGGAGAAGATGCTCTTTGCATTGTTGTGGAACCGCAATCTGCAAAGCTTCTGGCGACAGGAACTCGGCGAGGGTTTTTTGGTGCGGCTCAAAAAAATCATCCCCTACACCTGGCTCGTGGACCCAACTCCCCTGCCCCCGCACGGCGCGATTCCCGAACTGAATCTCACCGACTGGCAGCAGTTGAAAACCCTCTCGCAAAAAAATCGCGACCTGATCCTCAAGGTCTCCGGCTTTTCAGAACTCGCCTGGGGTGCGCGCGGGGTGTTTCTCGGCAGCGATCTGGCGCAGGAAGATTGGAGCCAGGCGGTGGATGACGCGCTGGCCCGATTTGAAACTTCCCCCAGCGTCCTGCAAAACTTTCACAAGCCGTCGTTGGTGGATGCCAGTTGGTTTGATTTCGCGAAAAACGAAGTCGTGCCCATGAAAGGCCGCGTGCGGTTGTGCCCTTATTATTTCGTCAGCGGCGAAGGCGATGCCGCGCGGCCGCAACTCGGCGGGGTTTTAGCAACCATCGTTCCCGCCGATAAGAAAATTGTCCACGGCATGACGGATGCGATTCTTGCGCCGTGTTCAATATGAGCCTGCTTGAATATTCCTTCCTCGCGGCGAGTTCGCTGTTCGTCATCGTGGACCCGCTGGCGGCGGTGCCCGGATTCATCGCCATGACGCCGAATGAAACTCCGGCGGAGCGCAAGCGCATGGCGCGGCTCGCGTGTGTCATCATGACCGGGGTGCTGCTGGCCTTCGCGTTCGCGGGCAAATGGATTTTCAAATTTCTCGGCATCACCCTGCCCGCATTTCAAATCGCCGCCAGCATCGTGCTGCTGCTCGTCGCCCTGGACATGCTGCGCGCACAACGCTCGCGCCTCCAGGAAACGAAGGAGGAAACGGCGGCGGGCGCGGAGAAACCGGACATCGCCGTGACGCCGCTGGCGATTCCCATGCTGGCCGGGCCGGGCGCGATCTCCACGGTGATTCTGCTCCAGTCGCAAGCGAATGATCTTCCCCACGGCCTGGCGCTGGCCGGCTGCATTTTCCTGGTGTCGTTAGCAAGCTATTGGATTTTGCAGATGGCGGCGCAGGGTGCCCGCTGGCTGAGTCCCATCGCCATGAAGATCAGCACGCGGATCATGGGGCTGCTGCTGGCGGCGGTGGCGATCCAGTTCATGCTGAATGCGCTCAAGAGTCTGAAGGCGGACTGGTTTTGACCGCCGCTCAACGGACGGTGACAATGCCGTCCGAGCCGATGATTTTCATTTCTTTGCGCTCACCTCCGTTCTATTTTGGCCGACAAACAGACTGGTGAACCCCACCAGCTTTGAACATTAACAGACAATCGAACAACACTATGGAAACGAAACGAGTCGTAGAAAAAGATGCGCCGCTGAAGAAAGATGACCTGCTGGTCATCACGGGCGCCGGTGGCTTCATCGGCGGCAATCTCGCGCTGCATTTCAAGAAGAAGGGTTTTACCAACATCCGCGCCGTGGACAAGAAGCCGATTTACGAATGGTATCTCCAGGTGCCCAGCGTCGAGAATCTTTGCCTCGATGTGAGCAACGAGGCCAATTGCCATCGCGTCTGCGAAGGCGCGGTCGAAGTCTATAACCTCGCCGCCGACATGGGCGGGATGGGCTTCATTGAAAAATTTCGCGTGGAATGTCTGCGCTCCATTCTCATCAACACCCACATGGTCGAGGCCGCGTACAAGGCCGGCGTGCGCCGTTATTTTTATTCCTCCTCGGCTTGCGCCTACAACACGCTGCTCCAGAAAGACCCCAAGGTGCGCGCGTTGAAAGAATCCGACGCGTACCCCGCGATGGCCGAACGTGGCTACGGCTGGGAGAAGTTGGTCTCCGAAATGTTCTGCGAGGAATACTGGCACGAACGCGGCATGAAGACTTTCATCGCGCGCTTCCACAATGTCTATGGCCCGAACGGCACTTGGGACGGTGGCCGTGAGAAAGCGCCCGCTGCCATGTGCCGCAAGGTCATTGAAGCGATTGATAAAAAAGACCTCAGCATCAACATCTGGGGCAACGGCGAGCAGACGCGCAGCTTCATGTATATTGACGACTGCGTGAAGGGCATTGACATGATCACGCATTGCGACGACCTCATCGCCACGCCGATCAATCTGGGTTCGAGCGAACTTGTCTCCATCAACACCCTCGTCAGCAAGGTGGAAAAAATCGCGGGCGTGAAAATGAAACGCAGCTACAACCTGAATGCGCCGCAGGGCGTGGCCGGCCGCAACTCGGACAACACCTTCATCCAACAGGTGCTCAAGTGGGAGCCGAGCACCCCGCTCGACAAGGGTTTGGCCGCCACTTACAAGTGGATCAAAGAGCAATACAACGCCAAGAAAGCCGGCAAGCGCATCGGCATCGGATGATTTAGTTCGGAGCGCGGAGCATCGCTCCGCCAGTTGACTGACAAATTCACGCGGAGCAATGCTCCGCGCTCCGTTTTGCTTGAATGAAACTATCGCCGGTCGAAACATTGCTCGGCTCCATCCCCAACCGCCTGCAACTCGCGGGCGGTTGGATTGACCAGCCGTTTGTTTCGCGCCACAACCCCAAGCCGCCCGGCTCGATGGTCGTGCTGCAGATCGAACCGGATTTTCGTCCGATGGACCGTTCCGGCATCGCGAGCGGCACGCGCGCCATTGCGATGAGATTGTGGAAAGGCAAACTCCCCAACCGCCCGCCGGCGGATTTGGTGCGCGAGCTTTACGCCGCAGAGAACCAAGGCAAAGCCCATCCCAGCGGTTCGCAGGACATGATCGGGCTGGTCTATCCCGGCGTGAATCGCCTGGATTACGATTATCAAATTCAAGGCGGCGTGTTTCCCGCACACATCGAATCGCTCAACGACGCCCGCACGGCGCGCTGGCTGGAAAAAGTTTTGCACCTCGTGCCGGTCGAGCCGCGACCGGCCGGCTACAATCCGCTCGGCAAAAAAAATCTCGATCCGAAATGGGTCGCGCGCCTCGGCCAGTCGGGCCAGGACTGCTTCGACGCCATCCGCCGCCGCGACGTGCGGGCGCTGGGGGCTTCGTTCAACCTGAACATGCGGTGCTGGGAAACGTTGCTGCCGGGCGTGGTGCGGCATCCGTTGATCAAACTGGACTTGATGGCGTTGTTGCAGGCGTACCAGCGGAGTTATCCTGGCGCGATGTATTCGGGCTGTGGCGGCGGCTATCTGCTGGTCGCTTCGGAAAAACCTGTGCCGGGCGGGTTCAAGGTGAGCGTTAGAATTTCAAAATAATTAGTGGCACGGGCGTCCGCCCGTGTGTTTCAAAGCTATGACCATAACAACAGAAACTCACGGGCGGGACGCCCGTGCCACTAGTCAAATCCTCGTCACCGGCGCGTTCGACGACATCCGCTCGCGGCATCTGCGTTTTCTCGAAGAAGCCGCCCGGCGCGGCGAGGTGACGGTGCTGTTGTGGCCGGATGAAACGATCCAAAAGTTTTCCGGCGCGCCACCTAAGTTCCCCCTGGCGGAACGGCTTTATTTTCTCAACGCCATCCGCTTCGTGCGCCAGGTCATTCCCGCCGGCGGTTCCATGAACCCGGACGAACCGGTGCTCCCGGAAAATTTTCGACCCGATCTGTGGGTGGATTTGGAAAACCCCGCCAACCAGACGCGCCAAATTTTTTGCCGCAAGCACGGCTGGGAATATCACGTTCTCCACGGCGAAGACTTGCGAGGCTTTCCGGAATTTATTCCGGCGGCCACCGCGAACTCCGGCCACAAGAAAGTGATCGTCACCGGCTGTTACGACTGGTTTCACTCCGGGCATGTGCGGTTCTGCGAGGAGGTCAGCACGCACGGCGACCTCTACGTCATCGTCGGCCACGACGCCAACATCCGCCTGCTCAAAGGCGAAGGTCATCCGCTGATTCCACAGGCCGAACGGCGCTACGTCGTCGGCTCAATCAAGTATGTGACGCAGGCGTTGATCTCCAGCGGCGACGGCTGGCTGGATGCCGATCCGGAAATTAAAAAAATCCAACCGGACATTTACGCGGTGAACGAGGACGGCGACAAAGGCGGCAAGCGCGATTACTGCGAAAAGCTGGGCATTGAATATCTCGTCCTCAAACGCGCACCGGCTCCGGGATTGCAGAAAAGATCCAGCACGGATTTGCGCGGGTTTTAACCAGGGTGTTTTGGCCCGACGTGATTTACCACCGCGCGCCGCGCACGGCCATCACTGCGGTGATCAGCCCCGCCACCAAGATGAACACGGCCGCCAGCCAGAGTTGATGAGTGGCTGCGCCCGTTGCAAACAACAGACTCAGGAGCAGCCACACGATCAGCGGATGATAGTCGGACGGAAATTTTTGGTGGCTCTTGTTGATCAGCACCGGCGTGGCGAACGCGAGCACGAGGAGCGCGGTCACCAGCCAGCCGAGAAAATTGCTGGGCGGCGTGCCGTGCCAGAGCAGCGCCAACTTGGTCGGCTGCCATTGCCAGTAGTGGTTGACCTGCGTGGCATACGGCTCCAACCCGAAATCAAACACCAACGCCAGCGCCGCTGTCACCCCGATCAGGCGGAAGCCGTAGAGCCGGCTCTTGCGCCAGGGCCGCAGGATGAGCCGCGCCACGCCGCGCGCATTGAGCAGCACGATGATCCAGACGGCGGGGATACACCACGGCAGGACTGAAAATAATTTCGGACCGGCGGCTTCCATGTAAAGATACGGGCCGAAGGGAATGCCCGTGATCGCACCCAGCGCCTGAAGCGTTCCAGCAATTCCCGTGATGATGGCGGCCGCAAGCAAAACATTTTGTCCGGGCAACTGGCGGGACTGCGCGATCACCGTCGTGGCCCCGGCGGCAGCGACCAGCAGTGCGGCGAGCCACCCGGGGTTTCCAGTCACCGCAACGACATTCAGGGTATTCAGCCACACGAACGCAAAGGCGGCCAAAAATAAAGTGCAGAAAATCCAGTGCAAGGTTTGCGCAGCGTTGACAGCGGCCTTGCCCGATTTCGCGGCGGCAATGGTTGATGAGCGAATCATGTGAATGTCCCACAATCCAAACAGAGCCGGGAATTTGCCTCAAGGATAAACACTCTTGCGGGACGGATTCAGGCCGAACCCGATATGGTATTGCACCTGCTCAATTGCAGGCATGAAGAAAATATTGGTTCTCGTCGGAATTGTCACCGTGCTGGTCGGCGTGGGCTGGGCCAGCCGCGCGTGGAACACGATGCGGGTCAACGCCAAGACCGCCAAGTTCAACGACGATGTCGAAAACCTGTTCACCGCGCTGCAAAAATACAAGGAACGCGTGGGTGCCTACCCCATTGGCGGCAATCTCGAAGTGACCAAGGCGTTGATGGGTGCCAATCCCAAAAACATCATCGTCATCGTCGGCAACAAGAGCCAGGTGAATGAGAAGGGGGAATTTGTGGATCCGTGGGGAACGGCTTTGAAGATTTACTTTTCCGATGCCGGCGTCTTGATCCGTTCCGCCGGGCCGAACCGCCGATTTGATGACAGCACTGTCTTGGATGCGGACGATTTCATCCGGTCGAATTAAATCGTTCCACCGCGTCCTTGATTTTTGTGAAGACGAATGGGACGCGGTGGAACGCGTCTCTACCAATCCATCACGGGGACAACCGCGCCAGCCGCCAGCCGCCAGCCGCTTCCCGCGCATAACGAAACCGGTCGTGCAACCGGCTGGGCCGGCCCTGCCAGAATTCCATCCGCTCCGGCGACAGCACATAGCCGCCCCAGTACGGCGGCATCGGAATTTCTGTGCCTTTGTGCTGCGCCTCCAATTCCCGCCAGCGCGCCTCCAACACTTCCCGATCCGCCACCGCCTCGCTTTGATGGGAAGTCCAGGCGGCAAGCTGGCTCCCGCGCGGACGCGATTTGAAATACGCCTCCGACTCTTCGCGTGAAATTTTTTTCACCGCCCCAGCCACGCACACCTGCCGCTCCTGATCGGCCCAATAAAAAACCAGCGCGGCATTGGGGTTCGCGGCCAGCTCGCGGCCTTTGCGGCTTTCGTAATTGGTGAAGAACATAAATCCCCGCTCATCCACGCCCTTGAGCAGAACGATCCGCGCCGAAGGTTTTCCCTGCGCATCCACCGTCGTCAGCGTCATCGCGTTCACCTCCGTCGGGGCGACGCCGCTGATCTGAAGGAGCGATTTGTAAAGGCCGATGAAAAATTTCCGCACCCGTCCGCTGGTGCGCGCCGCCGCCGCCTGGTCGAACCAGCGGCGAAACTGCACGAGCGGATCGGCGGCCAGATCCGCGCGGCGCAGGCCGGTCAGTTTGTATTCTCTGCGAAGGTCAGCTATCGCCATAAGTGCGGCGGGAACTTACTACAACAACAAGAGCGATGTCCACGCCGCGAATAACCACGGCAAATGCGCCCGAGCCGGTTCAATGTGCGGACATGCACCGGGATCAATGTTCACAGCCCGAAACCGCCTTCTCTTATTTCCAAGCGCCAGAAACGCTGCGGCAGGATCGGGGTATTCCGGGACTTTAGTGGGTAGAAGACGGAAAAGACAGCTTTTAGAGGGAAAAATCATGGAACCCGCGACAAGAGGAGTGAGTCGGCCTGGG
>JAYWBR010000086.1:0-20627 GCA_043781315.1 Verrucomicrobiota bacterium | reverse complement strand
AATCATTCCCCTGACTCTCCTGTCCGGAAACCGAGTTGCCAGGGGAATGATTGTCAGAGGAATCAGACTGCAAAAGCCAAAGGGCGCTGGACAAAATTTTGCCCAACGCCCTTCGGTTAATTTTCTGTGCCGGGGCTAGCCCACGCCCATGTTCAGCAGGAACTCGATGTTGCTCCGGGTCTTCTTGAGTTTGCCGAGCAGCAGTTCCATCGCCTCGACCGGCGGCACGCCGGTGAGCGCGCGGCGCAGCAGGACGACGCGGTTGTATTCGTCAGGATGGTAGAGCAGTTCCTCTTTGCGCGTGCCGGAACGCTCGATGTTGATCGAGGGGAAAATGCGGCGGTCCACCAGCGCGCGGTCTAGGCAGACCTCCATGTTACCGGTGCCCTTGAACTCTTCAAAGATGACTTCGTCCATGCGCGACCCGGTGTCCACGAGCGCCGTCGCGATGATGGAAAGCGAGCCGCCTTCCTCGATGTTGCGCGCCGCGCCGAAGAAACGTTTCGGTTTGTGCAGCGCGTTGGCGTCCACGCCGCCGGAAAGGATTTTGCCGGAGTGCGGTTGCACGGTGTTGTAGGCCCGGGCCAGGCGCGTGATGGAGTCGAGGAGAATCACGACGTCGCGTTTGTGTTCGACCATGCGCTTGGCTTTTTCGATCACCATTTCGGCGACCTGCACATGGCGCTCCGGCGGTTCGTCGAACGTGGAGGAAATCACCTCGGCCGGTTTGCAGCTCCGTTCCATGTCGGTGACTTCTTCGGGGCGCTCGTCAATGAGCAGGATGAAGACGTAAGCCTCGGGATTGTTCTTGAGAATCGCGTTGGCGAGCTTCTGCATCAAAACGGTTTTGCCCGTGCGCGGCGGCGCGACGATGAGGCCGCGCGAGCCTTTGCCGATGGGGCAGACGAGGTCGAGTACGCGCGTGGACAATTCGTCGGCCGCAGTTTCGAGCAGGTAACGCTTGTTCGGAAACAGCGGCGTGAGGTTGTCGAAATGGGTTTTATCCTTCGCCTTGTCCGGGTCTTCGCCGTCCACACCCTCGACTTTGAGCAGCGCAAAGAAACGTTCCTTTTCTTTCGGCGGACGAATCTGGCCGGCGATCAAATTGCCGGTCTGCAAATCAAAGCGGCGGATCTGCGAGGGCGAAACATAAATGTCCTCGGGGCACGGGAGATAGTTGAAACTCTGCGAGCGGAGAAAGCCGAAACCTTCCGGCATCACTTCCAAGACGCCCTCGGAAAAAAGCACGCCCGCGCGCTCGGCGTTTTTCTGGAGGATGTGGAAGATGACCTCGTGCTTGCGCATGGTGCCAAAGTTTTCCACGCCGAGATCCTTGGCCATGCCGTTCAGTTCCGTCATGGTCATCGCCTGAAGCTTCGCAATGTTGAGCGAAGTCGCGATGCGATCCTTGTCGGTGACAGCCTCGGATTCGGATTTTTCAGCCTCGCTGGTTTCGATGGGCGTGGTGGGCGGCTGGCAGGTTTGATCCTGGAAATCTTCGACCGCCGCCGTCGGGGCGGCGTCCATCGGCAGGGGATCTTCAACAGGGATTGAGGGCGGCGCGGCGGCGCGCGGCTTCTTTACTCTCGGCTGGGCCGGTTTCTTATTGCTGGCTTTCGGAGGCATAAAATTAAATGGTTAAGACTAAATTAAATCGTGTTGGTAAAACTATCAGGCCGTCGCCGACTCAATCGCTTGATTGGACGGTCAAGGACGCGAATGGTTCAAACTGATTGGAATGACCACCAACCGGGAGCGCGCTGCGAAGCTCGGGATTTGTTTTTTAGTAAGGCAACGGAAATCTCGCAGTGAGTTCCCGGACACGTTGACGCACTTTGGCGAGCGTGTCAACATTCTTGATGTCCATCAACGCCTCGCTGATCATGTCGGCAATCGCGGCCATCTCCGCCTCTTTCATGCCGCGCGTGGTGCTGGCGGGCGTGCCGAGCCGGATGCCGCTGGCCTGAAACGGCGAGCGGGTCTCGAAGGGAATGGTGTTCTTGTTCACCGTGATGCCGGCTTCGTCGAGGGCGATCTGACAATCCTTACCAGTCAGATTTTTTGCGCCCACGTCCACGAGCATAAGGTGGTTGTCCGTGCCGCCGCTGACCAGGCGGAAACCGTTTTTCGTCATCCCGTTGGCCAGGGCGGCGGCGTTGCGGACGATCTGGGACTGATAATTCTTGAAGGACGGCTGCAAGGCTTCGTGGAAACAAACGGCCTTGGCGGCGATGACGTGCATCAGCGGGCCGCCCTGGATGCCGGGGAAAACCTGCGAGTCAATTTCCTTCGCGTATTTTTCGCGCGTCAAAATCAAACCGCCGCGCGGGCCGCGCAACGTCTTGTGCGTGGTGGTGGTGACAAAGTCCGCGTGTTCGATAGGGCTGGGATGAATGCCCGCCGCGACCATGCCGGCGATGTGTGCGATGTCGGCCAGCAGATACGCGCCGACTTCACGGGCGATCTCGCCCATGCGTTTGAAATCAATGATCCGTGGATACGCGCTCGCGCCGACGGTGATCATCTTCGGCTTGTGTTCACGGGCCATTTGCGCGAGTTGATCGTAGTCAATCCGCTCGTCATCCTTCCGTACGCCGTAGTGGACGATCTCAAAAAACTTCCCGGAAAAATTCGCCTTGTTGCCGTGGGTCAAATGTCCGCCGTGCGACAAATCCATCGTGAGCATCTTGTCCCCGGGTTTGAGGAAGGCGAAATAGACGGCCATGTTGGCGCCGCTGCCAGAGTGCGGCTGGACGTTGGCGTGTTCGGCTCCGAATAATTTTTTCGCGCGGTCAATCGCCACCTGCTCGACGATGTCCACATTTTCACAGCCGCCGTACCAGCGCTTCTTGGGATAGCCCTCGGCGTATTTGTTGGTCAGCACGGAGCCTTGCGCCTCCATGATGGCGGGGCTGACAAAGTTTTCGCTCGCGATCAGCTCGATGTTCTCCTGCTGCCGCACGCGTTCGTGCTCGATGGCGCTGGCGATTTCCGGGTCAACGGATTTCAACTTAAGGTCGCGATGCACGAACTGGGTTTCCATCTTGTGAACGCGCCGTTCATGACGCCCGCCCTCAAAGCGCGCGTTGAGGAAGGCGTCCACAATTTTTTTGGCCGCGTCGTTGGAAGTGTGGTTGGCGCCCAGGCACAGAACGTTCGCGTCATTGTGCTGACGGGTCAACGCGGCGGTTTCCTCATCGGCAACCAGGGCGGCGCGGATGCCGGGAATCTTGTTGGCCGTGATGCTCATGCCGATGCCGCTGGTGCAGATCAAGACGCCGACCTGCCCGCGATGCTGCGCCACGCTGTGGCCGACGGATTGGGCGAAGTCAGGATAATCATCGGAAGGCTGCTTGGTCAGCGCGCCGAAATCCGCCACGCTGACGCCGCGTTCCGCGAGATGTTTCTTGAGCGCTTCCTTCATTTCAAACCCGCCGTGATCCGCGCCAATCGCCACTGCCGCCGATTTGCCGCCGGCGCCACCGGAAGCTGCATCGTTCTGTTCGATGAAGCGCAGCAGCGAGCCGATGCCCTGTTCGATCTGGTCGCGACAGTTTTCATAGACTTCATACGAGCCGCCGATGGGATCGCTGATGTCTTTTTCGAACGTGTCGAGCGTGTCGTCGAATTCGCGGAGCAGGAAGGTTTTTTCCGCCGCCTGCGGATAGAGCACCATCACCGTATCCACATGGCTGTGGGTCATGCCGAAAATGTAATCGGCCTGCTGGACCAGCTCGGCGGTCAGCATCCGGCTGCGCTGGGCGGAAATGTCAATGCCGAGCACCTTGGTCGCCTGCACCGCGTACGCGCTGGGCGGCTGGCCGTGCATGGCCCCGAGGCCGGCGGAGAGGACGCGGTAGTTGCCACGCCCCTGGACGGCGTGACGGAAAAGGCCCTCGGCCATCGGGCTGCGACAAATGTTGCCGGTGCAGATAAAAAGGACAGTCTTCATGAAAAAGTAATCGTTAGAAATTGGGTCTAGGGGATTAAATCGTCAACGTCGAAATCAGGGCCGGGCCGGGCGCACAATCGCCAGTCCGCGCAACAAGTCCAGCGCGCGGGCGAGGGCCGGGTCTTTCACGACCGGGGTCTCCGGTTTGTTCTCGTGCGCTTGACTGACAAATCCGGCCTCATCTTCACCGAGATTCAAACCTTGTTTGTGCGCGCGCACTAAGCTGGCTTCCGTCAGGCGTACGCGGTGGTTGGGGGCGTTGGTGCCGGCGGGCTTGCCCGCCAGGGCGGGCGGATTCGTGCCGGATGAAACCAAGGAAGCCTCCGCGAAATTTTTTTGTTCTTCCTCCGCGCTGACCGCCACCGCGATGTCCGGTTGCACGGGCGAAAGTTCCGCGCCGTTCAACTTCACGGCAGCGGTGGCGACGCGCAACGTGGCGCCGTGGCTCAGGGGAAAATCCTGCGTGAGCAGCGCCTGACCGGCGGTCGGATTGCCGAGGAGCAAACCCGCGCCCGTCTCGCGCAGCAGCGCGGCGAGCGTCTCGGCGGCGGCGCGCGTCTGGCCGTTCACCAAGATGACCAAGGGTGCGGAAACCACTTCGTTCCCCGCCTTGGTTTCCCGCGCGCCCTGGCCCCAATCCAGCGTCGCGGTTTTTTTAGAGGAAAAGAATTCCGCCGCTGCCACGGACGCCGCGTAATCGGTGCCGTCCGCAAAGCGCAAATCCAAAACCACGCCCGCCAGTTTATTGGAGGCCGGGAGCGATTGATACGCGTCGCGCAACGCCGCCGCCAGCCCGTCGTCCACCCGCGCGAGGCGGAGATACGCGAGGTCGCCTTCAAACAGGGATGATTTGCTGATGCGTGGGGTGGCGGCGGTTGCGCTGGTGGCGGTGCCGATGTTGGTGAGCGCGGCCCTTGGGCCAAGCTCTTTTAACAACCCGGCCACCGCCGCGCGATTCAGTTCGGCTTCGTCCACGCCGGCCAGGTGGGCGCGGAGGGATTCATAAACTTCCTTGAAATCCGGCGCGGCATTGGTTGCGGCCCGGACGGTGGAACCCACGGCCAGGAGCAGCGCTAAAAAAGTGATCGGGGAATGTTTCCCAAGTCGAATCATGCGGCGGTAAAAATGCGCGAGGGGCCGGGTGAAGTAAAGCGGAAGGATAAGGGGGAATTTATGATTTGCGATTGACGATTGACGCGGCCGGAGAAATAAAGCGGCGCTCGTAAATCATAAATTACCAATCGAAAATTCCTACGCCGTGGCGGTGCGCTTGATGTCGTAGAGCAGCTTTTTCTGGCACTCGGGGCAGACGCCGTGCGTGAAGGAGGCGGACGAACGGACGGAAATATAACGCTCGATCTGCTCCCAGTAGCCTTTGTCGTTGCGGACTTTTTTGCACCACGCGCACAGCGGCAACATGCCGGAGAGGGTTTCCACCTGGCTGGTCAGTTGCGCGGTCTTGTGCAGCGTGGCCAGCGCGTCGGCGCCCGAGCCGAGCAGCAGGGAGAGCAGGCTGAAGGAGATTTCGTGGTTCGGCGGCAGGCCGGGGCCGAGCAGGCCGCAGAACATGCCGACCACCTGGCTGGAGATGGTGAGCGCGTGCAGCACGCCGCGCTCGGGCTTTTCCGGCGTGCCGGCGGGAAAGAAAACTTCCGTGTTCTGCCGCAGCGCGGTGGCAAAGCGGCCGCTCTTGATTTCGTCATCCAACACCTGCTGCAGCCGGGGGCCGTGCATGGAGGGGAAAACAAACTGCTGGTCAAAGTTCAGGTCGGCCGGATTGGCGAGCCAGAAGCCGGTGGCGCGGAAGACGCGCAGGCCGCCGACATATTTCGCGGTGACGCGCAGAATGTCCACGGGGGTCTGTTGTTCATGCAGTTCGCGGCGGAAGTGTTCCAGCGCGGAAAACAGCGCGAGCAGATCGCGGCGCTCATCCAGCCGGCTGAGGCGGCTCAGGCCGGTTTGGAGCAGGTCGGGATAGACGGATTCCAAATTATCGCTCATGGCATGGCTCAGTTGAGAAACACTTCCTGCACGGCTCCGAACTGCGCTTCGATGCCCGCCACGATGGAGCCCAGCGTGCTGGTCGGAAGGCCGAGGGTTTCCCAGGCGCGCATGTTCAATGGCGGCACCTGGCGTTCGCCCGAACTGCCGAGTTGCAGCGCGTTGACCAGGTGGTCGGCCAGGTGGACCACGGCGGCCTCCTGGCGCGCGAGGTCGGCGGACTCGGGTTGATGATGGCAGGCGACGGCCTGGATCAGGTTGACGGGAAACCGCCATTGCTGCATGACGGCGGCGGCGATCTGCTGATGATCAAAACCGAGCACGCGCTTTTCCGCTTCGTGCAACAACAGGCGTTCGCTGCGGTAGAGGTCAAAGACTTCCTTCGTGGATTGCGGCGCGCGGGAGAACAGCACCAGCCGTCCGATGTCGTGCAGCAGTCCGGCCACGAAAAATTTGTCGGCCTTGGGGAGGCGTTTCTCCATCGCCAGCAGACGGGCGCAAATCCCGCAGGCCAGGCTGTGCTGCCAGAAGGATTCCATGGTCACAAAGTCGTCCTCCACGTCCTTGAACTGCGCGATGATGCTGGAGGCGATGATCAAATCCTGCACCTGTTGAATGCCGATCAGGCTGATCGCCTCGGTCACGGTGGAGAGGCGCGAGGAGAATCCGTAGAAGGAGCTGTTCGACAGGCGCAACAGCCGCGCGGTCAGGTCGGGTTCCTTTTCAATCGCCTCGCCAATCGTGACCAGGCTGCACTCGGGGGATTCCAGCAGGGATTCAATTTCCTCCAGCACCGGCGCGTACGAGCCTAGGCTGGCGGGAATGCCGCTGATGAGTTTGGTGATGCCGGGGGGAATCATGTCGCGGCCAGTTCTCCGGCGTTGGTTTGAACGCGCCGCCGCAGGGCCAGCTTGAAAATTTCCAGGAAGACCGGGTTTTGCTCGTCCACCTTCCAGAAGCGCGCCTTGAGTTCCGCCGTCAACCGTTCCAGATCCTCCGCCGAAAGACCGGCCAGCGGATTGGCGGCTTCGCAGCCGTCCGCCACCAGCACTTCCAACTCCGTCACGCCCCAGGCGTTCAGGATGTTGATCTGCCGCTCCGACAAAGCGCAGCCGGCCGGCACGAGGAGCATGCTGTCAACGTTTTTGACATCGCTGCTCACCACCATGCCTTCCTTCGCCTGCTCGATTTTTATTTTTGGCATTACGACGCGCTTTCCATGCGGACTGACATTGTTCCGAATCAAGAGTCTGACCTGTGTCACCTGCCGGCCTGAAAAAGGCGACCGGGTTGGTTGGTTCCAGCGGCACCAGGAAACGGCACCGGTCTCAAGCCAATTGCAACTCATCGCTACTATCGGCAAACCTTGGCGGTGCTTGAGTTGGAATGTATCTGCGGGACTGGCAGCGGACGAAGGTGGCCGGGCAAGGCCGGAGGTGATTCAGAAGTTCAACCGCAGACTCGCGACGAAGGTGCGGCGACGCGCCAGGTCGGCGTGGAGATTGAGGGGGTTGAGCCGGTAATCCGTGTCGAACAGGTTGAGCAAACCCACCTGCAACTCGGCTCGGCGATGCGGAAAACGGTAGCCTGCCGTCAGATTGTGCTGCCAGAAATCCGCCGCCGCCAACGCGGGACTCGCGCCGTCGGTATCTTGGCGATACCAGGCGGATTCCCACTGTGCGAAGAAACCGCCGGGGAGATGCAGGTTTCCCGTGAGCGAGACTTGATGCAGCAGCGCGCGTTCGTTCCGCGACACTTGGCCGAGGCCTGCGGCCGTGGCCGGGATTTGCGGAAAATGTTCCTGCAATTTCGCCGCGCTCACCCGGTAGCGCGCGCCGACGGAAAAATTTTCTCCCAGCAACTGGCCGAAATACGCGCTCAGATTTTGTTCCCGAAAGTCGAGCGTCTCGCGGGTGTGGTTCGCCGTTTCGGGCGCATACAACTCGGCGAAGGATTGAAAGGTGCCGACTTCCCGATCGCCGTGCGAACTGAGCTGCTCCAGTTCGACGCCGAAAAAACTCCCGCGCCCGAGCGCCTGATCAAACCCCGCGCCGATGGTTTCAAACTCCGAGCCAGCCACCAACCCGGCGACGCTTTCAGGAATCAAACTGCGGAACGCCTGGTTGAAGCCGCCAACCTGCGAGGGTTCGAGCCGCACGCTGTTGTCGAAATAAAGTCCGCCGAGCGACTTGGTGTAGCTGGCGCGCAACTGCCCGCGATTCCACGGTTGATACAGCAGGCCCAGCTTGGGCGAGAACAGGTCGCGCGTCGTTTTGCCGGCGGACAGCGGCGGCAAATCCTGGTTGTCCGGAAACCGCACCCGGTCGTAGGCACCGCCCACGATGAACTGAAGTGAATCGAAAATATTCCAGGTCGTGTAGGCGTAAACATTCTCGCGATCCAGCGTGCCTTTGGAGGTTTGACTGAGGACGGGATTGGGCAGGCCGAGAAAGGAATTCGTCAGGTTCGCCGAAGTGGTGATGTCGCCGGACTGCACCCGCCCGCCAAGGACGAACGTGAAGCGCGGCGTTTCCCAGATGTGCTGGAGTTCCGCCGAGTAGAGCGTGAAGTCGCGGGCGAAATCCAGTTGCATCGGGCCTTGGCCAGTTGGCGCGGGCGCAAGCGGGCCTTCGCGGATGGCCAAAACGTCTCCGCCGAACAAGCTGGTTTGCAGAAACAGAACGCTCTCGTTCGGGTCATGAAATCCCAGACGATCTGAAAGTCGCGCAACCAGCAGCAGCGTGTGGCTGCCCGGCGACCAGGTGTGATGCCAGCCGGCGTAAACGTCCGGCTCCTGTTTTTCTTCCACGCGAAAACCGATCTTGGCCGAGGCGGGATCATACAAGTTGGCCACGTCGCCGGCGGCCGTGTGGAAATCGCCGATTTGAAAATACGCCTCGTCGTCCGGCGTGACGCGCTGCTTCATTGTCAAAATAAAATCCCGCTGCTCAAGGCCGTTGTTCACGCGCTGGCCGTGGAGGCTGGCGTATGCGGCGTCCAAGGCGTAACTGAATCCATCCACCGCGCCGAAGACGGTGCCCGTCTGCGTCCAATCACCGCGACTGCCGTAAGTCGTGAGGGAACTTACGCCAATGGGTTTCTGCTCGAAGAACCGCAGGCGATCCGACTGCGAAAGCACCTGCGACAAATTCCCCGCGCCCGGCGGCGCGAGCAGGTTGGCGATGAGGAGTTCGCTCTGGCGCGCGGTTTCGAGACGCAGGTCGTAGTTGTTTTCAGCCGACTGCAATTGGTAGCTGTCGGCGAGAAACAAGTGGCCGGAAAAATTCGCGTAACTTTCCGCCACCGAACGCGCGGCGGTGCGACGGCTCGCTTCGGTGATCCCCGCTTCATTGTAAAGCGCGGCGAGATTGGCACTGCGCACGGCGCGGTCGTCGTCGAGCAACAGCCGCGAACGGAAGACGGCGCGGTTGTCGTTCAGCTCCGAGGATTTTTCCAGATCGCGAATCGCGGCGTTGAGTTTGTTCTCCTGCCACAGTTGCAGCGCGGAATAAAGCCACGCGGTCGGATCGCTGGCGTCGAGTTCTTTCGCGAGGCGCAATTCTTTGTCGGCGGCTTTGTTGTCGCCGAGTTCGCCGGCGGCCTTGCCGAGATAGCTGCGGAACAAACTGCGTTGCGGTTCGAGCGCGGCGGCGGTTTGGAACGCGGCGTGGGCTGCGGAAAAATCCCGCGTGTGCAGAAGACAAAGCCCGCGTCCCAACCACGCGGTGCCGAGTGCGGCGTCAAGGTCGCGGGCCTGTTCAAACGACGCCAACGCTGATTTGCCCGCGCCTTGATCGAGCAGCACAAAACCTTTCAGCGCGTGCGCCGCCGCGAGCCGGGGGGAAATTTTCAGCGCGCGATCCAACTCAGCCATGGCGGCGCGACGATGGCCAAAGGAAAATTCCAACTCCGCCCAGCGGGCGTGGGCAAAACCAAATTCGGGCGCGGCGAGAACCGCCCGTCCCGCCGCTGCACGCGCGCCTTCGAGATCGGCGCAGGCTTGGAGCGCGTAACTGTGGGCCAGCAACTCGCTGGCGGAGCGCCGGTCTCCGACCCGGCCAGTTTCCGAACGAGCATCGAGCCGGGTCGGAGACCGGCGTTCCGCCGTATCATTTCGCACCACGGCGATGAGTTGGCGCAGGGCGACGGCGGCGGGTTCATCGAGGTTCGCCAGGGCTTGTTCGGCTTCGGTCACTTGCCCGACGGCGAGTTCGAGTTGGGCGTGGAGAATTTTCGCGCCCGGACTGGACGGGGTTTTGTTTTCCGGCCACTTCGCCAACGCGGCGAGCAGATCGCCGGCGTTGTAGTCGCGTAAAACTTCAGCGAGGGAAGATGCGCCGGTGGCGGTGAGTTGTAGTTCCGCCGGGTTCACGATGGCGGGATAGTAGAGCGCCCATTGGATTTTAGCGCGGGCGTTGACGAGGGCGGTTTTTTGCGGCGGCTGGCCGCGGGCGAGGCGCAATTCTTCGCCGCGTTGAAGGGAGATTTCGCCAGCTTGAGTTTGCAAACCGACGAGGCCGTCAATCAACGCGAGATGAACGGCGGAATCAGCGTCGGCAACCTCGAGCAAAAATTCCGTGCCGCGAATGGCCCCGGCGGCGAGCGGGGTGTCGAACTCCACGTCCGCCGGTTTTTCGCGGTTGAAAAAATAAAGCGAGCCGGACGGAAGGCCGAAGCGTTTTTTCTCGGCGCGGCGCGGCGGGAGAATTTCCAGCGTGGTGCGTTCGTTGAGGCGGATGACGCTGCGGTCGGAAAGTTGCACGGCCGCGCGGCTTTGGGCGCGCGTGCGGAGGCGGTCGCCGGGATGCAGTTGCAAACCGACGACGGCAGGTTGCCAGTTGGTTTTGGCGCCGCCGAAAAATTCCACCTGGCCGGCGGCTTCGAGCAAGATGCTGGCGGAATTGCTGGTTTGCGCGGTGGCGTTGAAAACGCCCAGCGCGATCAGGGTGAAGGAGAAAAAAATTCGCCGCACGCGCGCAAGGTAGCCGGAATCGCGCCGCGTTGAAAGCTCCGGCTGCGACCAATACCTGAACTGATGGTGGCGGATCACGCACGGCTCCAGTTGCGCCGGGGCGGGGAAGGAAATCGGCAGGCGTTGACAGACGACTGGGGGTTCCGTCGGCGGCAGTTTAGCGCGGTTTGATTTTGGGTTCGGACGCATGAGCGTTCAGGTTCAGTTCATTTAGCAACGCGCTTGCCACGCGGGACGATTTGGCGAAAGGATTTTCCCAAGGCCGATTTGTTGGTGATTTCGCCGGGGTTTTTCCAAGACGCGGGACGCGAGCGTTGCTTGAAACCGGAACACTGTTCCGTTGGCGGAACAGCGGCGCGAACTTTCAGTTCACGCGCACCCTGAAGAAACTCGTGCCGGCGCAGGTGAGGTTGGTTGAAAAAATCTGTCCGGTGCCGCTGAAAGTTTCCGACCACGGCAACCACGGGCCGGTCACGGTGGCGGCCTGTTCAATGGTGTAAAGCAGGCCGGTGGCGGTGGGGAAGTTCAAGGTCATCGCGTTGGCGGCCGGTGCCACGGTGCAGGCGGGCGGCACCACGACGTGCAGGGGAATGGTCACGGTGAGATTGCCGAAGTCGTTGGTGGTGGCGAGCGAGTAGTTGCCGCTGTTGGTGACGCTGACGTTGACGAGCATGAGCCAGCCGGCGGAGTTGCCGGGGAGCGTCGCGCCATCTTTTTTCCAGCCGTAGCGCATCGGCGGACAGCCGCCGATCGGGGGGGCGAGCAGCACGGTGGAACCCACGGCCACGGTTTGGGTGGCGACCTGGCTTTGCAGCACGGGCGGTGTGGCGGGCAGGTTGGTGTTCAGTTGATAATTCAATTGGGCGACGCCCCGCGCGTTGTTGACACCGTCCACGACGACCACGTAGCGGCGTGCCTTGTTCACCTGGAACGAGACGCGCGCCGGGCCGTGCAGGCCCAGGCTGTCGTTGTCGCACGCGAGCGAAATCAAGTCCGCGTAGCTGACCAGCGTGCCGTTGTAGGTGTACACCTCCATGACCGTGTCGTAGGCGCTGCCCACCGTGTCGAGCGTGATCACGCCGTTGGTGGGCGGCTGATAAACGAGCCAGTAGGACGAGCCGCCGGTCACGCCGCAGTGCGGGGGTTCGGCCGGATCCACCGTGGCGAAGGTGGTGTTGAAAACCTGGCTGCCGTTGTAGCCGCTGGCGACGCCGAGCGAGGCAGGGGCGGGCGGACTGGTTCCGTTAAAGAGGGAGCGGAACACCAGACCGGAGCCGCCGCTGCCATCATCGCCGAGCAGCGGCGTGGCCAGGGCGTCAAACAGTTTGTCCTGCGCCAGCGCGTTGGTGATCCCGTCGGAGTTGATCTGAATCTCAATGGGATCGGTGAAAAAGCGCACGCGGTTGTTGCCGCTGCCGATGCTGACGCGCAGTTGATAACGGCCGACATTGGTCGGTTGCAGGCTGGTGATGACGTAGTTTGTGCCGGTCTGGATGGCTTCCTCGGCACCGTTGAAATACCAGTTCAGTTGCAGGTTGGCCGAGGTCGTCATGTTCACGGTCAACGACACGGTGTCGCCCTGTTTGGCTGCTCGATCGGGAGGCACGCTGCTGATGATGGGCGGCGGGGAAGTCGCGGGCAGAAAGCTCCAGTTCAACTGCACCGTGCCCGTCGCGCCGTTATAGCCGTCCACGGCGATCTGATACGTTCGGCCCGCGATGGCACCGAGTTGAATCAAGCTTGTCGGCGCAAAGCCCGGATCATCGTCGTTGCGGCTTTGTTCCTGCAGGCTGGAGAAGGTCGTCGCATTCGTCGGGCTTAAAATATACGCCGACATGAGCGTATCGAACGTGCTGCCGTGTGTGTCGAAGGTCGCCACCCCGTCCACCGGTGCGAGCCAGGAAATCCACAACGAATGGCCGCCCGGTTTGTTGCCGTGCTGGGGCTCGCCGACCTCCACCGTCGCCGCCGTGTTGTTTCCGAACAACGTTCCGTTGGTGGTGACGAGAGTTTCGCGGTTGGTGAAATAATCCTGGAAGACCTGCCCGTGGCAAAGCGCGCCGCCGGCCAGCCAGACACAGGCAAGCGCGAGCCGGCCAGTGTGAGCTGCTCTCAAAGAGCGGCACACCGGCCGGCCGGAAAGTTTGCTCTGGGCAAACACGTTCATACGTCGGTGTTCCTAAAATGTTCTGCGTTCGTCAGCTTTGTTTAGCAGGCCGGCTGCCAAGCGCCGGGTCAGGGGGATCGTCGCACAAAACGGGGTTTTTCGTAGGGGAATCTTTAACGCCGTGAGGTTCCGTGTTCCGTGATCGGAACACTCACTCTTTGGCCGGACGCAACTCGGGCCACTTTTCCAGTCGCCGCAAGAGCGCCTGCGGGGACATGCCGAGCGCCGCCGCCGCGCGGCGGATGCCGCCGTTGCACGCGCGCAGCGTGTCGCGGATCAAACGATATTCCTGGGCCTCGACTGGTGAAAGATTGCGATCGGCGGGCAGCGATTCAACCGCCGTTGCCGGCTTGGGAGCGGAAACGCCCGACCCCGGACTCCGGCTCAACCAGTTCAAATCCACCGCCAGCCACTTCGCGCCTTCATCGGTGCGCAGCAGCGAACGTTCGAGCACGTTCCGCAGTTCGCGGACGTTGCCGGGAAAACTGTGCGCGGTCAGTGCGGCCAAATCCTCCGACTTCAACAGCGGCTTGCTGCGCGAGTATTTCTGCGCGAGCTGGGCCAGCAACAATTCCGCAAGTCCCGGAATGTCCGCGCGCCGCTGGCGCAACGGCGGCAGCTCGACGGCGAACACATCCAGCCGGTAAAGCAGATCTTCACGGAACCTCCCGGCCTTCACTTCCTCCGCGAGATTTTTATTCGTCGCCGCGACGAAACGGCCGGTGAACGGTTGCACGTCGGTGCTGCCGAGCGAACGAAACTCGCGCGCCTCCAGCAGCCGCAGCAGCTTGCCCTGCAACGCGAGCGGCACTTCGGCGATTTCATCCAGGAACAAAGTCCCGCCCGCCGCCGCCGCCACCAGGCCCGCGCGCTTCTTGTCCGCGCCGGTGTAGGCGCCGCGTTCCGCGCCGAACAATTCCGACTCGAACATCTCGGCGGGCAGCGCGGCGCAGTTCACCGCGATGAAAGGTGCTTTGCCATCCGGTGAAGTGAGCTGATGCAGCGCCCGGGCGGCGACATCTTTGCCCGCGCCGGTTTCGCCGGTCAGCAGCACCGTGCCAGCCGCGTGTTTAGCCGCCTGCCGAAGCTGCGTCAGCACCTCGCGCATCGCCGGGGATTCGCCAAAAAATTCCGTCGCGCTCGCCGGAACTTCGCGCGCCGCGAGCCGCCGTTTGGCGCGCTGCAAACACGCGGCGAGCGCGTCCAGGTTCACCGGCTTGGTCAGGTACTCAAACAGCCCGTTGCGGGTGAGGCGGACAGCTTCGCCGAGATCCGGCATGCCGGTGATCATCACGATGGGCGCGTCGGGATTGCGGCGGGCGAGCTGGTCGAAGAAATCGTAGCCCTTGCCGTCGGGCAGATGGTTGTCGAGCAACACCAACTCGAACGTCTGTTGCGCCGTCACCTCGCGGGCCGTCGCGAGATTGGCCGCCAGCGTCACAATGCCGCCCTCGTCACGCACGACGTTCGCCGCCATGGCGGCGAAGGCGTCGTCGTCGTCCACGATGAGGCAGGAAAACTTGCGCTGAGTTTGGTTGTCGTCGGCCATTTCTGTGATGAGTGTAGGGAACGACAGGCAAATTCCAAGTCTGGATGGTAGTGCTTTAATTTGGTGGGGCGGTGCTGCGGCACCGCCAAGCGTCGCGGCAGCGACGCCCTACCGAATTCAAATTAAGGCACTGCCGTCTGGATACATCTGGCCAATCAAGCCGGCTTCAGACTTCGTTCAATGGCCACGAGCAGTTCCTCCAGCGCAAAGGGTTTGCCTACCTGCACGATCCCCGGCAGCGGATCCGCCATCATCTCGCCGCTGGTGAGAATCGCCGGCAGGCCCGGCTGCAACCGGCGCAGTTCGGCGATGGCCTGGACCCCGTCCATCACCGGCATGGTTTGATCGGTGATGAACAGGCCCACTTCGCCAGCGTGCTGCCGGAACAAGGCGACCGCTTCCGCACCGTTGGACGCCGCGAGCACGCGGTAGCCAAACGACGTCAGTTCCGAGGCGACCAGTTCGCGGATGGCCTTTTCGTCGTCGGCGATGAGAATCAATTCACCGTGGCCCCGGGGCAATTCCGCGCTTTGGGCCGCTGCTGCCGCCGGGATTTCCACCGCGCGCGGCAGAAAAACCTCGAACGAAGTTCCCTGGCCAGGCTCGCTTTCCACGCGCAGAAAGCCGCCGTGGCTTTTCACGATCCGCATCACCGTGGCCAAACCGATGCCCGTGCCACGACCTTCCCCCTTCGTCGAGAAGAACGGTTCAAAAATCTTCGCACGCACTTCAGGCGGCATCCCGGTGCCGGTGTCGGAGACGAGGAGGGAAACGAAGCTGCGGGAAGAAACATTCAACATGGAACATTCAACTTCCAACGCCGAAGTGGGCGCGACGTTGCTGGCCGCGTTGGGGGTTGGGCGTTGAATGTTGAGTGTTGAATGTTCCCTGTGTTGAAAGCCCTCCAGTTCCTCCGCCGACAATTCCACATTGTCCGCGACGAGCGACAGCTTTCCGCCGTCGGGCATCGCGTCGCGCGCGTTGACGCAGAGGTTCAGGAGGACTTGGTGCAGTTGCGTGGGATTGCCGCGCACCGGCCAGAGATCGCCGGGCAGAAACGTCGCCACCGAAATATTTTTGGGAAACGTCTCGCGCACCATCTTCTCCAGTTCCTGCACGAGGCCGTCGAGTTTCAACTGCTCAAAGTCGCCGCCCCGGCCGCGCGCGAACAGCAACACCTGCCGCACCATGTCCGCGCCGCGATGCGTGCTGGTTTCCATCATGCCCAGCAGTTCGCGCGACTCGGCGTCCGTGGCTTTGCGGCGCAGGAGTTGGGTGCCCATGAGAATCGGGGCGAGCGCATTGTTCAGGTCATGCGCCATGCCGCCGGCCAGCGTGCCGATGGTGTTCATGCGCTGGGTGCGGAGGAATTGCTGCTCCAGATTTTTCTGCTCGGTGATGTCGCTGTTGATGAGCAGCAGCTCGCGCGGTTGCCCGGCTTCATCGCGGATCAAGGTCCAGCGGCTCGCGACGATGACGAGGCTGCCGCTGCGAGTTTGCAATTTTAATTCGCCGTTCCACTCGCCGTCCTTAAAGGCGGCGGCGCGGGCATTTTCGGCGGCGGCGGCATCGGCGGAAAACAACTCGGAAACATTCAACATTGAACATTCAACTCCCAACGGCGAAGTCGGCGCGACGTTGCCGGCCGCGTTGGCGGTCGGACGTTGAAGGTTGAGTGTTGAATGTTTCCAGCCAAACAATTTCGCCGCGCTCGTGTTTGCATAGATGATTTTTCCATCGAGCGACTGCACGAGAATCGCGTCATGCGCCTTGTCAATCAGCGCGGCCTGCTCGCGGATTTTTGCGTCGGCGATGCGCTTGGCGGCCTCAAAGCGTTTCCGCGCGTGATACCACTCCAGCGAATGAAACAACACCGACCCACCCAGTGCGGCGGGAATTTGTGCGCCCACCACAACCAGCCAGGGAAACCAAACGCCCTCGGCAAAACCAACGCGCGCCAGACCAAACACCAGCCCCGCGCCCACGAGCGACGCGAGGGTTGCCTGAATGGGCCGCAGCCAGATCAGGCCACCGCCAAAGACCAGCGCGACGAGCAGCGTGATCAAGATTTTCTGGCCGCGCGAAATGAGGTTGAGATTGTCGCGGCGAACCAGGTTGAGCATCTGCGTGGCGTGAACTTCAACGCCGGGCAGAAAACGCTCCAAATATTTCCACGAGTGAAACGGGCTGCGAAATTCATCCTGCCGGTCGTTGAGTGAACCGACGAGAGTGCGGGCGCCGACGAAGACAATCTTCCCTTGGAAGAAATTGTCCGGCACACCGTTGGTCGCGAGCGCCTGACTGTAACTCACATGCGGAAGGGTCAACGGCGGCCCGTAGTAACGAATCCAAGTTTGGTTTGCGTCGGCCATCGCGCCGGCGGATTGCGTCACTGGCAAATGCAGCGCGCTGGCGGCGGCCCACGCGAGCGCCGGTTGTTCAATCGCGGCAAATCCCGCCACGAAATGACGCACGGCGCGGTCATCGTCAATGCCGAGTGACGCGAGGCCGATGCCCGCCGCCGCGTGCGCAAACGGCTCATAGACCGCGCCGACCGAACCGAGTTTGACCCACGGATGATCGTTGTCCGCAACCGCGCTGACTTTGTCATTGTATTCGGCGGCGAGAATGACTTTGCCGTGGTCGCGGATGGCGTCAGCCAATGTGCGGTCGGCGGTCGCATCCGCCCCGGCGGCGCTGAAGACGATGTCGAACACGACGGCTTTGGCCCCGGCGGTTTTCAGGCGGCGGAGCAGTTCGGCGTGGAGTTCGCGCGGCCAGGGTTGGGCGGGATCAAGATTGCGTTCGGTGTAGGAAGGGAGGTCGAGATAGACGATTACGACGGGAGAATTGTCGGTGGCCGGCAAATTGATTCCGCTCCAGGAGTGCAGCGAATCATAGCTGGCATGGGCGAAATCATCCTGCCACACCGCGCCGAGGAGGGCGACCAACAGCACGAGCAAAAAACTGGTCGCGAGCCGGGGTCGTTTCACCTGCGATTGCGTCATGTGGGGAGGAGCATATTTCCACGGGAAGTTTTTGGCGAGCATCCAGTGACGGCAGGACGCGTCGCTATTTTTTGCTCGCTGCTTTGGCGGGGTCTTGAAATCTTCGCTCATCATGAACTACAAATTTTCGCCGCTGTCGCTGCTCGGTTTCATGCTGCTCGCGGTGGTTGTGCAAACCTGTGCGGGCGCGGGAATTTCCACCGGCGCGATGGATCGCGCGTTCACGGTGCAGACGCTCACCCGCGTGGCCGAGCCGGTGCTCGCGGCGCTGGCGGAAGGGAAGCTGCGCGAACGCCTGCCGCACCACGACTGGGAACGTGACCGCACCAACTACGCGCCGCTCGAAGCCTTCGGTCGCACGCTCGCGGGCATTGCGCCGTGGCTGGAACTTGGCCCAGACGAAACCGCCGAGGGCAAGCGGCGCGCAACATTTATTTCGCTGGCCGTCAAATCACTGGTTAACGCCACCGATCCGCAGTCGCCGGATTTTATGAATTTCAAAAACGGCGGCCAACCTTTGGTGGACGCGGCGTTTCTCGCACACGGTTTGTTGCGCGCACCGACTCAGCTCTGGGGCAAACTGGACTCGCAGCAACGTAGCAACGTCGTCGCCGCTTTGAAAGCCACGCGCACCATCAAGCCGGGTGAAAGCAACTGGCTCCTCTTTTCCGCAATGGTCGAGGCGGCGCTGTGGCAGTTCACCGGCGAGTGCGAGCTGCATCCAATCGAGTACGCCGTGCAGCGCCACGAGCAATGGTATCTCGGTGACGGCACGTACGGCGACGGCGCGGAATACCACTGGGATTACTACAACAGCTACGTCATCCAGCCGATGCTGATCGAAGTCGTGCGCGTCTGCGCCGAGAAAAAAAATCCGCTCGGCGAGTTGCTGCCGAAACTTCGCGCGCGGGCGCAGCGTTATGCCGTGGTGCAGGAGCGGATGATTTCGCCGGAAGGAACTTTCCCCGTGCTCGGACGTTCCAGCGCGTATCGCTTCGGCGCGCTGCAACATCTCGCCAACACCGCGCTGCGGCACGAACTACCCGGCGAACTGAAGCCCGGCGCGGTGCGCGGCGCGCTCACGGCGGTCGTGCGCCGCATGATTGAAATGCCCGGAACTTTTGACGGGCAAGGCTGGCTGCAGGTCGGCGCGGTGGGCCATCAACCGAGCATCCGGGAAAATTATATTTCCACCGGCAGCCTTTATTTGTGCCTGACTGGCTTGGTCGAACTGGGCCTGCCCGCGAACGATCCGTTCTGGACCGCGCCCGCCGAGCCGTGGACGCAGAAACGAATCTGGGCCGGTGAAGACATCGCCGCCGACCACGCGCTTAAGGAAACGAAATGAAGCGAGTATGGAGGATGGAAAATGGAGGATAGAATTTGCGCGTCAGTGGCCTTCGCCATCTTCAATCCGCCATCCTCGATCTTTCCCCACCAGCTCACGCCTCGCTTTTCACCGGCCAGCCGGCCGCTGCGAGCGCCTTGTAGCCGCCGATGAGCGAGGAGACATTTTTGTAGCCCATCTTTTGCGCCACATCGCAAGACAGCGCGGAGCGGAAGCCGCCGCCGCAATACATGATGATCTCGGTGTGCTTGTCGGGGTGCAAATTTTCCAGATCGCGTTCGAGGATGCCCTTGCCGAGATGCACCGCTTCGGCGGCGTGACCGGCAATCCACTCGTTGTCTTCGCGCACGTCCATCAGCACAACCTGCGGTTTGGCCGCGAGCCGGACGCGGGCCTCGGCCACGCTGACTTCGGTGACGCGCTGCTTCGCGTCGTTGACCAGGGCCAGAAATCCGGGTGAATGATTCATGCCGCCAAAGTGAAGCGGGGCCGGGGAGTGGTCAAACTTTTTTCCGGTCGGACAAGGATGAACGTCAAGGGCTGTCTCCCATTTCAGAGGGCTACATCACCGAAGGTTGATCGTGTAAGGTTGTTCGCGTAAGAACTGACCGAACTCCGGATTGATGCGCTGGATCACGGGATCAATTGGATAAACAACTCCATCGGCCGTTTGGATGGCATTGCGCGGAAACAGATCGAACACCAGCAAGCCGGTCCGCTCATCATAATAAGCTCCGTCCGCCAGCTTTTCATAACCCTTTCCCAGCATCAGTTCGTCGAGTACGGCCTGGGTCGGCAGGCCGCCTTTGATGAATGGCTGGGAAGTGATGATGATGGGCCTGCCGTGGTTGGCCACGATGCGTTCCAGCCGGATGTCATCATTGAAAATCTGGTTTTGAAGATTGAGCCGGTCGAGATATTCGGACGGAGTTGCGCCATGTGTGAATGATCCCAAGGCAATGCCATAGCCCTTTTGGCGATCCGGCAGGGTTGCCTTTAAGTAGCACTGGGTTCTTTTTTGAAAAAAGACCTGATGCTCGCCACCCCGGGCGAAGACCGGTGGAAGCCGGCCACTAGAACCTAGCTTCCCGTTTTCTTGTGCCCATTGGATGAGCCGCCGTTGCTCTGCTTCAACACGGCTTGAGCGATGGGCGTGATCGGCATCGTGGTCTGGAGCTGGCGCACCGCTTCCACGCGTGAAGTGAGCGGCTGATTCAAGCGTCCTTCGAGCGTCGGCCACGGCCGCTTTTGGGTTGTCATTGTGCGTTGCATTTATGGCCACAAGGATAGCCTGACCGGGGTTTGATTGCGAGCGTTTTTCACTGCCATTCTTAGCTAAAAACCTCGCCGAAGAAATCAGTCCGGGCTTGCGGGCGCAGGCGTTCGACCACGCTGACTTCGGTGACGTGCTGCTTGGCGTCGTTGACCAGGGCCAGAAATCCGGGTGAATGATTCGTGCCGCCAAAGTGAAGCCGGGCCGGGGAGCGGTCAAACATTTTTCCGGCGGGACTTGGATTCGCGCGTCTTTTTTTCCTTGCGGCGGAGCGGGGTTTGGCAAAGAGTTCTATTGCCGGGGCAAAACGCCAACGGGAAACCAAATCAAATCAACACCCAGAAACACTCACCAAAA
>JAYWBR010000085.1:0-7395 GCA_043781315.1 Verrucomicrobiota bacterium | reverse complement strand
CGAGAAGCACGTCGAAACTTTGGGCCGGAAGAAAAACGAATCAGCGATCCTCTGGACTCAGGCGAACACCGCACCCGCCATCGTACTCAGGCGGGACTGCGCCTGCTTGGAAAGGCCCGTGAAGATCATGGAAACAAAATAGCCGGCGTGCTTGTTGCCGGCACAGGAAATCACCACGCCGGAGCAATTGACCCGGCCGCCGTCGCGCGGCGATTGGAGCGCAATCGTCATTTCCGTCCACGGCGAAAACGCGGTCGGGCTGCGAAACTCGATGCCGCCTTTGTGAATCACCACCGCGTCCTCGGAAAGCGACAGGCGCGTCTGCCGCGCTTCAATGGTGACCTGTTGTTCAAATGATTCAGCAGCTTGGATTTTCTTCGCGCTCATAAATATAACAAAAAATTATCACAGAGAAACCAATCGTCAAACGCGATTTACCATTCGATGACCGCCGCTCCCCATGTGAGTCCGGCACCGAACACGACCAGCAGGATCAGATCACCGCGCTGCACCCGGCCGGATTCCACGGCTTCGTCGAGCGCAATGGCCACCGAGGCGGCGGAGGTGTTTCCGTACTTTTCCAGATTCACAAACAACTGCTCGGGCGTTGCCCCGAGCCGCTCGCCGACCGCATCAATGATGCGACGATTGGCTTGATGCGGAATGACACATTTGATTTGCGAGATGTTGAGTTCACAGCGGCGCAACGCTTCTTCCGCCGCGCTCTGCATCGCCTGCACGGCGTTCTTGAAAGTTTCCTTCCCCTCCATCCGCAGATAATGCATCCGCGCATTTACGGAATCCACCGTGGCCGGACAACGGCTGCCGCCGCCTTCCATGAACAGCAGATCCGACTTGTCCCCGTCGGCACCCATCACGGCCGTGAGCAGGCCGTGGGAATTGGGACGGTTCTGCAAAACGGCCGCGCCCGCACCGTCGCCGAAGAGCACGCAGGTGTTGCGATCCGTCCAGTCCGTGATGGAAGAAAGTTTCTCCGCGCCGATCACCAGCACCGTTTTGTAAGTGCGGGACATGATGAACTGCTGCGCGATTTCCAGCGCGTAAATAAACCCCGAACACGCGGCTTCCAGATCGAACGCGGCGGCGCGCTTGGCTCCGATTTTTCTCTGCACGAGACAGGCGGTGGAGGGAAACGGCATGTCGGGCGTGATGGTCGCCACGATGATGAGGTCAATTTCCTCGGCGGTGACGCCGGCGTTGGCCATCGCCTTCAACGCCGCCTTGGTGGCCAGGTCGGAAGTGTATTCATCGGCGGCGGCAATGCGGCGAGCCTTGATGCCGGTGCGCGTGGTGATCCATTCGTCCGTGGTGTCCACGATTTTTTCCAGCTCGGCGTTGGTGAGGATCCGTTCCGGCACGTACGAGCCGACGCCACTGATGGAACAGGACTGGCCTTGGAAATTATGCTTGGCGCGGGGATTTTTGAAAACTTGCGTAGTGTAGGAAATCATGCGTGAACAGGGGGAGGAACAACGGTTTCAAGAGTCGCGAGTTTTTTATTCGCCTGCGCGATGTGTTGGGAAATGGTTTGGTTGATGCCGCGTTTGACCTCTTCAGCGGCCACCCGGATGGCGCTGGCGAATGCCCGTTCGCGGGAGGAGCCGTGGGCCTTGACGACAATGCCATTCAAGCCCAGCACCACCGCGCCGCCATAAACTTCCGGGTCGAGCCGTTGCTTGAGCGCCTTGAACGCGCCGCCGGCCAGCGCGCCGCCCATCATCCGCATCGGGTTGGCTTTGACTTCGTTTTTGAGCAGGCGACCGATTGTCTTGCTGATGCTCTCGCAGGATTTCAAAACGATGTTGCCGACGAAACCGTCGCAGACGACGATGTCCACGCCGTCGTTGAACAAATCAAAACCCTCGCAGTAGCCCATGAAATTGAGATCCAGTTGCGCGCACAGTTTCGCGGTGGCCCGGGTGAGTTCATTGCCTTTGGATTCCTCCGTGCCGTTGCTCAACACGCCGACGCGCGGCTTGGCGACGCCCAGGATTCCCTGCCCATAGACGCTGCCCATGACGGCGAACTGCGCGAGGTGCGACGGCTCGGCCACAGCATTGGCACCGCAGTCGAGCATGATGAAATCCTGGGTCAAGGAAGGAAAGCGGCACGCGATGGCCGGCCGCTCCACGCCGTCGAGGCGGCCCAGTTTCATCGAGCCAGCCACGAGCGCGCCGGTGTTGCCCGCCGAGATCACGGCCCCGGCTTTTTCGGCGCGCACCAGTTCGATGGCGCGCACCATCGAGGAATCTTTTTTCTTGCGGATGCCTTCCAGCGGCTTGTCGTCCATCGTCAGCACTTCGCTGGCATGGATGATTTCCGCGCGCGGATCGGCCAGCCCGGCCTGGCGGACGGCGGCTTGAATGTCCGCCTCGCGCCCGACCATGAAGATTTTTTCAATGGAAGCGTCGGCTGCAAGCGCCTGCTTGATGCCGGCAATGGCGACCGCACACCCGTGGTCGCCGCTCATGACATCCACCGCGATTCGCATAAATGAAAAGGACGCGGAAAAAACTTTCGCGCGTCCTCACCCAAACGATCAGGCGCCGGCCGTGACGGTCAGTATCTGGCGTCCTTTGTAAAAACCACAGGCCGGGCAGACCCGGTGCGGAATGAGCGGGGCCGCGCATTGCTGGCAGACGCCGAGTTGCGGAAGTTTCAAGACGCTGTTGTAGGCCCGGCGCATACGCTGACGGCTCTTTGACGGTTTTCTTTTTGGAACGCCCATAAATCAGTTCAGTTATTCAGTTTCAGTTTATCCAACGCTGTCCACGCCGACGCCTTGCCTTCAATCAAACCAGCATCACCGGGTTTCTTGGTCTTGCCCGCCGGTTTTGCCGGCAGGCCGCGACACTCCGCTTCGCACAACGGATGTTGCGGAAACTCGAGGAGAATATCTTCCCGCAGAAACGGAGTCAAGTCCACGCAATCGTCGGACACGGGCACCTGGTCATCGCCCGCCAGCGGCAGAAGCACCGTCCACGCATCCAGTTTCAACTGAAACGCAAACGGCTTCAGGCAGCGGACGCACAAACATTTCAGCGGCAGATGCAGATCGCCGTGCACCAAAAGCCCGTCGGGCATCAGCTCGACTTCCAGGTCGTAGCGCAACGGCGGCTCCGCCTGGATCAGATCGTCCCGCAGATCGAGTTCCAGTTCGGCGACGGCGAGTTCCCCTTGCAACTGCAGGGCGCCGTCTTCCAGATGACGTAAATTGGCTAACAGAGGCATAACTTCAAATCAGCTCCGGGTGGCCTTCAGTTTTTTCGTCAGCGCCGTGCGGACGTGCGGCGGCACGAACGAGCTCACGTCGCCGCCCAGCCGCGCGATTTCCTTGATGATGCGCGAACTCAAAAAAGTGTAGGTCTCCTTGGGCATCATGAAAATCGTTTCGATCCGCTCGTTCAGCTTGCGGTTCATCAGCGCGAGTTGAAATTCAAATTCAAAATCCGACACGGCCCGCAACCCGCGCACGATCGCCAGCGCCGACTGCTGTTCCACATAATCCACGAGCAGGCAGTCAAACTTGTCCGCCGCGACATTGGGAAATTTTTTCACCGACCGCCGCACCAAATCGAGCCGCTCGGCCTGGCTGAACAGCGGATGCTTCCCCTCGTTCATCGCCACGGCGACAATCACGCGGTCAAATAATTTGGCCGCGCGTTCGATGACGTCCAGATGGCCGTTGGTCACCGGATCAAAACTGCCGGGATAAATCGCCGTGCGCATGGGCAGACGCTAGCAGTTCCGAAAAAAATGACGAGGAAGAAAACCGTCGCTCATGAATTCTTGCGCAGAATCAAATCCGTTTCTGGCGGCCGGGCGCCGGGCTGGCCGGGGAAAAATTCCTCGTCCAGCGACGGCGAACCGGGCGGACGCCAGGGCACTTCATAGATTTTGACGGCCTCCCGGATCCCCTTAACTTTCTCCGCCGCCAACGCCACGCAGGTCGCCGCCAGCGCCGGATCATCACGCCGTACATGCTCGTAGGTTGACTCACTGATGACGATGCGCCCGCGCCCGGACACGCCCTCCAACCGGCTCGCCAGATTCACTTCGCGCCCGAACACGGTGTAGCTGCCCTGGCGCAGCACGCCGGTTTTGGTTTCGGATCCCATCATGCCCACCGTGACGATGCCCGTGTTGATGCCGCTGCCCAGCAGCAGAATGGGCAGCGGTTGTTTTTGCGGCAGCCCGGCCGACGCCCGCGCTAGATTCTCCGCCGCAAGTTTCCGGTTGTGCTCGGCGCGCTGCCGGTTCAATTCATAGATCGCCTGTTGCGCCCCGATTGCAGCGCGCACGCACGCCAATGCGGGCTTGGGGCTGGCGAGCGGCGCGCCCCAGAACGCCATGACGCAGTCGCCAATGAATTTGTCCAGCGTGCCCTCCTGCTGAAGAATGATGTCGGCCACCACGCCCAGATACAGGTTGATCGTGGCCAGGGCTTCGCGCGCCTGCTCGTCGAAATACGCCTCGCGCGTAGCACCCGTCAGTTGGTTGGACGCCACGTACGCCGCCGCCTGCTCCTGGTTCTTATCGGTGAACTCCGTGAAGCCACGCACGTCGGCAAACAGCACGGTGATCTCGCGACGTGCGCCGCCGAGCGAAAGTGTTTCCGCATCGAGCAGTTCGTTGACGATGTTCGGCGAAACGATTTTCGAAAAGACCGATTTCACGCGCCGCTTCTCCGCCTGCTCGACGACCACACGATAGGCGATCAAGCAAGTGAACTGCGTCAAAACCACGGTCGCACCCGGCAAGATCAGCGGCAGCCAGTACCGGTCCTGCACAAAAACAAATGCCCCGATCCCGCCATAAATCAAAGCGAGCGACAGGACGCTGAACGCCGCCGGCAACATGCGAAATTCCCAGGTCATCAACGCGGTCAGCAATCCCAGCAGAACGATCAGCCCCAGTTCCATCCCCAGCGACGCGCGGCGCACGAAGCGTCCGGTGATGACGGAGTTGGCCACGTTCCAATGTTTCGTCACGAGGAACGTGTCCTTCTCCAGCGGCGTCGCGCCGCGATCCGTCAGATCGTTGCCCGTGGCCTTGGAGCCGATGACCACCAGCTTGCCCGCCCAAAGATTCGGCCACGATTTTGCCGACGACTCATTGCGGAGCCGGTCTTGCACAAGGAGTTTTTCCAACGGCTCGCTCGTCAACTGCCGGTCGGACGAGGTGAGTTCCCAGTTGATGTAAAAGTTGCCGTCGGCATCCACCGGAATAACCCGCTCCACCCCGCCCGCACCGCGCAGAACAATCCGGCCATGGGCCAGGTCAATGTCCGCCTTTTCCAAATCAAGACCCAAGACCTGCGCCGCCAGGACGATGCCCATGTGCCAGACTCGCCGGGTGGTGAAGGCTTTGGCTTTGCGGGCCATTCCCGCCGGAAGCTTTTCACCGCCGAAATCGGCGAGGTCAAAATTATTTTCCGCATCCACCGGGATGGCCACGTCCTTTTCGCCGGGCCGCAGAAAAATGATCCGGTTGGTTTCCAGTCGCACGCGGCTCAACTCGACATAACCTTCCGCTGCCGCCTGACGAAAGGCGGGATGCCACTGGCGATAATCGGAAAACGCCCGGGCGCGGCGCAGCACGCCGTCGGCATCGCGGTACGCGGCGATGTCCGCCACAGCGAGCGCATTGGTGGCAAACAAATCCAGCGGCGGCACGTTTTGCTCGGCGGCCAGAATCGCCGTGCCGCCCCTTTTCAACTGCCAGGCGAAGTATTCATCAGACTCCAGGTAGGTGAATTTTTCCGCCGCCGCCTGCTCAAAAACCGGCGGCGGCTGGCCGGGATGCAACGCGGCGTAAAACTGGTTGACCTCGGGCCATTGCCCATTCGACACCGGCACCTGCCCGTGATCGCGGCGCTGGTCGGGAAACAAAACGTCAAACGCCACGACCTTGGCTCCTTGCGCCGCCAGTTCCCGATAGGCCCGCGCATAAATGTGGCGCGGCCAGTAAAGGCCGTAATGAAATCCCAGCGAACCATCATTGACGGCCCGGATGCTGTCGTCGCTGATGAAAACAAAACCCAGATTGGTCGTGGCCGGGGCGGGAAAACGCAGCCCGAGCCGGGCGCGCATGTCGTAGGTGATCTGCTCCAGGCGTTCAAAAAAATCCGGCTGCGCCAGCCGCACGCCGCAGATCAGAATGACGACGCAGCCGGCGATCAGAGCGGGTGCTAGCTTGACAGGTTTGAACTTCAACGGGGCGAACTAAACAAAAAAACCAGAGCAACACAAGGCTGCTCTGGCTGATTAAAAAAACTGTGCCGGGCGGATCAACGCGCCCCGGCCATTCCCTATTTGGTGGGAGACACGTTGTAAATTGTATGGTCTTCCACAAAGGTGGTGCCGGGCATGTTCGGCAGGTACTTACTGAACTTTTGCGCCAACTGCACCAGCAGCTTCATGACGGGATCAGTGATCTTGGTGACTTGGCCGGTCGCGGGATCAAATTTGAAACCGGCTGAAACTTCCTTGGTGATCACGCTGCCGTTGGAGACGTAGGAAACCACCACCGACCCAGTCAACACATTCACCACGTCGTCAGCGCCAATGAGATAAATGGTGCCGCGCACACCAGCGACGCCATTCGGCACTTTGATTTCATAAATGGAAGCTTCGGAAAGTTTTTTGACCGTGCCAAAAATGCGGCCCGCCTTGAGATCCAACTGGGTTTCGGTGACGGTGTCGGCACCGGTTTGCGTCACGGTCAGCTTGTCCACGCTCAGGACGGAATTTTCAAAAATACGGATCGCATCCTGCACCGCCTTGGGCTTGTAGCCGTCACCGCCCGGATTGAAAGCGGTGCTGGGGCCTGCCGACGTCGGCTCGTCGGTCAGGGACGAACCGAGTCCCTGCGTCGCCTTGGCGTTGTTCAACACCACGTCCACGTAGGAATCGGCCGCCGTCTGAATCACGGCACCGGGTTTGAGCACCATCCCGACCTTGATCGGCTTCCAGTCTCCGCCCGCCACCGCCATAAAGCGGGCGGCCCCTTTGAGGCTGACGACTTTCGCCATGCCGTTCTGGGCGGTTTGCGCTGAGAGTGTCGTCACCATCGCCATCGCGAGGATCCCGGTGAAAATTTGAAAATATTTTTTCATGGCCTTTCCTGTTTTTATGTCCGTTATGTCCGTATTGATTCGTAGCTTAACGCCGCGCATTTTGATGTCAACCGGATATTCTGCCGCACCCTTTCCCCGCTTCAACCCGCAGCGTTCGCCCCACCGCTGCTAGGGAAAAATCATCCGGTAGAACACGGTTTCATTCCCGGCATCCATCGGCACACTGAGGAAGTTCGTCGCGGAAGCTCCGACCATGTCCACCCAATTGCTGCCCAGCCCGGCGGCCAGCGCATTCG
>JAYWBR010000084.1:0-7411 GCA_043781315.1 Verrucomicrobiota bacterium | reverse complement strand
GTCCGGGCGTGAAGTTCAAGGATTCCGAACTCGTCGGCTTCCCGATCCGCATCGGCATCGGCGAAAAGTCGCTGGCCAAGGGCGAGGTGGAAATCAAGCCGCGCGCCGGGGCCATGCTGGCAACCAAGCCGGAGGAAGCGGTGGCCAAAGTTCTGTCGCTCATCAAAGAACTGACGCCCGGCGTGAAGTAAGGCGAAGGCACGGAGCGCGGCTGTGTCGCCGAGACCAGCCGCAGCCGGCACGCAAGCGAGGCCACCGCCAGCCTTGAAACACCTCCGCCGTGACGCAGCAACTGCGGCTGATCCCGCCCGGCGCGGGACACAACCGCGCTCCTTGGTGCTACGGCGCGTCGCCCGTTTTTAAAACCGCGCAAAAAAATCTTTCACTGGATTTCTTTGCGCGACGATTGCATCATCAGGACATGAAATTAATTCTCTCGACGCACAATGTGACTCTGACCAAATCCATTGAAGACCACGTCCTGGCCAAGCTGGACCAGCTCGAACACTTCAACCGCTGGGCCGTGGACGCGCGCGTGACGCTCGAACACGACAACACCCGCGTGCCGCAAAAGGCCTTCTGCTGTTCCCTGCGCCTGAGCGTGCGCGGCCCCGACCTGTTCGCCGAAGACCGCGAGAGCGACCTCTACGCCGCGATTGACAAGGTCACCAAAAAAATCGAGCAGCAGATCCGCAAGCGCCACAACAAGCACAAGGCGCTCAAGCACACCGTCGGCGCGCGCACCAAAAAGAAACGGCAGGAAGCCGACACGGCGGACGAATGATTCTCCGCGCGCGCGTCGTCCTGCCCCTCATCCGGGCACCGATCCAGGACGGCGCAGTTTTAATCTACGGCAACCGCGTGGCCCGCGTGGGCCGCTGGAAGGACTTGTCCGGCGACGACCGTGACGAGGTCTTCGATCTCGGCGACACCGTGCTGCTGCCCGGCCTGGTCAACGCCCACTGCCATCTCGATTACACCGACATGGCCGGGCAGTTCCCGCCGCAAAAATCCTTCACCGACTGGATCAAGCTCATCACCACCGCCAAGTCGGAATGGAACTACTCCGAGTTCGCCGAGTCTTGGTTGAACGGCGCGCGGATGCTGGCCCGCACCGGCACCACCACCGTCGCCGATTTTGAAGCCGTACCGGAACTGCTGCCGGAAGTCTGGCAGGCCACGCCGCTGCGCGTGCTCTCCTTCCTGGAACTGACCGGCGTGAAAAGTCGGCGGCAACCCGCCGCCATTTTGCGCGACGCCCTTGAACGCATTGACGCGCTGCCGGCGCACCGGTGCCGGGCGAGAATTGCGCCGCACGCCCCGTACTCCACCGCGCCGGAACTGCTGCGCCTCAGTGCCGAGGCCGCACGCAAACGCAACTGGCCGATCTCCGTGCATGTGGCCGAATCCGCCTCCGAATTTGAAATGTTCATGCACGCGCGCGGTGAAATGCACGACTGGCTGCGCCGCAACCAGCGCGACATGAACGACTGCGGCTTCGGTTCGCCCGTACAGCAGTTGCAGCGCAACGAAGCGCTCGGCGAAAATCTGCTGGCCGTGCATGTCAATCATCTCGCGCCGAAAGACGCCGATCGGCTGGGCCGGAAAAGAGTCAGCGTCGTGCATTGCCCGCGCAGCCACGCCTACTTCAAGCACCAGGCGTTTCCGCTGCCGGAACTGGCCCGCGCCAAGGTCAACCTCTGCCTCGGCACCGATAGCCTGGCGAGCATGGACAAGAAAAGCCGGCAGACCATCGAACTTAACATGTTCACCGAAATGCAGACGCTCACCGCCAGCCGGCCCCGCCTGGCACCCAAGACGATTGTGCAGATGGCCACGCTCAACGGCGCCCGCGCGCTCGGCCTGCGCGGCCAGGTCGGAGAAATTTCCCCCGGCACCTTTGCCGACGTCATCGCCGTTCCCTTTGCCGGAAAACTCGCAGCGGTTCATGAAGCCGTCTTAAATCATCGCGGCAATGTCAGCGCAAGTTTGATTGACGGCCACTGGGCGGTCGCACCGGAGTGATTTAGTGGCACGGGCGTCCCGCCCGTCAGTTTCCGCCGCAGGCCGCCAGGAACACACCGGCGGGACGCCCGTGCCACTATTGCGCTCCGCTTTAAGCTCGTAAATCGTAAATCGTAAATCGTAAATTCCCCGTGTGCCTTCATTCGACGAGGAACTGAGCCGCCGCCTCGACGCCATCCGCGCGCAGGGTTTGCATCGCGAATTGCGCCGCGTGGATTCTGCCCAAGGCCCGCGCATAGAAATCGGCGGGCGCACCCTGCTGAACTTCTCCTCGAACGATTACCTCGGACTCGCGAATCATCCCGCGCTCAAGGAAGCCGCCATCAAGGCCGTGGAGAAATACGGCGCTGGCGCTGGCTCATCCCGATTGATCTGCGGCTCGCTCGCACCGTTTCATGAACTTGAAGAAACGCTCGCCGCGTTCAAAGGCACGGAGGCCGCGCTGACTTTTTCCACCGGCTACGCCGCCGCGCTCGGCACCATCACCGCGCTGCTGGGCAAGGATGACATCCTCATCTTGGACAAACTGGTTCATGCCTGCATCGTGGATGCCGCCAAACTTTCCGGCGCGAAGCTGCGCGTCTTTGATCATAACGACCTGAATGATCTCGAGGACAAGCTGCGTTGGGCCGACAAAACTCGAAACTCGAAACTCGAAACTCGAAACATTTTGGTTGTCACCGAATCCATTTTTAGCATGGACGGCGACGCTGCCCCGCTCCGGGAGATCGTCGCCCTCAAGGAAAAATACGGCGCGTGGCTCATGGTGGACGAAGCGCACGCCACCGGACTCTACGGCACAAACCGTCGTGGGCTGGCCGAAGCACTGGGCGTCAGTGACCGCATTGAAATTCAAATGGGCACGCTGGGCAAAGCGCTCGGTGCCAGCGGAGGATACATCTGCGGCAGCCGTGCGCTGATAGACTTTCTAGTGAACCGCGCCCGCAGTTTTATTTTCAGCACCGCGCCCGTGCCCGCCGCCGCCGCCGCCGCGCAAGCGGGGATCAAGCTCGTGCAATCCGGCGATGGCAAATCGCTCAACGAAGCACTGTGGTCGCGTGTGGCCGAGTTCAAATCGGCAATCGGCAATCGGCAATTTCAAGTGCCATCCTCCCGCTGATCATCGGCGATGAAACCAAAGCCGTCACCATCGCAACGCAACTGCGCGAACACGGTTTGTTTGTCCCCGCCATCCGTTACCCAACGGTCGCACGCGGCACCGCCCGGCTGCGCATCACCCTGACGGCATCGCATACACAGCCGGACATCCAACAACTCGCATCCGTCCTTTCCCAAATCGGCAATCACCAATCGGCAATCGACAATTAGAAAATGCATCCCCTCGCCCAACTCGATCACGCCCACGTCTGGCATCCATTCACGCAGATGCGCGACTGGCTCAAGCGCGAGCCGATTGTCATCGCCTCGGGCAAGGGTGCCGTGCTGCGCGATGTTCACGGGAAGGAATATCTCGACGCCAACTCCTCCATTTGGACCAATCTCCACGGCCATCAGCATCCCAGGATCAACGCCGCGATCCGGCGGCAGCTAAAAAAAATTTCCCACAGCTCGGCGCTCGGATTTGCCAACGAGCCGGCGTCCCTTCTGGCGGCAAATTTGATCAGGGCCGCCAACTCAAAACTCGAAACTCGAAACTCGAAACTCGCCAAGGTTTTCTTCAGCGACGACGGCTCGACTGCGCTGGAAGTCGCGCTCAAGCTCGCCTACCAGTTCACCGTTCGCACGCGCGGGGGAAAGTCGAAGCCGCGTTTCCTCTCGCTCGACGGCGCGTATCACGGCGACACGGCAGGCGCGGTTTCACTCGGCCACATTGATTTGTTTCACAAGGCTTATGCCGGGCTGCTATTCAAGACCGACAAGGTGATGTCGCCGTATTGCTACCGCTGTCCGTTCAACCGCGCCAAGCCGGAGCGCGCCGACGCGCGGGAATATCGGAAGTGCCACTGGGAATGTGTCGGCCAGGTGGAAAAAAAATTCTCTGCGCAAAAGAAAAATGGAAACCCCTACGCCGCGTTTGTCTTTGAACCGCTGATGCAAGGCGCGGCGGGGATGATTCCGCAGCCGGTTGGCTGGCTGAAACAGGTGACGGACATCGCACACGGCCACGGCGCGCTGCTGATCGCGGATGAGGTAATGACGGGTTTTGGCAGAACCAATTCAAAATTCAAAATTCGAAATTCGAAATCGCCCTTGTTCGCCTGCCACGAAGAAAATGTGCAGCCGGATTTTCTCTGCCTGGCCAAAGGTTTGACCGGCGGCTACCTGCCGATGGCGGCGACATTGACGACGCAAAAAGTTTTCGCCGCCTTCCTCGGCGAGTATCACGAGTTCAAAACTTTTTTTCACGGCCACAGTTTTACCGGCAACCAGCTCGGCGCGAGCGCGGCGCTGGCCAGCTTGGGGCTGCTGGAAACGAAAACTTCACAACGGACACGGGCCGCTTTGGAAAAACAGTTGCACGCGGAACTGCAGTCGCTGTGGTCGTTGCCCAACGTCGGGGATATTCGGCAGGTTGGCTTGGTTGCCGGGATCGAGCTGGTGAAAAACTGGCGGACGCGCGAACCGTTTGCGCTGCGCGAGCGCGCCGGCATCCGTGTCTGCGAAGCGATGGCCAGACGCGGCGTGCTCACGCGGCCCATCGGCAATGTCATCGCGCTGCTGCCGCCGTATTGCACCGCCAAGGCGCAGTTGAAAGAGATGGTCGGAGCACTGCGCGCGGCGGTTGCGGAAACCTTCTAGCCGCCGCCCGCTCGCGGATCATGCGGCTCAATGCTTGAACCAGTGGTGTTTCAGCTGTTGCTTGAGCTTCGGCTCGATGGCGGCGGCCCAGATTTCGTAGCCGGCTGCGCCGGGATGCAGCGCGTCGCCCATCATTTGCTTGGAGATGCTGCCGTCGGCTTCAATCATCTTGGAACCGAAGTCCACGTAGAAAATCGTTTTACCATCGTCCATTTTTTCCAAAGCTTGGTTCACCTGGAGATTTTTTCCACGCTGGGTGCTGAAGGTTTTTCCGCGCGGAAAAATGCTGCACAGGATGAGCTTCGTGTCGGGCATCCGTTCGCGGATTTGTTTCACGATGGCCTGCACGCCTTCGAGGATGTCGGCCTCGCTGTTGTCCTGGTTGTTGGAATTGTTGGTGCCGATCATCAGCACGGTGGCTTTGGCTTTGATGCCGACGAGTTGGCCGTTCTCGAATCGCCACAGAACGTGCTGGGTGCGGTCGCCGCCCACGCCGAGGTTGATGCATTTGCGTTTGCCGTAGTAGTTGGTCCAGACATTTTTGCCCGCGCCTTCCCAGCCTTGCGTGATGGAATCGCCGATGAACGCGATGTCGTACTCGCCCGGATGATCCTTGGCGCGCTGCATGACGTCGTCCGTGCGCTTGCCGTTGTGTTTCGCGGGAATGATGGCGGTATTGGTGTGGATGATGACCACCAGCGCGTTGGTGGTGGCAGGCAAGTTGGTCTGCGCGGGCAGTGATTGGCCGGAACAGAGAAGGGCCGTTGCGAGCGCGATCAGGCAGGTTTGGTTTTTCATAATTGGTGGTTTTAGTTTTACCGGCGAATCATCCGGTGCGTCAAGTCAGTGATCCGCGCGGGGCGGGCGGATCAGGAAAGTCAGGGCCGCCCCCAGCAGCAGCAGTCCGCCGGCGGTGAGGAAGGACGACTGGTAGCTCCCGCCGGCGTTGGTCGCCAGCATCTGCGACAGGCGGCTCAACACAAACCCGCCCACGCCCCACGCCGTGAACAGCACGCCGTAGTTCATGCCGAAATTTTTCAGGCCCCACAAATCTTTCGTGAACGACGGGAACAGCGAGAGGTTCGCCCCGTAGTTGAAGCCGATGAACGTGGCCAGCAGCACGATGATAAACTTTGCGCCGTCCGTCGAAGCCGTCACCGGAATGGCGACGAACATCAACCCCGCCTGGATCAGCAGCACGAGCATCAGCGTCCAGCGCCGGCCGATCTTGTCGGAGAGCACGCCGGCAACGATACGCCCCGAGGCGTTGCCAATGGCCATCACGGCCACCGCGATGAAGGCCTGGCTGCCCATGGTTTTTTTTGCCATGCCGCTCACGCTGCTGATCACCATCAGGCCCGCGCCGGAACCAATGAAGTAAATCAGCCAAAGCAACCAGAACGCGGGCTGACGCAAAATTTCGCCGGGCGTGAAATTAAAAACTGACGCGGGCTTTGCCCCGGGATGGGCGTTAGGAGCCTTGGCCACGTAACCGACCGGTGGATTGACCAGCAGTTGCGCCAGGCCGCAAACGATGACGGTGAAGGCGACGCCGAAGATCAACATGGACTTCAGCAACCCGTAATTGCGCAGCAGAATGTCGGAAGTTGGTGCGAGATAAACCGGCGCGAGGCCGAAGCCCGCGACGACGAGGCCGGCGATCATTCCGGTTTTGGCGGGCGGAAACCATTTCAGCGCGGGCGGCGTGGCCGACGAATAGCCGAAGCCGAGGCCGAGGCCGACCAGCACGCCAAAGCCCAGCAGCCAGACCGCGTACGTGTTGGAAGTTGAGATGAGCACCAAACCCGCTCCGACGAGCAGCCCGCCAATGCTGGCCGTGAGGCGTGGACCAAACTTGTCCTGGCAACGCCCGGCGAAAATCATCGCAAAGGCAAACACCAGGCAGCACAAAGCGTACGGGTCGTTGAGCTGCGAGCCTTGCCAGCCGAATTCCTTTTCAATCGCCCCCTTGAACAGGCTCCAGGTGTAAAGCACGCCCAGCGCGAGGTTGATGCCGAGTCCGGCGCAGGTGACGATCCAGCCGCGATTGGCTTGGGTATTTTCGGTGGCCATAGTTTTCAGAAACGGTTTGGGAACGCGCGGTTTCTAGCAGAAGCCAAGACCCTAGGCAACGGAACAAATTTTCAAGCAGGAGGACAATTTGAATTTTTTCTCCCTCTCCTCCCCCGAGGGAGGAGAGGTCCGAGGTGAGGAGGCAAGTGTTTCCAGTTCAAAGTTTCGTCTCCGCCAGCGCGAGCAGATGTTTGAACTGCGCTTCGGTCAGCGGTGAGACGGAGAGACGCGATTGACGCACGAGCGGCAGGTCTTTGAGGATTTTATCCGCCTTGATCGCTTCGAGGGTCACTGGAATTTTCAGCGCCTTCACCGGCACCAAATCCACGCACGACCAGTCGCCTGCGGTGGCGGTGGCATCGGGATAGGCTTCCCGATCCACCCGCGCCAGGCCGACGACCTCTTTGCCCGTGACGCTGTGATAAAAGCAAACGGCGTCGCCCTTTTTCATCGCGCGCAGATTGAGCCGCGCCTGGAAATTGCGGACGCCCGTCCACGCCGTCTTGCCGTCTTTGACAAACGTCGTCCACGAGTAAGCGTCAGGTTCCGATTT
>JAYWBR010000083.1:0-20847 GCA_043781315.1 Verrucomicrobiota bacterium | reverse complement strand
CAGGGCATGAACTTCGACGAGGTGCGCGAATACCAGCCCGGCGACGACGTGCGCGCGATTGACTGGAACGTCACCGCGCGGATGAATCATCCGTTCATCAAGAAGTTCGTGGAGGAACGCGAACTCACGCTCATGCTCGTCGTGGACGTGAGCGGGTCGGGCCTGTTCGGCTCGCGCGACCAGTCCAAGCGCGAACTCGCCGCCGAGATCGCCTCCGTGCTCGCCTTCTCCGCCATCCGCAACAACGACAAGGTCGGCCTCATCCTCTTCAGCGACGAGGTGGAAAAATTCATTCCGCCGCGCAAAGGCCGCAGCCACGTCCTGCGCGTCATTCGCGAAGTGCTGTTCTTCGAGCCAAAGCGGCGGGGAACGGATTTGAATCACGCGCTGGAATTTCTGATGCGCGTCACGCCGCACAAGGCCATCGCAGCGGTGATTTCGGATTTCATCGGCTCGCCAGCGCTATTGCAGGGCCAGAGCAAACGCCGGCTGCGACCGCAAATGATGCTGCTCGAATCATTGGCGCAGGCGTCGTTCACGATGCTCAAGCAGGCGAATCGCCGGCATGATGTGGTGGCCGTGCAAATCACCGATCCGTGCGAACTCGAACTGCCCGCGCTCGGCCGGCTGGTGTTGCAGGATGCGGAGACGGGCGAGATCGTGGAAGTCAGCACCGGCGACGCCCGGAAGCGCCAAGCGTTTGCCGACCGACAAACCAAGGCGCAGGCGGAGACGGCCAAGCTATTTCGCACGGCGGGCATTGATTCGATTCAACTCCGGACGGATCAAGGCTACGGCGTAACGCTGGCGAAATTTTTTGCCACGCGCGAGAAGCGGAGGTTGCGCGGATGAAGACTTCAAGCGTAGCGGCGTCTCGGCAGAGCGCCGCCGAGGGTCTTATTCAGATAGAATTGCGGCGCTCTGCCGAGACGCTGCTACGTTGCAACTGACCCATGCTCACCAACCAACCAACTGCAATTGCCGCCAGCGAAACGCTCCGCGACATCAAGCCGCCGGTGGAAATCGTCAACGGCTGGCTCTGGTTTTGGTGCGCCCTCGGCGCGCTGGCGCTCGGGGTGATTTTGTTCGAGCTGTGGCGCTGGTGGCTGAAGCGGCGCAAGCAGGTTCCCGTGGTGCCGCCGGTGCCGGCGCATGTCCGCGCGAAACATAAATTGCAGGAGGCGCTCGCGCTCATCACGCAGCCGAAACCCTTCTGCACGCTGGTCTCCGACACGACGCGAGCTTATCTGGAGGAGCGGTTTGAATTTCACGCGCCTGAGCGGACGACGGAGGAATTTCTCCACGAGCTGCGGGGCACGAATCTCTTGCTGCCGGACCAGAAGGAAAGCCTGGGCGGTTTTCTCCAGCAATGCGACCTGGTGAAATTCGCGAAGTACGAACCCGGCGAACCGGAGTTGCGGGGCTTGCATGAATCCGCCGTGCGCTTGATTGATGAAACGGAACCAGTGGAAACAAAAGCCGAAAGCGGAAAGCGGGAAAGCGCAAATGCACCACCGGCCGGCGGCGCAATCATAAATCGCAAATCGTAAATCAAAAATGACCCTTGCCCATCCATGGTTTTTGTTGCTGCTCCTGCTGCTGCCCTTGCTGGCGTGGCTCAAGGGCAGGCGCGGTCAGCCGCCGGCGTTCGTCTATTCGTCGGTGCAGTTGGTGCGCTCGGTTCTCAACGTCACGCGCTCGCGCTCCGGCGGCTTCCTGGCGGCGTTGCGCTGGCTGGCGCTAGGCTTGTTCATCTTTGCACTGGCCCAACCCCGCAAGGTCACGAGCGAGACGAAGGTCAAAGCCAGCGGCATCGACATCGCGGTGGCGATTGACCTGTCCGGCAGCATGGCGTCCGAGGATTTCGAAGTCCGCGGCGGACGCATGAACCGGATCAACATGGCGAAAACGGTTTTGGAAAAATTCATCCGCCAGCGCCCGAACGACCGCATCGGCCTGGTCGCGTTCGCCACGCAGGCCTACATCGCCGCGCCGATGACGCTTGATCATGATTTTCTCCAGCAGAACCTTGGCCGCCTGGAATTAAATTCCATCAACGGCAGCCAGACGGCGATTGGCTCGGGCCTGAGCGCGGCGATCAACCGCCTGCGCGAATTGAAGTCCAAAAGCAAGATCGTGATTCTGATGACCGATGGCGTCAACAATGCCGGCAAGATCGCGCCACTCACGGCGGCGGAGGCCGCGCAGACGCTGGGCGTGAAGGTTTATACCATCGGCGTGGGCCGGCAAGGCACGGCCCCCATGCCCGTAGGCCGCAATCCGTTCACCGGGCAGATTGAGTACCGGGACATCCCCGTGGACATTGACGAGCCAACGTTGCAAAAAATCTCGGCGATGACGGGTGGAAAATATTATCGCGCCGACAGCGCGGAGAATTTTCAGAACATCTATGCGGAGATAGACAAGCTGGAGAAGTCCGAGGCGGAGATCAAAAAGTACACGCAGTATCGGGAACTGTTTTGGGTGTTTGTGCTGAGCGGGCTGGTGCTGGTGCTGGTCGAGGTCGTGTTGGGCAACACGATGCTAAGGAGGCTGCCGTGATGAGATTGCCGATTGCCGATTGCCGATTGCCGATTGGGGAATCACTTGCCGGACGCGGTTTTGCGCGAGGCGGCCATGATCGCGGTCAGTTCGTTCGCTTCCGTGAGCAGAGCGGAAAGTTTTGTTTCTGGCAAGATACCGGCCTCGATCAGCAATTCGAGCCAGAGCGCGGATTCGTCGGCCTCCTCCTCGACGGTTCCGATTTTGGCGATGAACTCGGCCTGGCTGCGCGCCCGGCAACTGGCGCGGTAGTTGGCCGCCACGGAAGTTCCGCTGCGGAGAATTTGCTTTGCGATCACCCGGCCGGCGTCATCGTTCTTGGGGATTTCCCGGCTCATCTTGATGATTCGAAGTGCAAACGTCTTGGTGCGTGCTTTCAACTCAATGGGGTTCATGCGGCAAATTTACAAACCCAATCGGCAATCGGCAATCGGCAATCGGCAATTCCAAAATGAACTTTGCCCACGAACATATCCTTTGGCTGCTGCTGCTGGCACCCGCGTTGGTCGCGTTTTTCTGGTGGTCGGCGCGCGCGCGGGCGCGGCTGATGACGCAGTTCATCCAGGCGCGTTTGTTGCCGGAGTTGCTGGCGGGCGTCTCCACGACGCGCCAGAAAATCCGCGCGGCACTGCTGGTGGCGGCGCTGGGCTGCCTGATTTTCACGCTGGCGCGGCCGCAGTGGGGGTTTGACTGGCAGGAAGTTTCCCAGCGCGGCCTCGACATCGTGGTGGCGATTGACACATCCAAGTCCATGCTGGCCGAGGACATCGCGCCGAACCGGCTGGCCCGCGCGAAACTCGCGGCGCTCGATCTCATGCAGCAGGCGAAGTCGGACCGGCTCGGCCTGGTGGCGTTTGCCGGCAGCGCGTTTCTCCAATGCCCGCTGACGATTGATGACTCCGCTTTCCGCCAGAGTCTGGACGCGCTGGATGTGAACATCATTCCCGAGGGCGGCACGGCCATTGCCGAGGCGATCAACGAGGCCGCGAAGGCCTTCAAGGAGGGTGACAATCACAAGGTGGTCGTGCTGTTCACCGACGGCGAGGATCATGACGAAAACGCGCTGGCGGCGGCGAAAGCGGCGAAGGAGACCGGCGTGGTGATCTTCACCGTCGGCATCGGCTCGGTCGAAGGTGAACTGCTGCGCGTCAAAAACGCGGAAGGAAAGACCGACTACGTGCGCGACGAAAACGGCAACGTGGTAAAATCGCATTTGAACCAAGCGCTGTTGCAGCAGATCGCCGGCGCGACCGAGGGCGGATTCTACCTGCCGCTGCGCGACGCGAACACGATGGACATGCTTTATCAAAAGGGCATCGCGCCGCTGCCGAAATCCGACGCGCAGGAGAAACTGGTGAAGCGTCCAATCGAGCGCTACCACTGGCCGCTGGCCATTGCGCTTCTTTTGTTGATCGCGGAAATGCTGTTCCCGGAGCGCCGCTCTCCGGCCCGGCGCGAATCCAAGCCGAAGCCACAACGGGCCGGATCGGCGACCGGCGCTCCGGTCGCGCTGCTGGTCGGGCTGTTGCTGGTTTTTCCGCTGGCGACTTTCGCTTCGCCCGCCGGTGCGCTCAAGGATTACACCGCTGGCAAATTCGCGGCGGCGCAAACCGAATACGAGCGGTTGCTCGTGGAAAAGCCCGAGGATTTCCGGCTCCATTTCAACGCGGGTGCGGCGGCGTTTCGCGGGACGAATTACGACGCGGCCATTCAGCATTTCACGGCAGTGCTCGCGGCGCGCGACGTGAAGCTCCAGCAGTCCGCCTACTACAATCTCGGCAACACCAAGTTCCAGCTGGGCGCGGCGGCAGAGGATTTCGACGCGATCCAGGCGGCGTGGGAGGAAGCGGTGAAGTTTTTCCAGAGCGCGGTCACGCTGGATCAAAAGGACGCCGCCGCGAAGTTCAACCTGGACTTCACGAAGCGGAACCTCGACATGCTCGTCCAGTTGCGTGAAGCCGCGCGCCGCGCCAAGGTCGCCGCCGATGCCGCGACGCGCGGGCGGAATTATCATCGGGCACTGGAGATCATGGAGGCGCTGATGAAACACAATCCGACCTCCAAGCCGTTCCAGGAGTTCACCAAAAAACTGAAGGACATAGATGACATTGCGACGCCTCCTCAGCCTTAGAGCCGGTCTGAAAAAAGTAGCGTCAGCCATCTTGGCCGACGTAGAGCTGCGGCTTTCAGCCCAGCGGAATCAGCGTGGAAGCAAGGGTGGCTTGATTCAATCGGGGTGTTCACCGGCAGCGGACGTTTTTTCCGGGCGGCAAGATGCCGCCCTCTACGGCAGGCCGGGAGGCCCGCCGCTACTTTTCGGACTGACTCTTAGCCTGCTGCTCGTTTCCGCGCTGTCCGTCCGGGCGCAGTTCCTGCCGGCGGATGATTTTTTTCACCGGGGCGCGCAGAGCTACATCACGAACAACGTGGCCCAGGCCCGCGAGGTCGTGGATCAGGGGCTGAAATTTTATCCCGACGACGCCAAGTTGAAAAAGCTGGACGAACTGCTCAAACAAAAGGACCAGCAACAGCAGTCGCAACAAAACCAGAAGCAGGATCAAAAAAAGCAGGATCAGCAGCAGAGCCAGCCGAAGGATCAAAAACAAAAGCCGGACAAAAAAGATCAGCCGAAACCGGATCAGCCCAAGGACAAGCCGGAGCAAAAAAAATCCGAGCCGCAAAAGGATCAAAAGGCTGCCGCCCAAGAACCGAAGCCGGATGAAAAGGGGAAGGATGGCCAGATGACACCGCAAGAGGCCAAGCAACTTTTGGACGCGCAGAAGAACGACGAATTGCTGATGCCGGCGAACCGGAAGGACAAGCCGCCGGATCCGCGCAAGGTGGTCAAGGACTGGTGAAGGCGAGAGAGTGTCCGAACCGTCAGCGGTCAGCGGAGTAGCGTCAGCCATCTTGGCTGACGTAGAGGGCGGCTTCCAGCCGTCCGGAATTGGCGTCCGCATCAAGAGACCGCCCGCAAATTTTTCAGGCGCCTCGGGTGGCGTGAGGTTTTTTCCGCCGGGCTGGAAGCCACGGCTCTACGGCAGGCAAGGATGCCTGCCGCTACATCGGCTACGCCTTCAGTTTCCGCTCCAAAATTTCGCCGACGAGCGCCGGGTTGGCCTTGCCTTTGGAAAGTTTCATCACCTGGCCCTTGAGCGAATTGAGCGCGGCGACTTTGCCGGCTTTGTAGTCCGCCACAGGCGCGGGATTCGCGGCGATGGCTTCGTCGCAGAATTTTTCAATCGCGCCGGTGTCGCTGACTTGAGCGAGTCCTTTTTCCGGGACGATGAGGGCCGGAGACTTGCCGGTGTCGAACATCTCGGCGAACACCTGCTGCGCGGCGGAACTGCTGATGGTCTTGGAATCTACTAAATCGACAAGTGCTCGCATATCCTCTGGCTTGAACAAGAGGTAATCAAACATCTTAAATGTCGTATCTTTTTGCTCGGCGGTTTTGAACTCATCCGGCATTACGGATTTAGCGCGCTCTGCATGTTTTGCAGACAGGCCATTAATAATCCAATTCGCAACGGCCTTAGGATTCTTGTGTCCTTTTGCGACAATTTCAAAATAATTTCCCAGTGCCACGTTGCTCCTGAACACTTCCGCATCGCCGGCGGGCAGTTGATAGTCGCGCATGAGCCGCTGCTTCCGCGTGAGCGGCAGTTCCACCACGCGCGCCTTCACTTCGGCGAGCCACGCGTCGGTTGGCGCCTGCGGCATCAGGTCGGGGTCGGGGAAATAGCGGTAGTCGTGGGCGTCCTCTTTCGTGCGCATCTGTTCGGTGACGCCGGTCACGTCGTCCCAGCGGCGCGTGGATTGGATGAGTTTCTCGCCACGCTTCACGACTTCGATCTGCCGCGCGATTTCGTATTCCGCCGCGCGCCGCACGCCGGAGAAGCTGTTCATGTTTTTGATTTCGATCTTCGCGCCGAGTTCCTTCGTGCCGACGGGGCGCACGGAAATGTTCACGTCGCAGCGCACCATGCCTTTTTCCATGTCGCAATCGCTGATGCCGCCTTGGATGAGAATGTCCTTGAGAGCATTGAGGTAATCGCACGCCATGTCGGCGCTGGTGAGGTCGGGTTCGGAAACAATTTCCATGAGCGGCACGCCGGCGCGGTTGAAGTCCACACCGCTGTTGCGGTCGAAGTGCGTGAGCTTGCCCACGTCTTCTTCGAGATGCGCGCGGGTGATGCGGACGCGGGAGAGGCCGTTCACGGAGCCAGCACCATTGAATTCAAACTCAACGAAGCCGTTCGCCGTGGACGGTTTGTCGTACTGCGTGATCTGATAATTCTTCGGCATGTCCGGGTAGAAATAACTTTTCCGGTCGAACTTGGCGAAGGGGGGAATCTCGCAGTGGAGCAGGTAGCCGGTCAGCACCGTCAGGCGCAGCGCCTCGTCGTTCGGCACGGGCAGGACGCCGGGCAGGCCGAGGCAGACGGGGCAGACGTTGGTGTTCGGTTCGGAGCCAAACGCGTTGGCGCAACCGCACCACATCTTCGATTTTGTTTTAAGCTGGACGTGTGTTTCCAGACCGATGACAGCTTCGTATTCCATTGCGGGAAAAGTTTAACCACGGATGCCGGTGGCTTGCCACGTCGAAGTTTTACAAGTCGCGTGTGGCGGCAGAGCTAAAGCGGCTGTTGCGGTTTGGCATCGGCGTGGCGCTGCCACCAGATGCCGGTGGGCTTGGGCACAAAAACTTCCACGCGTTTTTCCGGGCTGGTCAAAGTGTAGAGCGAGTACGTGAAGGGATTTTCCCAATAGAGCCGATTGCAGGCAGCGCGGACGCGATGCATTTGCAGCAACGGCCAGCGGAACCAGCGCGCCCAGGCCGGCGTCATCCGCGCGCTGCGACGTTTCTCGCGGATGGAGTTGGGCTTGAGGTTCATGTTGTCGCCGGTTTCCGTGAAGACGGAAGTGTAGCGCCGCAGCACGGTCATTTTGAGGCGCAGATCCATCGCGTCCTTCATCCACATGGCGTCGCCAATGTCCCGCCAGCGCGTATCGAAATACAAATTGAATTCGTCGCGCACCCGGCGGCGGAAGAAAATCGAGCTGGTCAGCGTGGGCGTGTAGGTCCACGCATGAAGCTGCCAGGGCACGAGCGATTTGCGGCAGCAGATGAACTGTCCCTGGGCATCCACGATGAGTGTGTCCGCCAGCACGATGTCCGCTTCGGGATTTTTTTCAAACGTGTCCACGACCGCCTGCAACGCGCCGGGCAGGTATTGTTCGTCACAGTTCAAGTAGGCGATGATCTCGCCGGTGGCGCGTTTCATGCCGCGATTCACGGCGTCGTACATGCCCGTGTCTTTTTCGATGAAGGCTTTCACGCGCGGATCTTGCGGCAGCCAGTCCTGCGTGCCGTCGTCGGAGCAGGAATCCTGGACGATGTGTTCGAGTTCGACGCCCTGCTGGTCGGCGATGGATGCGATGCAGAGCTTCAGCCACTGGGAGTTGCGGAAGCTGGGGGTGATGATGGAAATGTGCATGGGCTAAGACGATTGCTGCGGGTGGAGCGCCGGCAGGGAGGGGGTTTCCTCAAGCGGCTGTTCAATGCTGCGAAACGCATTGGCCAGTCCGGCGAGATGGCTGGCCATCGCGAAATCGCGTTCGAAAATATTCCGCAGGTGTTCCCCGGCGTCACTGGTCTGCAGACTGAGCAGCGCCTCGGCGATTTTTTCCGGCGAACGGATTTCCACCAGGCCGGGATATTTGGGCGGGAACATTTCCGGCAGCGACCGCCAGCGGGTGGTGACGATGGGCAGACCAAAGGCCATCGCCTCGATCAGGTTCACCGGCTGATTTTCATTCTGGTAATAAGTCGGGAAGCAAAACAGGTCGGCGTTGCGCAGTTCGTCGGTTTTTTTTTCGCCGCCCACGAACCCGAGATAATTCAGGCGGGCCGCCCGGTCCGGCTTTTGCAAAAGCTGGTCAAACAGGGCCGTGTCCTCGGCGGTGGCGAAATTGCCGGCGATGTTCAACTGAATGCGTACGGCCGAATTTTGCGCGGCGAGTTTTTGGTTGGCCAGTTCCGCGCCGGCGACGGCGTCGAACAGGCCTTTTTCCTTCATGCAATGCGCCAGATAAAGAACGTGGAAAACCTCCGGGTCGCCGCCGGCGCGGGCGCGCTCGTCCGCAGACACCGGCTCGCCGGCCAGCAATTTCACGCGCAAGTCGCGGCGCAACTGACGGCGCGGACGCAGGTCGCGGGCGAAGTCGGGGCACGGATCCAGGATGCCGTTGCCGACGATGCGGATGCGTTGCGGCAGGAGTTTTTCGGCGTCGGCGCGGTTGTAATTCGAGAGCACGATGCACAGGTCGGCGGCCTTGAGCGCGCGGTAGGTGATGGCGCGCCAGCGGATCTGCACGGAGGTTTCCAGCCACTTGGCCAGCCCGGCGGCGTGCCAGTGCAGGATGATGCGCTTGAAAAACGGGCGGCAGACAAACATGACCAGCCAGTCGCGGTAGAGCGCCGAACGTTTGCCCGGCGCGGGGATGAAATAAAAATTTTCCACGCCATAACGGAACCGGCACCAAATCGCCTGCGCGCAAAATCCGAGGATCAGGAATAATTTGCCAAACCGCATGTCACCGATGTCCGCGAGTTTTTTGGAGACGCGGGCATCCACGTGGTAGCACTGGATTTGATAGGGCGAGGCGGCGGCGGCGGCGGAGTTTTTCCGGCAGTCGCCGCCAAAGCCCTGCAACATCAATTGCACCATGTAGCTCTGGCCGTGGTGCGGCGGCGGGACATGCGCGAAGATGAGGACTTTCATCGCGGGCTGGCGGGTTGACGCAGGCATTGGCTGGCGGTCATCGGGCGGATTTTTGAATTTTTTGCTGCGCGCAAAGGTCACCAGTTCTCCAGGTGAAAGTCAATCATGCCGTGAACCAAGTCTCCCGCCTCGACGCGGCCCGGCGCGGTTGGTAGCCTGCCCTTTCATGACGCAAAGCATGTTGATAGACGGACTGATCAGCTACCTCGGCCTGGTGATGTTGCTGACGCTGCATGAGTTCGGCCACGCGTGGACGGCGTGGAAATGCGGCGACGACACCGCGCGCCTTCAGGGCCGTGTGTCCTTGAATCCGCTGGTTCACATTGATCCCATCGGCACGGTCCTGCTGCCGTTGCTCGGGCTGCTGGTGCCGGGTGCGGGAAGGTTCCTGATCGGTTGGGCCAGGCCCGTGCCCGTGAATTTGAACAACCTGCCGAATCCACGCGTGGATGATGTGCTGATCACGATGGCGGGACCGCTGATGAATCTGCTGCTGGCCGTTGTGCTCGTGGGGCTGGCGCGTGTGGGCGTGTACGTCGGGTTGCCGGACATGGTAGATATGTGCGGTGATTTTGCGCGGCTCAGTTTGTTGCTGTGTTTTTTCAATCTCATCCCGATTCCGCCGCTGGATGGTTCGCGCGTGCTGCGCGTCCTCACCGGCATGAGCTACGCAACGTATTATCAGATTTCGCGGTTCGGAATTTTCCTGCTCATTCTGGTGCTGCAAATCAAGCCGGTGCAGCATGCTCTGGGTTTTGTGACGGGCACCACCTTGCACGCAATCGGGGTGGTTTTTGGATTTCGTTGAGCGATGGCCTGGCCTCACGCAAAGGACGCTAAGGGCGCAAAGGAATTGGATATTACCAGAATTTAATCGGCGGTGAAAACTTCCATTCCGTCTTAAACTTTGCGGCCTTGGCGTCCTTTGCGTGAGGCCGCATTTTCAAGGTGCCAAGTTAAACCGGGGCCGCCAGCAACGCCTTCACCCGCGCCTGAATGTCGCCGTGCTTCACCAGCGATTCGCCGACGAGGATGGCACCGGCTCCGCACTTCGCCACGCGCGCGACATCAGCAGGCGTGTGAATGCCGCTCTCGGCGACGAGCAGTGATGCGTGATGCGTGATGCGTGATGCGAAAATTTTCACCGCCAGCCGCTCGGTCGTGGCCAGGTCCACCTTGAAGGTTTTCAAATCGCGGTTGTTCACGCCGATCAGGTTCGCGCCGATCTTAAGCGCCCGCTCCAGCTCACCCTCGTCGTGAACCTCCACCAGCACGCTCAAGCCGGCTTCGCTGGCCAGCGTGTGAAAATGTTTCAACTGCGCGTCGTCCAGAATCGCCACGATCAATAGAATTGCGTCCGCGCCCCATTCGATGGCTTCAAGAATCTGCCGCTCGTCTATGATGAAATCCTTGCGCAGCAACGGCAGTTTCACCGCCGCGCGGATCTGCCGCAGGTAATCCAGCGAGCCTTGAAAAAACTGTTCGTCGGTCAGCACGGACAGGCAGCTCGCGCCCGCCGCCTCGTAATCTTTCGCGATGCGAACGGGGTCAAAGTCTTTGCAAATCACGCCCATTGAAGGCGACGCCTTTTTCACTTCCGCAATAAGAGCAATGCGTGAAACGTGAGGCGTGAAACGTGAAGTGGGGTTCCGCAACGCGCCGAGAAAGTCCCGCCGCTCGCCATGTTCCAGCATGGCGTCGCGCAAATCCCCCGCCGCGATGATCCGCGCGGGCAGCAGCGCGACTTCGCGTTTCTTCTGTTCAACGATTTTGTCGAGAATGTTCATGAGGCTAACGGGCAACATCGAACTACGAACATCGAACAACGAACTCCGAATTGTCTGCGCAAGTGTTCGATGTTCGGCGTTGAATGTTCAATGTTCGATGTTTTCTCGGCGCTCATTCTTCCTCATCCTTCACGCCCTGCATCCGCTTCAGCGGCCCGCCCGCGCGGAGCCAGGCGTTCACGTACGGATCCAGGTCGCCGTCCATCACGGCTTGCACGTTGCTGGTTTCCACGCCGGTGCGCAGGTCTTTCACCATGCGATATGGCTGGAACACGTAGCTGCGAATCTGGTTGCCCCACGACACACTGCCTTTCTCGCCGTAAAACTTTTCCATGTCCGCCTTCGCCTCGTCCTCGCGCTGCGCGAAAATCCGCGAGAGCAACAGCTTCATCGCCGTGGCGCGGTTCTGATGCTGCGACCGTTGCGCCTGCGACGCCACGACGAGGCCGGTCGGGATGTGCGTGATGCGGACGGCGGTTTCCACCTTGTTCACGTTCTGTCCGCCCTTGCCGCCGGAGCGGAAGGTGTCCACGGAAAATTCCGTCGGCGGGAGGACGATCTCCGTGGTGTTCTCTTCCAGTTCCGCAATCGTATCCACGCTGGCGAAACTCGTGTGCCGGCGCTTGTTCGAATCGAACGGCGAGATGCGTACGAGACGATGTACACCGCGCTCGGCCTTGCAAAAGCCGTAGGCGTTCTCGCCTTGGATGAGCAGCGTGACGCTCTTGATGCCCGCGCCTTCGCCGGGCAAGGCATCGGTGACTTCGACTTCCCAGCCGCGCGATTCCGCCCAGCGCTGATACATCCGCAACAACATGCCGGCCCAGTCGCACGCCTCCGTGCCGCCCGCGCCGGAGTTGATGCTCAGGATGCAATTGTTCTTGTCGTGCGGGCCGTTGAGGAACACCCGCAGCTCGGTGGCTTCGAGCGTTTTGAAAAACTTCGCGAGATCGGCTTCGAGTTCCTTGACCAGCTTGGTCTGCTCGGCCGGCGGCTCGGACTGGCCCAGCTCCGTCATCACGCGGAAATCTTCCAACTGCCTTTCCGCCTTGAGCAGCGGCTCAATTTTGTTGCGAAGAGAATTTGCCTCCTCGATGGCCTTCTGCGCCTGCTCGCGATTGTTCCAGAAGGTGTCGCCCGCCATCAGGGAATTCAGTTCGTCCAGGCGCTTCTGCGCACTGGCGACGTCAAAGAAACCTCCGCAGATGCGTGAGTTTTTCGGCAGCAGTGCTGATTTCGGCAGTGATCAAGTCGAACATAGTCGCGGAGATTAGCGGAGGCGCGCGGCGGAATCCAGAAGGGAAAATGGCGGAAGCGATTGGCAGATGTGTTGCCCCAAATCACACAACCGCCCACCACTCAATCAATGACCGTGTGCCGCATGCTCGCCGCTTTCACCCGGCTCCGCGCTCGCCACCGGCGGGCTTTTCTTCACCGGTTCGTCGGGCGTGTGAAAACCCGGGGCGGGACCCCGGGGTGCCCGCGCGTCGGGAATCGTGGCGACCGGTTTGCTTTCCGGTTTGTAAGTGGCGAGGATGGTTTTCTGATCGGGATGTTCCCCGAGCCAGTCCACGGTTCCGGTTTCCAAATTGTAAACCGCGCCGATCACGCTCACACCGCCGGCTTCAATTTCCTTGCGGACAATGGCGCTGCGGCGCAGCACGTCGGAAATAGACTGCCACACATTCGCCTTGATGGCATTGGCGATGATGACGGATTCCTCGCCCCCTTCGTGCTTGGCGAGTTCAGCGGCGGGCTTGATGTTGTCCACCAGTTGCGGCAGCAGTCCTTCGAGTTCGACATCCTTGACCACCGCCGTGACCGCGCCGCAACGACTGTGGCCCATGACGATCACCACCGGCGTGTGCAGATGGCCGACGCCATATTCAATCGTCGCGATCTCATCGGTGTCCGCGACGTTCCCCGCCACGCGGACGGTGAAAATTTCGCCGATGCCACGGTCAAAAATCAACTCCACCGGGACGCGCGAATCGGAGCAAGTCAGCACGGTGACGAACGGTTCCTGTCCCTCGATGGCAGCCGCCATGCGATGCGCGGCATCGGTATGTGGATGCTTGAGCGTGCCGCAGACGAAGCGTTCGTTGCCCTCCTCCAACAAGGCGAGCGTGGTTTTGCGCAGCAGGCCCATGGACTTTTGCACGGCCTCCTGGTCGCCGGCCCGGACGGTGTTCAAAACGACCAGGCTCGCCAGCATCACCGTCAACCATTTCGATAGTTGGTCTTTCATAAATATCCTTGGCCGGACGCAACGATCCCGCCAAGCGACTATCGGAAAACGGCGGGCAAACTTGAGGCGGGGCCCCCGGGTTTTTTATCGGCTCTCCAGATAGACCGTGGCCGGTTCAAGTCCCGGTGAGGTTGCTAGGATTTTTATTTTCCCGGCCGCAGTTCTTGATTGCACGATTGCCAGTCCGCGCCCGTGATAGGCGTTGCGCGCACCGTTCCGGCCCGTGTCCGGGCTGTTGAGGTCTCCGTTCTCGATGCCGAGCAAATTCCCCGGGCCTTCCACCGCGAACGCCACCGCTGCGGCCGCATCCGGCACGCGCACGTTGTGCTCGTCCGTGATTTCAAATTTTAGGTGGCAGAGGTCGCGGCCATCGGCGCGGAGCTTCGCGACCTCGGGTGACAGCCCGATGCGCCGTGCCGGCCCGGCGGTTTGCAAAACGAATTCGCAGGCGACGCGGCCATTGGTCAGCCCCACCACTTTCAGCGTGCCGGCCTCGAAGGGAACCTGCCAGGTCAACGCGCCTTGCACCGCGTCGGCGAGCTGGCGGACACCCAGCGGGCGGTCGTTGAGCGTAAGCGTCACTTCGGGACAAGTGGTGTAACACCGCACAGTGACACTGGTGTTCGACGGCCAGTTCCAGTGTTCCTGCGCATTGAACCCGCGCCGGCGACCGGCCCCGGCATCGCCGCCTGCGGAAACGCAGAGATAAACCATCGGCTGCTCGCTCCACAAACTTTGCCGGAACCACGCGAGCGGTTTTTTGAAGCCGCACAAGTCGAGCAGCCCCGCGCCGCTGCCCCGGTTGGGCCACGGCCCGGCTTCGCCGAGATAATCAATGCCCGTCCACAAAAATTGTCCGCCGACAAATTCGTTTGTCTGCACCGCCGCCCAACTGGAAGGCTGGTGGCTTGTCTCGCTGCCAAAAATAAACCGCTTCGGAAATTTCGCGTGGTCGCCCGCGTAACGTGGCTCCTGATAATTGTAGCCGACGATGTCCAGCATTTCGCCGAGACCAACGGCGTCGGACATCGCCACGTTGGCCAGGGCCATGGTCACGGGGCGGGTGGCGTCGAGCTGTTTCACCGCCGCAAGGAGCGGCCGCGCGCCTTCAACCATTTTCTGCGCGGGCGGATTTTCCGGGCGATAGTCATCACCGAGGACGGGATGCGAAAACGGATCGTTCGCGTAATCAATCTCGTTGCCGATGCTCCACAGGATGACGCTGGGATGATTGCGGTCGCGCCGAACCATGTCCTGGGCGTCCCGGACCGACCATTCATCGAACAAGTCCGCATAACCAAACCGGCTCGGCTGGCCGTTGTTCCAGCCGGTCACCCATTTATTTTTTGCGAAGGCGAATTCGTCGAACGCCTCGTCCTTGACCAACAGACCGAGACGGTCGCACAGGTCGAGCAGCTCCGGCGCGGGCGGATTGTGACTCGTGCGAATGGCGTTCACGCCCAGCTCCTTCAAGATCCGCAGACGCCGTTCCAAAACCTTTTCCGGCACGGCGGCCCCCAGGCAACCCGCGTCGTGATGAAGGCACACGCCTTTGAGTTTCATCGGTGTGCCATTGAGAAAGAAACCCTTGTCAGCATCGAAGCGCAGCGCGCGGATGCCGAACGGCGTTGAAATTTCGTCCCGTGGTTTCTCCGAATCGCTCAACCGGCTCTTGAGCGTGTAGAGCACGGGCGAGGCGGGCGCCCACAAGTGCGGAGCGGCCACGCGGATTTCCTGGATCAGCGTCTGATTCGTGCCGGTGGCGAGCCAGACGGTGTTGGTCACCCCGCCCACCACCTGCCCGTCAGCCGCGATGATTTGCGTGTGCAACGAAACCGAACCCGCCCGGCCCGAACTGTTTTCGATCCGGGTCTCCACCCGCACGCGCGCCGCGCCTTCCGCGACCTCGGGCGTCGTCACAAAAACGCCCCAAGGCCCGATGCGCAATGTGTCCGTGATGCGCAACCGGACGTGCCGATAAATGCCCGAGCCGGTGTACCAGCGCGAGTCCGCATACCGCGAATGGTCCACCCGCACGGCGAGAACATTGTCCGGCCCGCCGAATTTCAACAGCGGCGTCAGTTCGCACTCGAAACTGGAATAACCGTACGGCCGGCCGCCCACCGGGTGGCCGTTGAGCCAGACCTCCGAATAATCATAGACGCCATCGAACTCGACGCTGACGAGCCGGTCGCGGTCAGCCGCTCCGAGCTGGAAATGTTTGCGATACCAACCAACACCGCCCGGCGCGTAGCCATTGCCACTGCCAAACTCGGCCCCGAACGGACCTTCGCTGCTCCAGTCGTGCGGCACGTCCACCTGCCGCCAGGCGCTGTCCTCGAACCCGGGCATCATCGCGTTGGCGAGATCGCTTTTGCTGAAACGCCACCCGGGATCCAAGTCAACGAATTGACGCGCCCCCTCGGCGGCGCACAGAAAGTTGAGCAACGCACAGCCCGCCGCCAAAAAACCGTGCGCGGAAAAGAACCGAAGAGCGTTTTGGATTTTCATTTTGCCCGGCATCGTAGCGCGGACAACGCCCGGTGGCCACCTTGGAATACCTGCCCGTTAAAGTGACTCGCGCGATTTTCTGTTTCGCACCGGAATGAAAATTGATTAACTCCCGCACCGTATTATGAAACGCATTGCCCTCTTTGCCGCCATTGCCCTCACCCGCTGCGCCGCGAACGCTGCCGCCGAGCCGGCACCGTTTCCGCAGTCCGACCTCATGCCGATCGGCGTTTATTATTATCCCGAAGCCTGGCCGTCGAACCAATGGGCGCGCGACATCGCCAACATCAAGAAGCTCGATCTGGAGTTTGTCCACATGGGCGAGTTCGCCTGGGCGTTCATGGAGCCGACGGAAGGCAAATTCGATTTCGACTGGCTCGAACGCAACGTCCAGCTCTGCGCCGAGCAAGGGTTGAAAGTCATTCTCTGCACGCCCAGTCCCACGCCGCCAGTCTGGTTGAGCGAGAAGCATCCCGAGATTTTGATGGTGGACGCGACGGGCCGGAAGATGTTGCACGGCACGCGGCAGCAGGGTTGTTGGAGCGTGCAGACCTATCGCGATTACGTCGGCAAGATCACCGAGGAACTCGGCAAACGCTTCGGCAACGACCCGCGCGTCTGGGGCTGGCAGCTCGACAACGAACTCAGTCATTACGGCAAGGAACCGTGTTTCTGCGACAGTTGCCAGACGAAGTTCCGCGTCTGGTTGAAAACCAAATACGGCTCCATTGAAAAGTTGAACGCAGATTGGGGCAACGCCTTCTGGTCGCAGATGTATCAGAACTTCGACCAGATTCGCCTGCCCAATTCAAAAGAGCTTGTCGCGCAGATCAACGAACATGCGCTGCTGGATTCGCAACGCTGGTTCGCCGACGAGGCGGCGGATTATCTCCGTTTTCAAACTGGCGTCCTGAGAAAGTATTGCGGCCATCGCCAATGGGTCACGAGCAACTTCATGCACATGTTCAACGCCGTGAACCCCGCGCTGCTCGGCAAAGATTTCGAGATCATCACTTGGACGCACTACCCCGCGCACGGAAATTTGAACAGCGGTCCGCTCGGCTTCCGGCTCGGCGGCTCGGCGGAGATGTCCTTCTCGCACGATTTTCACCGCAGCATCAACGGCTTTGAAGGCTTGATGGAACTCCAGCCTGGCCAGGTGAATTGGGGCGACGTCAACCCGCAGCCGTATCCCGGCGCGATTCATCTGTGGATCATGCGCGCCTTCGCCGCCAACGCGAAGCTCGTCTGCACCTACCGCTATCGCGAACCCCTGTTCGGCGCGGAGCAATATCATTACGGCCTCGTCGGCACCGACGGTGTCACGCCCACGCCCGGCGGCCACGAATACTCCCAAGCCGCGCAGGAAATCGCGCTGCTCCGAAAAAATCTCCAGCCCGACGCGAAGGAACCCACCGCCTACGCCGCGCGCCGCACCGCCCTGCTCTACAACGTCGAAAGTCGCTGGGACATTGACGATCACAAGCAGACCGTCCGCTGGGACACGATGGGCCATATCTTGAAATCCTATCGCGCGTTGAAACGTCTCGGCGCACCGGTGGATGTCATCACCGAGGAAAAAGACTTCAGCAAATATCCGTTTCTCGTCGTTCCGGCGGTTCAACTCGTGGATGAAAAACTCATCCAACGCTGGACAAATTACGCCGAGCAAGGCGGACACCTGATCCTCACCTGCCGCACCGGACAAAAAGATCGGCGCGGCCATTTGTGGGAAGGCCCGTGGGCCATGCCGATTCTCGACCTCATCGGCGCAAAGATAAAATTCTACGACACCCTGCCCGCGCCGAACTTGGGCCAGGTGAAAGCCGGCAAGGAAACTTTCACTTGGACAAGCTGGGCGGAAATCCTCGAACCCAACCCCGGCACCACCGTCGTGGCCACGCACGCCGATCAATTCTACGCCGGCAAACCCGCCGCCGTGACGCGACCGCTCGGCAAAGGCAGCGTCACCTACATCGGCGTGGATTCCGACAAGGGCGATCTCGAAGCGCAATTGATCCGCGAGGTTTTTCAACGCGCCAAAGTGCCGGTGGATAATCTTGCCGACGGTTTCCTCGTGGACTGGCGCGATGGTTTCTGGATCGCGACCAACTTCACCGAGAAAAACCAACGTGCGCCCATCGCCAAGGGAGCAAAGATTTTCTTTGGTGCCGTCGAAGTTCCGATTGCGGGCGTGACGGTGTGGCGGGAATGAAAACGTGCGCGGGAGAACTTTAGATTGGTATCACCGCCGTCCTTTGCTACATTCGATGCATGGCAGTCACGCTGGAACCCCAAGCCAAACGCTGGATCTACGAGGATTATTACCGTCTCGCCGACGACCAGCGGCATGAAATTATTGACGGCAATCTGCTTATGTCCCCCGCACCCGATACCTGGCATCAAAACTGGCTGAATGACATCAACCTTTTGGTAACCCCGTTCGTGAGAAAGCGAAAGACCGGCCAGACTTTTATTGCCCCCATTGACGTCGTGCTGGATCAGGAAAACACGGTGCAGCCGGATTTCGTTTTTGTTTCCGCCAACAACGCGGGCATCATCCAGCGTCGTGGCATCTTTGGCGTTCCCGATCTCCTTGTCGAACTGGTCTCCCCGTCCAGCGTGCGGCGGGATCGCTACGACAAAAAGGATTTATACGCGCGCTTCGGCGTCAAAGAATACTGGATTGGCGATCCCGCCAACCAGAGCCTGGAAATCCTCACGCTCAAGGACGGCCGCTATGATCTGCATTGCTCGGCGGAAATCAGTGGCAAGCTGACTTCCTTGGTCTTGGCTGAGTTGGAATTCGACCTGTCCGAAATCCATTAAGCGCATGGGCCGGGTCCTTGCGGTCCATCTCACGCTTCTGATTACCGCGACGTTCCCGGCGAACGCCACCGGCTACTTCGTGGACAGCGATGCCGGCGATGACTTGCACCACGGCATTTCACAAACCGAGGCTTGGAAAACCCTCACTCCAGTCAACGCGCACGTCTTCCAACCCGGCGACCAACTGTGGTTCAAAGCCGGCTCCCAATTCTCCGGCCAACTTCAACCCCAAGGTTCGGGCGCGGTGGTGGACGGAAAAATTCTTTCCATCCGCATCGGCAAGTTTGGCGCCGGCCCGCTGCCGCGCCTTGACAGCGAGGGGAAATTTCCCGACACGCTGCTGCTTCGCAACGTCGAGTTCTGGGAAATCAGCGATCTGGAAATCACCAACCTCGGCACGAACCGCGCGCCGGGGCGCACGGGAATTCACGTCGTCACCGACGCCTTCGGCACGATGCGGCACATTCACTTGCAAAACCTTTTCGTCCATGATGTGAACGGCGATCTGCGCAAAGACCAAGAAGGTTGCGGTATTCTTTTCGAGAGCCGGGGACGCAACCCGTCGCGCTTTGATGATCTGCTCATTGAGAATTGCCACGTCGCCCGCACCGACCGCAACGGCATTTGCCAGCGCGGCGGTGGTCGCACCCGCAGCACGCGCGTGGTGATTCGCGGCAACCGGCTCGAAGACATCGGGGGCGACGGCATCAAACTTTGGGGCAGCAACGGCGGCATCATCGAGAGCAATGTGATTCACGGCGGCCGGATGCGGTGCGACGATTATGCGGCGGGCATCTGGCCGTTTGATTGCGACGACACGCTGATCCAGTTCAACGAAGTCTCCGGGATGCGCGGCACGAAGGACGGCCAGGGTTTCGACTCGGACTATCTCTGCCGCCGTTCGCTGTTCCAATACAACTACAGCCACGACAACGATGGCGGCTTCTTCCTCGTCTGCGCGCCGGGCCGCTCCTACAACGAAGACACCGTCATTCGTTACAACATCAGCCAGAACGACGGCGTAAACTCCGCGCGCGTCTTCCACATCAGCGGCGCACGGAACACGAAGATTTACAACAACACCATCTACGTCGGCCCGAAACAGAACCTGCCACTGCTGCTCTTCAACGACTGGGACGGTGGCAGTGCGCGCGACACTTTTTTCTACAACAACATTTTTTACGTGGCTGGTCGCGTCACTTACGACTGGGGAAAAAGTCAGCACACGGTTTTTGAGCACAACGTTTTTTACGGAGGGCACGCGCAACTGCCGCCAGATGTTTTTGCCTCGACGAATCAGCCCGCATTGGTCAAGCCGGGCAGCGGTGGAAATGGTGTTGCCTCCTTGGCGGGCTACGAACTTCGCGATGCCTCCGCCTGCCTGCCCGGAAAAATCATTCCTGACAATGGCGGCCTCGACTTCTTCAGCCGCGTCGTCCCAACGAATTACCCGCCCTGCATCGGCGCGGCGCAAGCTGGGAAATAGCAGCAGATCAAGCCTGCTCGCCAAACTTAGGGAAACACTGATTTAATTTTTGGATTTTGAATTTTCAAGGAGACGTGGCGGTTTTGGTTTCGTAAAGTTGAGGGCATGACCCACCAGACGAGTTTTTCCCAAGCTGAGTTTGCCACCAAAAAGAAGATCACCCGCCGGGAGAAGTTCCTCGCGCGCATGGAGGAAGTCATTCCTTGGACACAACTACTGGCGGTCATCGAACCGTTCTATCCCAAGGGCGAACGGGGACGTCCGCCCATCGGACTGGAGCGGATGTTGCGGGTGTATTTCCTCCAGCAATGGGATGGCCTGGCCGACGAAGCCCTCGAAGACACGCTTTATGACAGTCAGGCCCTGCGGGGATTTGCCCGCATTGACTTGAGTGCCGACGCTGTTCCCGACGCCACCACGCTGTTGAAATTCCGCCGCCTGCTTGAAACCCACGACTTGTGCAAAGGTCTTTTCGCCGCCATCAACGCCGACCTGACCGCGCGCGGCTTGTTGCTGCGTGAGGGAACATTGGTGGACGCCACGCTGATCGCCGCGCCGCCCTCCACCAAGAATGCCAAGAAGGCACGCGACCCGGAAATGCCGCAGACCCAGAAAGGCAATCAATGGTATTTCGGG
>JAYWBR010000082.1:0-7439 GCA_043781315.1 Verrucomicrobiota bacterium | reverse complement strand
GCTTCGCCGCAAAGCCGGCTGCAAGCCGGCGCTCCCGCCGACAGCCGCGCCCAGGTCAGTCCTGGTCCTGCTACCCTCACCCGACTTTAATCACACCCTTTTGATGGGTGCGACGGAATAATCCAGTTGAGTTCCAGCGCTTGTCCGGCTATTTCTCCGCCATGCGCCGGACGCTTTATTATTCAGTGCTTGCGGTTCTCCTCGCGGGAGCATTTTCCGCCGTGGCCGCCGCCGGCCGCGTCATCAAAGTACTGCCGCAATTTCTCGATCTGCAGGGCCGGCAGACGCTTTCCCCCAGTCTCTTTGAACGCGACGCCTACCAGGCTTTCCTGCGGTCGCACACGAACGAAGTTTCCGGGATGCGCTTCGCCGTCCAATGGCAGGCCAGCGGTGCGAGCTACGGGCCGGTGAAGTTGCGCATCGAATTGCGCGGCGCGGCCAAGGGCGATCTGCCCAGCCACTCGACGCTGGAATACGAGGTCAAACCCAGCGGCTGGTTTAGTCATTGGACGTTCCTCCCGATCATCGGCGAGGACTACAAACGGTTCGGCCGCGTGACGGCTTGGCGCGCGACGTTGTGGGAGGGCGACACGTTGTTGAGCGAACAGAAATCATTCCTATGGTGACATTATTCCGCCCGCTTTTTCCCGTCGTCGTGCTGGTGGGTTTGTCGGTCGCGGCGCTTCCGGCGAAGGAGCTGGCCGACTACAAACTCGGCGACCGCGTCGAGGCGGACATCACGACGCCGGTTTCGCTCGTCATCATTGATCCCAAGGGCACGGCGGAATTGAAGTCCCGGGAAGGCGAGCGCGTGCCGGTGATCTTCCGCTTTTATCCCCAGGCCGGCGGCGAGGTCGCGGCGGCGTTTCACAAAAGTTTTGCCGAGACGCGCGGGAATTTTCTGGACGCCGTCGAGCAAAGTTTCGAGGCGCGGAAACTGGAGGCTGACGCGCTGGCCTCGGAACAATTCAGCCGCCTGATCGTTTCATTCCAAAAAAAAAATCCGCTGTTTCCTGTCACCACCGACCTGGCCCGGCTCTGGGCGGGCGGTGAATCGGACCAGGCTTTTGAAGCGGCGTTGCTGGCCAGCCTCGCCGCCGAGATGAAATTGTTCATCCGCGCCACGAACGCCATTCCCGCCGGGGCGAAGGTCGGGGCCACGGTGCGCGTGGTGACCTATGCCGACACCGAAACCCTCACGGCCCAGATGGTGGCGCGGCACGGCACGAACCATTCCAAAACGGAGTTCATTTCCTTCCAACGAGCGCGCACCGATTTGCAGGCCGCGTTCCCGCCCGAGCAACATGCCGTGGCGAAATATCTCAGCACGTTTTTGAAACCCAACTGCACCGTCGAAGCCGAACTGACCATGGCGATGCGCGCCAAGCGCAGCGAGGGCCTGAGCGTGACGGACAATTTCACCAACGGCCAGGTGGTCGCGAAAAAGGGCCAGGTGCTGGATTTGAAAATGTTGGCCGCCCTCGCCGCGCTGAAAGAAAAAACGCCGACTGTCATCGCCCCGGCACCAACGCCGCCGGCGGGCAATCTGCCGGCGCCCACAAATAATTACTGGCTGTGGGGAGCCGGGGGTGGCGGAGTTTTGCTCGGTTTGACATTCGTCCTCCTGCGTCGCCGCCGGAAAATTCCAAGTCCGCTGTTGCCGGTGCGGAGGGAAGGTGCGGGTGCGGCGGACTGGCAGCAGCGCGCCCTCTCCGCCGAACGCCAGGCCGAGAAGGCGCAGACGGTGATCCGCCAGGGCTTGATCGCTCATCTGGCGCGCTGGATGTCCGACACGCTGGTGCAAAAACTTCTCACGCAGCGCGCGCACCTGATCGAGACGCAGCAGCAGGCCGCCACCGAAGTGGACCGGCTGGGGCAGCGGCTGGAGACGATTCATTCGCGGATGCAGGGCCGGCTGTCGGTTTACGAGCAGCGCATCATTGAGCTGGAGAAGGAACTCGACACCAAGGATGAAATCAACCGCGAGTTGATCCAGGCGGAGATTCAGAAGATCCGCCGGCAGATGGACGCGGAGCGCGTCAAGGGCGAGGGCGGGTTGAATTGAAAATTGTAGCTGCGACGCCCTCGCCGCAGGAGGGTGCGCAACGCCCTCGTCGCGCGAAAAAACAATGCCCTGCTTGGTTGGGTCGCCGGCCTTGGCGACGAGGCGTCGCCCGCACTCGCTGCGCCGGGGGCGTCGCAGCTACGCCACGCGGTCTTTGTCCTGCGTGCGCAACGCCTGCTCGTAGCAGTGCATGGCTTCGTCGAACCGTTCGATGCGGTTGAGCAGTCCGCCCTTGTGGAGGTACGCGATGGTCATGGAATCATCTATCGCCAGGGCGCGGTCGTAACATTCGAGCGCGTCCTGGGTTCGGCGTAATTTCTCCAGCGCATCCCCTTTTTTGACCAGCAGCTCCGTGTTGGCGGGATCCAGCGCGAGCGCCTCATCAAAGCACGCCACCGCCTGTTCGTTTTGATCCTGGCTTAACAGCGACTGGCCCTTGCCTAGGAGCATCATCACCTGTTCCGCCGATTCAGCCGACCGGCTGGAGCCGGTGGTTGTGGTCGTCCGGGACGGTTGGACGGACATTTCCGGCAACGCTTCCGCCACCGCATTTTTTTCCGCGCGCACCGGCTCGGTCGCGGTCGCCGGGTTGCCGTTGGTCAGATGCCGCGCGCTGTCATGCGCCTCCAGCTCGGCGATTCTTTTTTCCAGCCGCTCCACGGCTTCGAGCAGCCGGGTGTTGGTCTGCTCCAGCAACAGTTGGTTTTCGTTCACGCCGAGCGCCGGAAGCGCCGGCATGGCCCCGAGTCCGCGATAGGCGGGCAGCGCGGCGGCGATTTCACCGAGCCGGCTTACGGCCCGCCAGTGGAAGTAAGACGTGAACAGCAGCGCCAAGACGCCGATCACCACGAACGCGCCGGCGATGTACATCATGTCGCGGACGATGCCGAGTTCGTGCGCGCGCTGGAGTTCGACGGTCTGCTCGATGGCCTGGAGGCGGTTGGACAGGATGGCGGCGCTCTTGAGCGTGGCGAGTTCCATTTCCTTTTCGGCGCGCTCGATGGACAACTGGGTTTCGTGCAGTTGCTCCTGAAGCTGCAAATACGAGCGGAACGCCTCATTGGCGGCGGTGCTTTCCATGGTCGGCGTGCCGCCCGGCGGAACGGTCAGCACTAGGTTTGTGGAACTGCCGGACACGTCGTTGCAAAGCCAGAGCGAAGACAGGACGCACCCGGCGGCGAAAATCAAAATGGGGAAAAATCGTTTGTACATATTCGAACGCCGACGAGCTTGGGCAGTCACCCAAAACTTGTCAAGAACACCATCGCAAAAAGTCGGAATAAATTTCCAAACCGGCAAAGTTTCCGCCGCCAGTCCCGGCTGGCCAAGCCCGTCCGCCGCTGGCAAATTGGCGTGCGCCACCACCGATGAAAATTATCACCGATGAAAACTGCGCCGGTTACGTGCGGCCCGGCCATCCCGAACGCCCGGCGCGCATCACCCGCACGCTCGAAAAGCTGCGCGCCCAGACGGCGCTGCCCCTCGCCTGGGCCGCGCCCGGCCCGGCGGACGAGGCGGCGATCCTGCGCGCCCACTCGCCCCGGATGCTCGCGCGGTTGAACCAGCCGGAAGATTTTGACGCCGACACGCCGGCGCATCCGGGCATCGCGGAATACGCGCGCGCTTCGGTGGGCGCGGCGTTGGAGGCGATGCGGTGCGCGCGCGCGGGCGAGACCGTGTTCAGCCTCATGCGCCCGCCGGGGCATCACGCGACGCGGGAGGCTTCGATGGGCTTTTGCTACCTGAACAACGTGGCCATTGCCGCGTTGGCGGCGCAGGCGGCGGGGGTGCGGCGCGTGGCGGTTTTCGATTTTGACATCCACCACGGGAACGGCACCGAGGATATTTTGCTGTACCACGAAGGCACGGCTTTTTTTTCCGTCCATCAGCATCCGTGCTATCCGGGCACCGGCGCGGAGAACGTGGGCGACAACTGTTTCAACTTTCCCGTGCCCGCCCATCTGCCGCGCCTGGAATACCGCCGGGTGCTGGCCAAAGCGTTGGAGACTGTAAAAGGGTTTCATCCCGAACTCATCGCGGTGTCCGCCGGGTTCGATGCCTACGCGCGGGATCCGCTGGCGCAGGGGACGCTGGAGGCGGAGGATTTTTTCTGGCTCGGCGAATCGCTGCGGGGACTCGGCGTGCCGGCGTTCAGCCTGCTGGAGGGCGGTTACAGCCGGGACTTGCCGGATTTGATCCTGGCCTACCTGCAAGGGCTGGCGGGAAAATAATTTGCCCGCGCCGTCAGGCGGTCGGGGGAAAGTTCATCGCACCGCATCGGGAGGCCCGACCTTCGCAGCACGGTGCCGTGGCGTCAGGCGTCCCGCCTGACGTAGAGGGCCGGCGTCCCGCCGCCCGGAAAGAAAGCCACGGACTTTCCGACGGTTCTGGAAAATCTGGAAGCCTTCCTCACTCGCACGCCTTTGCCGCCGGGCGGGACGCCTCGGCTCTACGGCCGGCGGGACGCCTGCCGCTACGACTACCACCGCCACGAGGCTTGCCTCGCATCCAGTTCGCCAGCAAACTTCGGCCTCGTGATTTCAAGACGTGTGATTTTTTTCAGCGCGCTGGCGGCGGCGTGCTTGTTTGATACCGCCTTCGCCGGCGAACTTCGGTCGCCCGGCTTTCGTCCGCTGCCGCCGGGGGTTCACGCGCTGGTCGGCGGCAAAGTGGTCATTCAACCTGGCGAAGTTCTCGACGCGGGCATCATCGTCATCCGCGATGGACTGATCCAATCCGTCGGCACGAACAGCGCCGTGCCGGACGACGCGCGGGTCTGGGACATGAAAGGCCAGACGATCTACGCCGGTTTCATTGAGCCTTACCTCGTGCTGGATTCCACCAACGCGCCGGTTTCCACCAGCGACACGATGCCGATCAGGCAATCCACGATGACGGCGGGCGGCTACAAATTTTATGGCGCGCCCGGCACCAAAACGGATTCCGGCCAGCCCGGCCCCGGCTACGCGCTTGGTTCCATCACGCCGGAGTTTCGCGCCGCGCGGAATTTTTCGCCGAAGGAAAAAACGCTGGCACCGCTGCGCGAACTTGGCTTCACCGTCGCCGTCCTTGCTCCCGCGAAGGGAATCATTCGCGGCACCAGCGCGCTTGTTGCCTTGACCGCTGAAGATCCGAATCGCGCGCTGCTCAAGCCGGATGTTTTCCAGCACATCGCCTTCGAGACGGACGACAGCGACGACGGCGCGTTTCCCGGTTCGCTCATGGGCGTGATCGCGGCGGTGCGGCAGAGTTTTTTTGACGCACAACATTACGCGCTGGATCACGCCGACTTCGCGCAACATCCGCAGGGTCGGCAACGTCCCGAATACAATCCCGCCCTCGAAGCGCTCGCGCCCGCCGCGAACAAAAAGATGCGCGTCCTCTTCGAGCCGGGCAGCGCGCTGATGAATGCTCGCGCGGCGCAACTCAGCCATGAACTCGGTTTGGACATCGCCCTTGTTTCGTGCGGTCAGGAATGGCGGCGACCCGATCTCGCCAGGCAGACCGGCGCGACGTTCATCGTGCCGGTGAATTTTCCGGCGCTGCCCAAGCTGCCGAACGACGATGACTGGGATCAGGTTTCACTCGATCAACTGCGCGCGTGGGATTGGGCCGCCGAAAATCCCGCGCTGCTGCGCCAGCAGGGATTGTCCGTTGCACTCACGACTTACGGCCTCAGCGACAAAAAAGATTTTCCCAAGAACCTCCGCCTCGCGCTGGATCGCGGCCTGTCGGAAGACGACGCGCTGGCGGCCTTGACCACGGTGCCGGCGAAACTGTGCGGCATGGAAAACCAGCTTGGCACCATCGCCGCCGGCAAGTTGGCGAACCTGACGATTGTGGAAGGCACGAATTATTTTTCGGGTGAGGCGAAAGTCCGCGCCGTTTGGATTGATGGAAAAATTTTCTCCGCGCCGCCCGAAGCCGCCAAGCCTGCGAAAACGGAAACGGTTTCGACCAACGCTTCTGCTGCGGCGATTGAAGCTGCCAGCACCAATGCCGTGGCCGCCACGAATGTTGTGGTGTCCACCAATTCACCGGCCACGACGAACGCGGCTGCCGTCGCCAAGGTTGACGAGAAAAAAAAGGACGACAAAAAAGACAAGCTTCGTGACGCCCAAAAAATCCGCGTGGCCCGCTCACCGCTCGACGGCCGCGGCGCGATCACGAATCCGCCGATCATCCTGCTCACCAACGCGACCGTGTGGACGTGCAGTCCGCTCGGCATTTTGACGAATGCGCAGGTGATGGTTTCCGGCGGGAAGATTCTTGGCGTCGGCGAATTTCGGGCGGATGCAGGCACCAACGCCTTCGTCGTGGACGCGGCGGGCGGCGCGATCACGCCCGGCATCATTGATTGCCACAGCCACACGGCGATTCTCGGCAACGTGAACGAGTCCCGCCTGCCGTCCACCGCAATGGTCCGCATCGGTGACGTGGTGAATTCGGAAACGGAAAATCTCCATCAACAACTCGCGGGCGGTGTGACCGCTGTGAACCTGCTGCACGGCTCGGCCAATCCCATCGGCGGCCAAAACTGCGTGATCAAATTGCGCGACGGGGATTCGCCGCAACAACTGATTTTCAGCAACGCGCCGCCGGGAATTAAATTCGCGCTCGGCGAAAACGTGAAGCAGTCGAACTGGGGCGAGAAGTTCACCACCCGCTTTCCGCAAAGCCGCATGGGCGTGCCGGTGTTCATCGCCAATCGGTTCACGGCGGCGCGACAGTATCTCGCGGACTGGGAAAAATTTCATCGCACCGGCGGACTGCAACCGCGTCGCGATCTGGAACTGGAAGCCATCGGCGAGATCATCGAGGGCAAGCGCTGGATTCACTGCCACAGTTATCGGCAGGACGAAATTCTCGCGTTCCTCCGGACGATGGAAAGTTTCGGCGTCAAGGTCGCCACGCTGCAACACGGTCTTGAAGCCTACAAGATCGCCGATGAAATTGCGGCGCACGGCGCGGGTGTCTCGACGTTCTCCGACTGGTGGGCCTACAAGTTCGAGGTGTATGACGCGATTCCCTACAACGGCAGCCTGCTGCGCGAGCGCGGCGTGACGGTGACGTTCAACTCGGATTCGTCCGAACTCGCGCGCCGCCTGTATCTCGAAGCGGCCAAGGCCGTGAAGTACGGCGGCACGACCGACGAGGAGGCGTTCAAGTTCGTCTCGCTCAACGCGGCGAAGCAGTTGCACATTGACCAGTTCACCGGCTCGCTGGAACCGGGCAAGGACGCGGACTTCGTGCTGTGGTCGAAGTCGCCGCTGGATTCCGGGACGCAATGTTTGCAGACGTGGATTGACGGCAAAAAGTATTTCGACCGCGCGCTGGAAGCGGAGCGCACGGCCCGGTTGAAAAAGGAGCGCGA
>JAYWBR010000081.1:0-7473 GCA_043781315.1 Verrucomicrobiota bacterium | reverse complement strand
TTTCCCGCCGACGACGATGGGGAATTCGCTGTCGAGCTGGCCGGGCTGGACGTAGCGGTTGGGGTAGAGCGAGGCGGGCAGGCCGTCGAGCGCGTAGCTGCCGAGCTTCTCGTATTCCTCGGCGATGGTCGGGACGAGGTTCAGGTATTGCGCGGAGATGATCTGGTCGGTGTCAATGTTGTCGCGCACCACATAAACCGGCCCGGTAAAAACAGATTTCGTCATGGCCAAAGTGTGCGGTGGGGCAGGAGAGTTTTCAATCAGATTGTGCGCGGGAAAACTTGAAATCCCGGAGCGCGGCTGTATCCCGCGCCGGGCGGGATCAGCCGCAGCAGCTTCGCAATGCCAGCCGCAGCAGAAATTTTATACGCCGCTGGACATTTGCATGTGCTGCGGCTGGTCGCTGCGACACAGCCGCGCTCCAGCGGCTTATGTCCCCGCAGTTGCCACGGTGCGCGAAATCTTTAAGCTCTCCGGCAAACAAATGCCTGTGCTGAAAAAATATCTGGCTGGTTTCGCGCTGGCGGGATTGATGGTAGCCCGCTTGCCAGGAAACCCCGCGCCAGACTGGGAAAACGAACAGGTCATCCAGATCAACCGCGAGCCGGCGCGCGACTTTTGTGCCGTTCGGGGACGTGGCCGGGGCTTTGGCTGGCGTGGTCGAAACGTCGCCATATTTTCTTACGCTCAACGGAATTTGGAAATTCAACTGGGTGCCGCATCCCGATCTGCGACCGCGGGATTTTTTCCAGACCAACTTCAACGACTCGACCTGGCCGACCCATTGACGTTCCTTCCTGCGTCGAGATGCGCGGCCACGGCACGCCGATCTACGTCAGTTCCGGTTATCCGTTCAAGATTGATCCGCCCCGCGTCATGGGCGTGCCGCCGACGAACGACACTTCGTTCCGCGAGCACAATCCGGTCAGCTCGTATCGCCGCGAGTTTGAATTTCCCGCGAACTGGAACGGTCGGCGAACCTTCATCCATTTCGACGGTGTGGAAAGCGCGTTTTACGTCTGGGTCAACGGCGCGCGTGTTGGTTACAGCGAGAACAGCCGTTCGCCGGCGGAGTTTGATCTCACGGATTTTTTGCAACCCGGCGTGAACCAACTCGCGGTCGAGGTCTATCGCTGGTCGGACGGCAGCTACCTTGAAGATCAGGACATGTGGCGGATGAGCGGGATTTTTCGCGGCGTCTATCTGTACTCGACGGCGGCGGCGCGCATTCGCGACTTCACGGTGCGGACGGAATTGGACGCGGATTACCGCGATGCCGTTTTGCAAATCAAACCTGAGCTGGCCGAATATGCCGGTCGTTCGCTGGAAGGTTGGACAGTGCGCGCGCAACTTTTTAGTGGCACGGGCGGCCCGCCCGTGTGTTTCGAGAGCCGCCTGTCTTCGGCAAATCCAGAACCGTACGGGCGGGACGCCCGTGCCACTACGAGCATCAGCCATGACGCCGCAGAAATTTTGAACCCCAATTGGAACGCCAAAATTCTCGACGACCGCACGCCGCAGCGCGGGCCGGTGAAGTTCGCCTGGCTTGAAGGTGTCGTGAAAAATCCCGCCAAGTGGACTGCCGAGACGCCCAATCTTTACACCCTTGTGCTGACCTTGAACAACGAGCGCGGCGAAGTCGTGGAGTCGGAAAGTTGCGCGGTGGGTTTTCGGAAAATTGAAATTCGCAGCAGATCATTTTTGGTGAACGGCCAGCCGATTCGTCTGCGCGGCGTGAACCGCCACGAGACCGATCCTGACAACGGCCACACCGTTTCGCTCGCGAGCATGGAGCGCGACATCGAGTTGATGAAGCGCGCAAACATCAACGCCGTCCGCACCTGCCATTATCCTGACGACCCGCGCTGGTATGAGCTTTGTGATCGTTACGGCCTCTACGTTTTGGACGAGGCGAATCTGGAAGCGCAGGGCACGCGCGGATTTCTCGCGAACGATCCGCGCTGGCACAACGCCTTTCTGGATCGCGCCATCAGCCTGGCGGAGCGCGACAAGAATCATCCGTCCGTCATCATGTGGTCGCTCGGGAACGAATCCGGTTACGGCCCCAACTTCGCCGCGATGTCCGGCTGGCTGCACACGTTTGATCCGACGCGGCCGGTGCATTACGAAGGCGCGCAGGGTGGTCGCGCTGGCGAAACTGATCTGACCTTTGAACCCGCCGCCGCTGGAAAAGTTGAAGCCGCTCCGAAATCGGCTCCGCAAAAATCCCCTGTCACCGCGCCGCTTCCGGATCCGCCGGGCGTGGATGTCATCAGCCGTTTTTACCCGCGCGTGATGGAACCGTATGCGAAATCGGAATCGCCGGAGAACATGCGCTGGGAACACCTCGTCGCAATTGCACAGCGCACCAACGATTCGCGGCCCATCCTCACGAGTGAGTTCGCGCATGTGATGGGCAATTCGCTCGGCAACTTTCAGGAATACTGGGATGAAATTTATTCGCAGCCACGTTTGCTCGGCGGCTTCATCTGGGAGTGGTGCGACCAGGGTTTGCGCAAAACCGCGCCGGATGGCCGGAAGTTCATGGCCTACGGTGGTGACTTCGGCGACGCGCCGAACCTGGGCATCTTCTGCATCAAAGGGATCGTGGATTCGGATCGCGGGATTTATCCGAAGTATTGGGAGGTGAAAAAAGTTTATCAGCCCGTGGCGATTGCAGCGGTGAATTTGCAGCCGGGCCGGGTGGCGATCAAAGTGACAAACCGGAATGCCTTCCTGAACTTGCGGGAGTTTGAAGTGCGCTGGTCGGTGATGCGCGGCAGCAACGTGGTGCAATCCGGCGTCCTGAACCCGGTAGATTGCGCGCCGGGGAAGCAGGCCGTGGTGAAAATTCCGGTGGAGGAAATTCGTGAGGCAGCCCGCTGGCCGGAGCGCCGATCTCCGAATCGGCACGAACTGGGGATCTCATCGAACTATCGAGCCGATTCGGAGATCGGCGCTCCAAGCGGCGCGGAGTGTTGGCTGCGCGTCAGCTTTCATACGCGCAACGACGAACCGTGGGCGAAGGCGGGACATGAAGTGGCGTGGCAGCAGTTGCCGTTGGCGGTTCCAGTTGCCCGCAAACATTTGCCCAATGCATCCAAGACGGGGAATTTGAAATTGATCGAGGCTGGCGACACCGTGCGAATTGAGGGGGCTGATTTTTCCGGCGCGTTCAGCCACGCGGCGGGAACCCTGACTTCGCTGAAGTTCGACGGGCGCGAAATTATTTTGCAAACGACCAACGGCGTGGCCGGGCCGATCCTCCAGATGTTTCGTGCGCCGACGGACAACGACAAGGGGTTCGGCAAATGGCTCGCGCGCGATTGGCGACTGGCGGGTTTGGATCATGTTTCGCGGCGCGTGGATTCATTTCCGTCGAGCAGACACGGGCCGACGAAGTGAAGCTCATCACGGTCGTCACAAGCAGCGCGACCAATGGTGGCTATACGTTGCATACGACGTGGACGGTTTACGGCGACGGCGCGGTGGACATGGACAATCGTTTCGAGCCGTTCGGCCAACTGCCGCCGGCCTTGCCGCGTCTCGGCGTGGTGCTGCGCGTGGCGGGGGAGTTGGAGCAGTTCACCTGGCTCGGGCGCGGGCCGTTTGAAAATTATTCCGACCGCAAAGCGGCGGCGGACTTGGGCGTCTGGTCGGGCAGGGTGACGGAGCAGTTTGTTCCGTATGTTCGCCCGCAGGAAAACGGCAACAAGGAGGATGTGCGCTGGCTGACGTTGACGGATGGGCACGGCGGCGGCCTGCGAGTGACGAGTGGAGGAAATCCGATTTCCATTTCCGCGCTGCACTTCACGGCGGCGGATCTGGCGGCGGTGAAACACAACCACGAGTTGAAGCCGCGCGCCGAAGTGGTGCTGTCGTTGGATGCGAAAAATTCCGGCCTGGGCAACGGCAGTTGCGGCCCCGGAGTTTTGGAACGTTACGCCGTGCCGCCGCAAACGTACCGGCTGCATTTGCGCTTTGAGGGTTTGCGCAATCCTCGTTGAGCGACCACACGCAGCCTTGTTTTTCGCGCGTGAATGGTTACTTTTCCGTCGCCGAAAAAAACTGACACTCAATGCCAGACCGAACCCAGAACCCCACGCCGACTCCGGCCGCAGAGCAGGGGCTGCACGCAACCGACCAGCAAGCGTGTGTGCTGTTGGTGGCCGAGCGGGCGGCGGTGGCGGCAGAAGTGCGCGGTTTATTGGCCGGCGAAAACCATCTCGAATTTCACCATTGCGTCGAACCCGCCGCCGCCATCCAGCTCGCCGACCAGCTTCATCCAACGGTGATCCTGCACGATTTGATGCAGCCCGCCGCCCAGGGTTGTTTCGCCCTCCAGCAACTGCGTGCCCATCCGGCCACGAAAGCCATTCCGGTCATCATCCTTTCCCCGACGGAAAATGCCGCCGTGCGCAGTCAGGCCTTTGCCCTCGGGGCCAATGACTTTCTGGTGAAGCTGCCGGACCGCACGGAACTGCTCGCCCGCATCCGCTATCATTCCAAAGCCTATCTCAACCAGTTGCAGCGCGACGCGGCCTACCGGGCGCTGCGCGAAAGCCAGCGGCAATGGGTGGAAAGCAACGCCGCCCTCGTGGCGCTGAATCAAAAACTGGAGGAGGCCACGCTCGCCAAGTCCGAATTTCTCGCGAACATGAGCCACGAAATCCGCACGCCGATGAACGGCGTTATCGGCATGACGGGCCTCCTCCTCGAAACCGATCTGACTGACGAGCAGCGCGAATATGTCGAGGCCACGCGCAGCAGCGCGGACGCATTGCTCACGATCATCAACGACATCCTCGACTTTTCCAAAATCGAATCCGGCAAGCTGGAACTGGAGAATCATCCGTTCGAGCTGCACACCTGCATCGAGGAGGCGCTCGATCTGCTCGCGCCCAAGGCGGCGGAAAAAAATCTCGATCTCGCCTACGTGGTGGACGATTTGATTCCCAAGATTCTGGTCGGGGATTCCACGCGGCTGCGACAAATTCTGGTCAACCTCATCAGCAACGCGGTGAAGTTCACGCCGGCGGGCGAGGTGGTCATCGAGGTGTTCCCCTCGTCCCAAGGCCCGCGCCGGCTGGAGCCGGGCCACCCGCACGACACGGAATTTCTTCGTCATCCCGAGCAGTGGCTGCTGCATTTCTGCGTGCGCGATACCGGCATTGGCATTCCGTACGACAAGCAGGAGCGGCTGTTCAAATCCTTCCAGCAGGTGGACGCCTCGACCACGCGGCATTACGGCGGCACTGGCTTGGGCCTGGCGATCTGCAAACAACTGACCGAGTTGATGGACGGTAAAATCTGGGTGGAGAGCGACACCGGCGAAGGCGCGACCTTTCATTTCACCGTGGTGCTGCGTGCGGCTTCCACGCCGGCCCCGCCCAACTGGCAACTGCCCCAGCCGGAACTGACCGGCCGGCACCTGCTGGTGGTGGAGGACAATCTTGTTAATCTGCGTCTGATCCGGCATCGGGCCACGCAATGGGGCATGCAGGTTCACAGCGCGGCCAACTGCGTGGAGACGTTGAAATTGTTCGCCGAGGGAAAGGTGTTTGACGCGGGCATCGTGGACCTGCAACTGCCGGACGCGGACAGTCTCGCGCTGGTGGAAAAAATCCGCGAACATCCCGCCGGGAAAAATCTTCCCGTGCTCCTGCTTTCCTCGGTGCGGCTGCGCAGCGATGACGCCCGCCCGATCCAGGCCGGCATTGCGGGCCTGGTTCACAAGCCCATCCGCCCCGTGCAATTGCTGGACGCCTTGTGCCGCGCGTTGAACATCCAACCCCAGTTTGAAAAAAAAGCGCCGGTGACACCGATGCTCGACGGCGAACTGGCCCGCCGGCTCCCGTTGCGCCTGCTGCTGGCGGACGACAATCTCATCAACCAGAAAGTCGGCCTGAGCATTTTGCAAAAACTGGGCTATCGCGCCGACATCGCCACCAACGGCCAGGAAGTGCTGGCCGCGCTCGAACGGCGCGCGTACGACATTGTTTTTCTCGACGTGCAGATGCCCGAGATGGACGGCTTGCAGGCGGCCCGGGAGATCTGCCAGCGCTGGCCGGTGGAGAAGCGCCCGTGCATCATTGCCATGACCGGCAACGCGCTGATGGGGGACCGGGAGAAATGCCTCGCGGCGGGGATGGATGATTACATCACCAAGCCGGTGCGGCTCGCCGGATTGCAGGAGGCCCTGGAGCACTGGGGGCCGGCGCACAGCCGGAAGGTGGACACCTCGTTTCTGCGCCGCACGCTGGCGGTTCCGGCGGAGCCGCTGCTGGATGAAACCATCCTGGCGGAACTGCGCGACATGCCGCCGAATGATGGCGTCAACATCGTGCGCGAACTTGTGGATCTTTTTTTTGAGAGCGCCCCGCAGACCATCACGCAGATCAAAGGAAGCGTTCATGATGTCTCCCGCCTGGCCTTTCATGCGCACGCGTTGAAAAGTATGAGCCTCAATCTGGGCGCCCGACGCCTGGTGGAAATTTCCCGGCGGCTCGAAGAACTGGCGCGCGCCGGCACGACGGAAAACACCGGCGGCCTCCTGGTGGAACTCGACACCGCGTTCACGCAGACCTGCGTGCAGTTGCGGCGACTGCGGGACCAGTGACCCGGCGCCGGCACCCGCGCAGGCATTGATATCCCCACAACGCGCCCATCCCCAACACGGCTCCGGTGGTGTCAATCATCACATCCCGGACGCAGCCTTCGCGGTTCGGGACAAACGTCTGGTGCCATTCATCGCTGGCCGCATAGAGCGCCACAAACAGAATCGCGCCGCCGGCCAGCCGCCAGGACCAGGGCCGTGCGTCCCGTTTCACCGGCTTGCGCACCGCGCGCCAGAACAGCCAGGCCAGCACGGCGTACTCGGTGAGATGCGCGCATTTGCGGACAAGCAAAACCACCAGATCCAAATCCTCCTGGGACATGTGCGGGCAGAGCCAGCGCATCAGCGGCACAATGATCCGCGAGGAATGGGCGGCTGACCTGGCATCACCCGAGCCGGAAAAGATCAACGTCATCCAGGCCAGCACCGGCAGCCAGTATTTCAGGAACGAGCGAAATTTAGACACAGCCCACACAAAACAGCTTCGGACAGGGCGACGCAAACTTTACTTTAATCTTCTCCATCCACCTCCCCTTGAACCTTGGGAACATTCAACGCCCAACCTCGAAGGATGATGCGCGCGTCAGCACCTTGGGCATTGGAAGTTGAATGTTGAGCGTTGAATGTTTTTGGTTCAGGGGTTCAAGGCGCGAACTTTCAGCTCGGGCAATTCTCACCCCGAAGCCAGCCAGCCGGTCTGTTCCCGCTTCAGTGCTCCGCGCGGGGCCATTGTCATAAAAGAGGAGGCCGGAGACGTTTGGGCGTTTCCGGCCTGAAGTGTTGGGGATGCGGCGGCTGGCAACGGGTTGCCGAGCCTAATGGCTGCGGACGGTCCGGGGATCGCCCATGTGCGAATT
>JAYWBR010000080.1:0-21036 GCA_043781315.1 Verrucomicrobiota bacterium | reverse complement strand
GGGACAATGGCATCCTGATGGCTAGACAATTGCAGCTTGAATTCCGTGTTGCCGGGGATGAGTTCCGTGACCAATAACGGCGTGATGCCCAGATAATTTCCGTTCGTATTAAACACCGACGCCCCGGCAGGCGTGGACAAGACCAGCGTCGAACCGAACACAAATTCAAACGGCACTTCGTTCGTCTTATTGGGAGCCACGAACAATTGTTTTTGCAACTCGTGCTGATGAAAGGTGACCGTCATCTGATAGGTATCAACGGGCAATCCGGTCAAGGTCGCAGGCACATCACCATTTTCAATCGTCCGGCCGTTATTGTCGCGCACCACATAGGTCGCGCCGGACTGGTTGCACGTCAGGGACAACGCGCCCAACTGCGGAGTAAAACTGCACGGCAGAGAATAGCTCGGAGCCACCACCACATCTTTTGCATCCGACCAACGGGCAAATTGCGCGGTGACATGGTAAGAGTCCGTCGGCACTAAAATATTTGTGCCGGTGGAATCGTTCAGCGTCAGGGAAAATTCCGGGCCAGTGATGGTGATGGTTTGCGCCGGGGGATGCGCCGAGACATTCAACGAACCCTGGGCACGTTTCAAATCAATCGTTCCGCAGTCCAGTCCGCCATACCAGCCAAAGAAATTGCTCGTGAACGTCTCTACCTTCGGATGCGTGACGATCAAAGTGTGATGACCGAGCGAAAGGTGCTGGCCAGTCGTCGCCGGGAGGCCGTCGAGCGTGATCGTGGCGACATACGGAAGGGTTTGGTGAGCCAGCGTGAGACTGAATTGTAGCCGCGATTTCTCGAGCATGACTTGATGTGTGCGATAGCCTACCACACCGAGAATGACCAACACCCACAAGAGCAAAGGTCGTAGGGTGCGCCACAGACTTTTTTTGGTGGTCGGCAGGGAAGCGGAGTTGGGAGTGCTCATAAATTGTCCATGATGGAATTCGAAGCCCAGAGACAGCCTGACTGGCCATGGCGGCTGGAGCGCGCCAGATTGGCGTTGCCGTTAATGAAGGCGGATGCCATGATGCGACTAGATACTCATCTATGGCTACTCCCGACGACAAGCCGAAAAAGAGCGAATGGATTCGTTGCATTCTTGAATTCATCTTCGGTTTTGAAAATAAACGCGGTCAAGTGATGGATCACTGGATCGTCTCCGCTGAAAATTTCAGCCTCGCCCCCGGCGAATTTTACGCGGCGGTGGAAAAGCAATTGTCGGCCCGTGAATTTCCCAGTGTCGTCGCGTCCCGCGTGGAATTTGCCGAAGGCGGCCTGATGTCCGACCAGCGGCTCTATCTCCGGTTCATGCGGGAGCGGCTGGCGGTGGATGTTTGCGCCGCTCCGTTTGGCTCGGTCTATTTTTTCTCCTGCCGCACCACTTACATCCCGGCTCTCGTCCGGCTCTGGCACATTCTGGCGGCGGGAGCATTTCTGTTCGCCCTCCAAGTATTGTTGATCAAACCGCTGGGCTTGCTCCTGTCGATCATCGCCGTCGTCACCTTGGTCTTTGCGTTGGTTGGTGTCCTGCGCAATGCTGGCACCTCGGCGTTCGCCGACCTAGATGCTTTGCTGCTCAAAATTCCTGTGGTGGCGACCATCTATGAAGATTGGTTCCGCGTGGACACTTACTACCGTGATGACAGCCGCACCTTGTATCTAAAACTGGTTCCCGGCATCGTGCAGGCGGTCGCGGATGACCTGTCCGCCGCCAAGGGAGTCAAGCTGGTGCGGCAGCATCAATTTCCGCCGCCGTTGCTCCACGAATTATTTCTGCCCTTACCACCCCGGAAAGCCGATCCGAAATAGGGAAGCATAGGGACGTTTTGCATGGCCTCCGCCCACGAACATTTTTCCGCCCAGTTCGAGGCTTGGGAAGTGCGCGGGCGCGGGTGGCAGGTGTTTGACCGCCCGGTTTACCCAGAACCGCCCTTTGTTCCTTTTACCTTCCGTTCGCAAGTTGATCCCCCGGTGGTGGATGACGGCCGGCGGCAAACTTTTTTAAGTTCACTCGCGCGCAAACTTGCCGGAACTTCCCGTCCTCCTGCAGCCGTTGCTCCCCCTGAACCGGAGGCAGAGCCGCAACCGATTTATCTGAACCGAGGCCCGCTGGTTGAATTGCAAATGGCCTTGTCCGCCGACCTCGACATGGCGAAGGATGCCTTCGAACATTTTCTGAACAGCCTGGCCCTGTGCCGGGAACCGGTGGCGTTCGAGTTGGTGGGGCAGCCGAAACGGGTGCTCGCGCAGTTCGTCGCTGGCGAGGACGATATTTCATTGGTGCGGAAACAACTGGCGGCACATTTCCCGGACGTGCAGTTTTCCGAGCGGCAGGGCACGCTGGAAACGGCGTGGACCAACAGTGTCGGCAACGACGCGTTTGCCGTGGAATTTGGGCTGGCCCAGGAATTCCTGTTGCCGCTGGCGACCGGCAAGTTTGATCCGTTCATCGGCATCGTCGCGGCGCTGGCCGAGTTGCAGCCGGGTGAACTCGGAGTGTTCCAAGTCCTCTGGCAGCCGGTGCAAAATCCGTGGGCGAACAGCATCACCAGCTCGGTGACTTACAGCGACGGCAAACCATTTTTCGTCAACGCCCCGGAACTGGCCTCGGCGGCGGAGCGAAAAGTTTCCAAGCCCTTGTATGCCGTCGTGGTTCGCATCCTGACGCGCACCTCCAGTCGGGCGCGCCTCTATGAAATCGCGCGCGACCTGTCCAGCTCGCTGCGGGTCTTCGCGCAGCCCCATGGCAATTCGCTCATTCCCATCCGCAATCACAACTATCCGTATGTGCCCCATCTGGAAGATGTAATCTGCCGGCGTTCCCGGCGGACGGGCATGATCTTGAACAGCGAGGAACTGGTCGGCTTCGTGCATCTGCCATCTAGCGCCGTCCGTTCGCCGGCCTTGCTGCGGGACGCCGGACTGACCAAGGCCGCACCGATCATCGTGCGGCGACCGCCGGGCGTCGTTATCGGCGACAACGAACACAATGGTGATAGTGTGCCGGTCTATCTCACGCCCGAGCAGCGGGTGCGCCACACGCATATCATCGGTTCCTCCGGCACCGGCAAATCTTCATTGTTGTTCAACCTCATCCAGCAGGACATCGCGAACGGCGACGGCGTGGCCGTGCTCGATCCCCATGGTGATTTGATCCAACAGATTTTGGGCGTGATCCCCGATGACCGGATTGACGATGTGGTGCTGGTGGATCCGTCCGATGTGAATTTTCCGATCGGGTTCAATATTTTTCAGGCGCATTCCGACGAAGAAAAAGAATTGCTCGCGTCCGACCTCATCGCCGTGTTCCGTCGGCTGTCCACGTCATGGGGCGACCAGATGGACACCGTGTTGCAGAATGCTATCCTCGCCATTTTGGAAAGCTCCCGGGGTGGCACGTTGTCCGATCTCCGCCTGTTTTTGTTAGACACCAAAGGCACCGGCTTTCAAAAAGAATTTCTGGCCACCGTGAACGACCCCGAGGTGGTCTTTTTTTGGAAGAAGGTATTCCCGCAGTTGACCGGCAACAAATCCATCGGCCCGGTGCTGACCCGGTTGCAAGATTTTTTCTCCCGCAAACCGCTGCGCAACATGGTCGGCCAGACCGAAAACCGGCTCGACTTCGCCGACATCATGGACAGCGGCAAAATCTTTCTGGCCCGGTTGCCGGAAGGTTGCGGCGAGGAGAACAGCTATCTGCTGGGCACCTTGCTCGTGTCGAAGTTTCAGCAACTGGCGATGGCGCGGCATAGCCAGCAGGCGGCCGACCGCAAAGACTTCTGGCTCTACATTGATGAGTTCGATCATTTCATCACGCCGAGCATGGCGAAGATTTTGAGCAGTGTGCGGAAATATCGCTTGGGACTTACGCTGGCGCATCAGGAGTTGCATCAATTGCAAAGTGATCCGAAGGTGGCCAGCGCGGTGATGACGCAACCCTGCACGCGCATCGTGTTCAAGGTCGGGGATGATGACGCCAAGAAACTCGGCGAAGGCTTTGAATCGTTCGACGCCAAGAGCCTGAAAAATCTGGAGAAGTTCCGGGCCATTGCGCGCGTGGAGCGCAACGACGGCGATTTCAACCTGACCTCGCGTAAACCCGAATTGCCAGACGAGCGCGAGGCGGAAATCCAGCGCGAGAAAATCATCGCGGCTTCGCGCGCCAAATATGCGACGCCGCGCGCCGAGGTCGAAGCGGCCTTGCTCGCGCGCATCTGGGGTGATTCGCGGCCACCGCCACCGGACGAGCCAGGAACAAAACCTTCACCCAAACCAACGCCACCACCGTCACCAGCACCCATAGCGACTCCATCGCCGAAGGTCGAAGTGCCAGCAGCCGTGGTGGAACCGCCATCACCGGACATCGAACTTCCAACAGTTACGGGTTCGGAAAAGATTTCTGACAACGAGCCTACCACGGTTGCCCCCGCAGTGATTCCACCGGCACCGATGCCAAAGCCCGTGATGGCGGAAATAAAACCAACCAAGGAACAGGGCCGAGGTTTTGCCTGGCATCAGTCGGTGCAAAAGCGGATCAAGACGGAAGGCCAGAAACTGGGCTTCGGGGCCGAAACGGAAAAGCAACTGGCCAAAGGCTCGATGCAGGCGGCCGATGTGGTGTTGATCCGGGGTCATGTGGACATTGCCGTGGAGATTGCCTCGGCCAGCTCCAACATCAACCACGAGTTTGATAATATTCAAAAATGTCTTAACGCCGGATTTTCCCGCGTGGCAGCCATCGCCAGCGGCCGCAAGTTTTTGGAAGGATTGGCGGCGGCGGTTCAAGGCGCACTGGGATCGGAGCTGTCGGCCAAGGTGAGTTATCATACCCCGGATGAATTCATTGACGAGTTGCGCCGGTTGGCAGCGGCCTCGGAACTGCCACCGCCCGCGCAACCGATGGCGGCCAAGGACGTGCGGGGCGGCTTTGAGATTGAGCGGACTTTTTCCCAGCCGAACCCGGACACCCAGCAGGGCATCCATGACCTCGTGAGCCAGACGCTGGCGCCGCCCCCGCCGCCACCGGGCAAGTCTTAACCATTATTATGGTAAAGACACTCAATCTGCGGGAGGTATCCACCGCCGGCATGCACAAGCGGGGAGCCGCCCTGATGAAATCCCTGCCGCCACTGTCCGGCCTGCTGCGGGCGTCGTTCGTGAAGCAATACCTGACGTGCGGCAAAAAGAACTGCCGCTGCCGCCGGGGGATTCAAACACGGGCCGTTTTTCTACCTGGTGCAATCGTTGGGCACCGGACGGGTGCGGAAATTTTTATTGAAGACAGCCGAGCAACGGAAGCAGGCGCGCGCGGGCATCGCGGCACATTTAAGATGGCAGCGGCGACTGGCGGAATTGTCCGAAATTAACACCGAACTTCTACGGCGGGGCACGGTTAGAAAAGGACACACCTAATCCTTAAAATGTCCTTTATTTGCAAGGTGGAATCGCTTCCGCCCCCTTGCATAAATCGCCGGTTTTTGTTATAGTTATTGTGTTCCTTTATTAGTGCTTCGTCCGTTTATTCGTTAATCAAAAGCCCATGACTAAAACCATGTATAATGTGCTTTCCCCCGATGGCATCTTCATTTCTTGCGAGCCGTTCAATACGGAAGAAGAAGCGGTTAAGTATGCCTATCAATGGTGCAAGCGGTATGAGCGGCAAGGTTACTATTCAACGAACCGTTGGGAAAAAATTCCGCTGGAAGATTTGCCCGAAAATTTGTGCCTTGCCCCCGTCACGGTAACGGAATAGCCCGGCCATCCTATTTTCGCCAGTTCAGTCAACTGGCGAAGCCCTATCAAATAGTAATCCCAAACCCATGACCCAAGAATTTATAGCCTGTGAACTCGGCAATCGTGATGCGTGGATTTGCCTTTGTGGTAACGAACCGCAGGACGACGGTTTTTATCCCTGTGATGCGGCCGGCAAAGAGATCGAACCCGCTGCCGGATGGAATGGATTGTATGTCTGCCATCGGTGCGGCCGAATCATCCAGCAAGATTCGCTCGAAATAATCGGGCGAAAACCCGGCTCCGTTAGTTAGGCTAACGCAAAAAATCCAAAATAAACCACCGGCATTTTTTGAAATATCCGGTGGTTTTAATTAGACGGAAATTTTTTATTTCTGGCTTGATTCGGCCGGCCAACTTTGACAATAAGTAGTGTATGAAGGAAAACCATGCCTTGCCCCAGGCGCCCAAAGAAGTTGGCGTCTGGATTCGTGTCAGCAGCGACGAACAAGCCAAGGGCGAGAGCCCCGAACATCATCTGGAGCGCGCCCGCGCCCGCGCCGCTTTGGAAGGTTGGAAAATAAAAGAGATCTACAATTTGTCCGGCGTTTCTGGCAAGTCAGTTAAGGACCATCCCGAATGCAAGCGGATGCTGGCGGACATCAAACGGAAACATATTTCGGTTTTGCTTTTTTCCAAGCTGGCCCGGCTCGCGCGCAACACCATCGAGCTTTTGGAATTTTCCAAATACTTTGAACTGCACAAAGCGGATTTGGTTTCCATGTCCGAAAAAATTGACACCAGCACGCCGGCCGGCCGCCTGTTTTTCACGGTCATCGCCGCGATGGCCACTTGGGAGCGTGAAGAAATCGGCGACCGTCAAAATGCCTCCGTGCTCGTCCGCGCCCAGATGGGGAAGACCATCAATGGCAGCGCACCCTACGGTTATCAATGGAAAGATCGCCGTCTGGTGATCCACCCCGAAGAAGCGCCGGTCCGCCGCAAAATCTATGAGTTGTTTCTTAAACACCGGCGCAAGGGCACCGTCGCCAAACTTTTGAATGCCGAGGGTTATCGCACCCGCAGCAAAACTTTATTCAGCGATACGCAAATCGGCCGTCTCCTCGTCTGTTCCAGTGCCAAGGGGATTTATTATTTCAATCGTGTCCGCAAGACCGGCTCTTGGGCCGGAACGGAAAAGCCGGAAGAAGAATGGGGCAAGGCGGAATGTCCGCCGATTGTCTCGGAAGAAATCTGGAATCAGGTGAATCAAATCATCGAGACTAATTCCAAAAAATACCAGCGGCCGGGCAAGTTGCCGGTGAATCCGTTCGGCAATCGCATCTGGTGTCAGTGCGGTGGCCGGATGTATGAGCGGAAAAACACCGCCAAGTTTCATTGCCGGAAGTGCAATCGGAAAGTGCCGGTGGAAGCCTTCGAGCAACGGATGCGGGAAGAGTTGCATCAGTTTTATGGCTCGCCGCAACAGGTGGCCAAACGGCTGGAAGATGCCGGCAAACATCTGGTTCAAAATGAGCAGGAGTTGGCCACCGTGCAAAGCCAAGTCCACAAGGCGAGGGAAGAAATGCGCCGGATGGTGAATCTCTATGCCGAAGGGCATTTGACCAAACAGGCCATCGGGGATTTTTGCAAGCCAGCCGAGGAGCGGTTGAATCAAATGCTGGCTCGGTTGCCGAAGCTGGAAGCAGAGGTGGCTCGCTTGAAGGTGAAACAGGTGTCCGCCGAAGAGGTCGCGCACGAGGCGCGCACGCTTTACGAGCAATGGCCAAAGCTGGATAACGACCGGAAGCGATCCATCGTGGAAACGGTTTTCGAGCGGATTGAGGTCAAAGACGGGGAAAATGGCCGGACGAAAATCGCGATAACATACAGCGCCTTACCTTCTTCTGAAGAACTGTGTATAAACCAACAGCGGATGGCTCCGGCGACTTGTTAGGCAGCAACTTTGTCATACCTTAATTCTACTTTCTATTTTGCCAGCGCCTTGGCGACGGCTTGTGGCAATGCCTCGCCGCGCAAATTCTTGCCAATAATCTTCCCATTGCCATCCAGCAGGAAATCCATCGGAATGCCAGATTGTGCAATGCCATATCTTGACGCCAGCTTATTCTCCCAAGGCTGGCTCTTGCCATCGAAATATTCTTGCCATGTCATCTTGTGTTTAAGGGTATAATCCAAAAGTTTCTGCCTGTCGCTGTCCAAGCTGACGCCGATAACCTCAAAACCTTGGTCGTGATATTTTTGAAACGTGGCAACCACATTGGGAATTTCCGCGCAGCATGGCACACACCAAGTCGCCCAAAAGTCAATCAGCACCACCTTGCCTCGCAAGCTGGAAGTGGAAAGTGGCTGCCCCAGCACGTCCTTCTCATCGAAAATCGGAAAATCTGTCCCTTCCACTAAATTGTTCTGAATTCTCCTTGCCTCCAACTGTCCTTCCCTCATGGCAAGATACTCCTGTGGATCACGGTGTGGAGTTTTGGTTATGAACCGCCATCCGAATAATCTTCGCTCAAAAACAAACCCAAACTGCTCAACCTGACCAACACTGTCGGTGATTGTATCGTTTACAACGTAGGCTGTCCCATCTGTATCTGAAAATCGAATCCTGAGTATGGGCTTGGTGGAAACAACTCGAACCGCATTTGTGAGGGCAATCAGTTCTCGCTTCGACAGCTCGCCTCTGGGTTTCCAAGGTTTCCAGACGAAGGCTGCCGAAAGTAATAAAATAGGAATTCCAAGTATCAGGATGATGAAAATTGGTTTGTGTGGCTTCATAGAATGGCGCTCGCTTGCTGCCTAACGACCAGAGCTCAGCGACCCGGCCCGCGAGCGCGTCGGATTGCAACCTGGACGCGATGGCCGGGTTCGCTGCAGCGCATGGTTTGGCGCGTTTGACAATTTCACAGCGGTCAATTCACGCCTTTTTGCCTCATAAATCAAGCATTGTTCAGCATTCGAGGTCTCTGCCAAAAATCTTAACAATGGGTGGTGTGCTGGTTGCCAGCCGCAAAGAGGCGGGTTTGAAGCAAAGGGAACTAGCCGAAAGAAGCGGAATTCCTCGCAAATGGCTGGGCAGATGGGAGCGCAACCTGGCCATTCCCAGTCCGTTAGAATGGGAAAAACTGGCCCTAATCTTAAATCTATCAAAACAATCGGATTTCCCCCCATTCATCGTCGGAATGACATGACAGTTTTACCTGCGGCAAGGAAGCATTTAGCTGAATATCAAAAGAACGAAGGTGGCGGAAGGGGTGGTTTCTGAACCCTTATTGCCACCTAGTGATCATGGCTGTAAGGGCGGATTCGCCCCCTTGCAGAAACGGTCAAGGTTTAGCTGAAATGCTGGCCGAATGCCGTCACCGATTGACGCTTACCCGGGAAGCTCTCGCGACGAAGTTAGGCATCAGTTTGGGGACTCTCAAGAACTGGGAGTGCAGACGCACGAAGCCCAGCAAAGCATTCTGGAAACAGATCCAGAATATGGCGTTGTGCAATGCACACAGGGCAGCTTTCTGATGTGATGGTGGAGCGCTTTCGACTCCTCACAGAGGAGAGTAGCCCTGCTGGGTATTGCACAATGGCACATCCGCATCCCATACGAGCATAATTTGAGGAAACAAAAGTCGTCTAAGTCATTGGTGACGAGCATAAAGACACTCGGCGATTGGATTTGAGCCAAGCGCCATGCGAAAAAACTCACACCCTATCAAATGGCGGCAAAAATGGGAATTGCATCGGCCTTGGTTCGCTCTTGGGAAGATGGCACTGCCCGTCCAAGTAGCCAACAACAAGAAGTTCTAACAAAGGTTTTTGGTGAATCAGTAGGCTGCGGAAGTAGTGGGTCGGTCGCATCTCTCACCGAAAGCGAACTGGCCGCGCTGGATTGAAAGAACACCCGCCAAACCGCGCCCTTGGTTGTCCGGGACAGTGCCACGAGGCGGGCAATTTTATCTTGCCCGCCTATCCCGGCCTCATCGTCAAAGACAGCTACTGGCGCTGGCCGGAACGGAATCTCGCCGGCAACGCCAACTGCACTATTTGTCCCGGCTTTTGCTGTTCGTGCTTGCTCATCATTTGTCGGGATATAGGTCGATCCTGAATCAAGCGTTGCAATGTGCTGGGTCAATTTGTGCTCCCAATCCCGATCCCTAAACTCTAGCCGATCACGCAGTGTAAGCAATCTGTCCGCCAGATCACCGATGTTTGCTCCGCCAGAACGAAAGCTCATGAGCGCCTGAGTCATCTCACTTAGTAATTGAATGTCTGTTGGATGCATTATAGCTAGTTTTCTATGGATCGGCTGTGTTCTTGTTACAAGATTTGTTCAACAGTGCCTTCACCGATGGTTCCTAGTCCCCAAAGCGTGAACCGACTGCCGACCTTTAGTCGAGCTTTAATCAAATCCGGCCGGACAAAAGTAATTGGCACGGTTGCCTTTTCACCGGGCGTGAGTGGCCCATTTTTTCCGAGATCTATGACACAATCAAACAATTTTCCTTCAAAGCTCAAAGGACAACGAAAAGTGTCAAGCAGCGTAGGAATAGAGCGTCCAGCCTCTTTATTAGTATAGTATCGAATTGCAGCAATAATGTCTGGGTGCTTTTCCATAATTTGAATCCTCTTATGGCAATGGAGTAAAAGGTAACGCCTTGCCGGAAATTAGACTGCCTAACTGTTCCGTTGAAAGTATAACTGAATTGCCGTCATTTCTTTGCTCCATCAAACTTCTTCTGTCACAACTCTCTCACGAGGTTTTGCGCCTTCAGCCGGGTTCAAGCGATAGAGGATTCCACCACTGCCGCGACGAGCATCATGCATGCAAAAAACCTCGTATCCGTGAACCGCAAACTGCCTAGCCACGCAGTCAGTCAATCCATTGACGAACGATGTTTCAGCCATGCACGGGCCACTGGGTTTAAGCCAAAGCGAAAACTGATAATCTTGAAATTCAGCGTAGTCAGCAATTGACACTTTGATTTCCAGACCAAGAACGATGCGGCGAAAATACCGTTCCTCAGCATAATTGCTGCTCTGCCTTTGCTCCCATTGGTCGCAGCCAATTACATTTGGTAAAGCAGCCACAAATGTATCGAGTGATTGGTTCTGTGAAGTTTTGATTAGTAGGATTCCATTCATAAGTGATTAAGGGCGAATTACTGGGCCAGCGGGCACGGTGCCAGGTTGAAAACCTCCAACGCTTATGTCACGCCCTAAGTTACCAGACCAGATTTCCGACCATTCGGCAATCGGGTCGTAAGTCGAGTGTATCAAATCTGGATAAACAAATCCCGGGATGTTCGGCGAGGTTTTGAGTCCTTGGGTCAATTGCCCGCTTTCTACAAAGAAGTCAATGTCGCTCGCAGGGCCAAACGGCTGACCCGTTCTAAAGCTGATGCCCGTAACCGAACTGCCTCTTACGCCAATGCTCGCATCCGTAATACCGCTTTTGGCGAGAGCTGTATTTAGTTCCTGTGAAGCCTGTGAAAACTGTTCTGCGCTTGCAAAGCCTCGTGGGATAGCTGTTCCCTCTGCGACCCGCAGCTCTGGAATGAGAAATCCGATCAAGAGCGGGAGTGTCGCGGCAGAAGGTTCGTTGCCACCGCCACCAGAGAAAGATATTTGAGTGGGCACATTGGCAACCACCCAACTGCCCACCGCGCGAAATCCGCTGCCAATCGCATCCAAAGTCTTGTCAATCGCCCCAAGTCCAAACGGGTCAATCAGGCTGACTGGGTTGCCATTGGCGTAGGCGTAGAAGTTTAATCCACCGGAGAAGCCAGAGGGATCAGCGTTTAGAAACCGACAAAGGTAAGGATTGTAATACCGGGCGCGCATGTAGAGCAGGCCATTGTTGTCCGCCTGGACTCCATAGCGTCCGTTGAACAAGAATGGTGTGTCATTGGTGCCGGTGCGATAGGTTGTCGTCGCATAAGCCGAGTATTCAATCCGGTCAGTCACCTTGCCATTGCCATCCGTGAGCGCGATAGTCGAACCGCGATAGTCAAAGTGATACGTCAGCGTGTTCGTGACGGTGGCGGTTTCGGTGACTTCATACAGCAAGCCTGCACCATAAATGTAGTAGTTGGTCACGGTCCCCTTAATCCGCATCAAGACTTGGGAAAGTTTAGCATTTGGATTGATGACAAACTTCGTTGCCGTCGCGCCATTGGTGACAGCCGTTCGGTTCCCTACCGGGTCATACGCATAGCTCGATCCGCCAGCACTCAGCAGCCGGTTCCGTGCATCATAGGCATAGTTGACTAACGTGCTGTTTGTCAGCGGCCCCAAAGTTAAATTGCCGTCGGGGTCGTTCGTTACCCAGGCACCATTAAATTTCTTGAGCCGGTTGTCGTCGTCAAATTCATTTGTGCGGTTGAGTGGCAAATTCGTATGCGGCAAGGGTGCGGTAAACTCCCACGCCACTGTCGAATTTGAATTCCAGTTCAGCTTAAAGAACGCGATGGGATAGCCGATGACTGACTTCTCAATGATGTTGGTCGTCTGCCCGGCCAAATCGTAATTGAGGATTCGCTGCGTGCCATTGGGTCGGGTCAGGCTGGTCATCTGGTTGGCCAAGTCATAGGACATCGCGGTTTTGCGCCCTGACCAATCGGTCACGTTGGTCAACCGGTTTAGACTGTCGTAAAAATAGGTCACCGCTTTGCCGCCGGGATAGGTGAGGTTGGTGAGGTTCCCGTTCAGGTCGTAACGATACTGAATCAAATTGCCGTCCGCGTCCTTGTAGCTTTGCACGCGGTTGTAGGCGTCGAAAGTCAAGGTATTGGTCTTGCCGTTTTCAACAGTATTCGTGAGGTTGTTGTTCGCGTCATAGCGGAACAAAGCACTGGCCACGGCATCAACGCGGTTGGTTAGCCGTCCCCTTGCGTCATAGTTGTTTGTCGTCATCTGGCCGCTTGGCTCGCGCATGGTTTTCACCAGCCCGCGATTGTCAAAAGTCAGCGTGTTGGTTCGGCCCATTGGCGTGACGGTGTTCGTCATCCGATTGGCCGCATCAAACTGAAACTGCCAAGTTTTGCTGTTGCGATTGGTCAGAAAAATTTGATTGCCAGCTTTGTCAAAGACGTGTTGAACGGTGTGGCCCGCATTGTCAGTGGTCGCGGTTCCTTCGCCGCGCGCGTTCCATTGTTGGCGCGTTACTTCTTGAAGGCAGTTGGTGGCAGCAACTTTCCGCCCGTCGAAATCGAAACCGAAGCGCGCCGTTCTCCCGAGTGGATCGGTCACACCGATCAGGCGTTGCGCTGCGTCGTTGGTGTAGCTGGTGGTGGCAGCGATGGTTGACAGTGGATTTGCGATGGTTCGGATGAGCCAGTCGCGCGAGTCGTAAACATTGGTCACAGTGGGCGTGCCTTGCGGAGTGGCAGGCAGCGTGGTCGAAAGTAAATGCCGCGTGGGACTCCAGGTGTTGACGGTGGTAAAGCCGCGCGCGTCTTTGGTGGATTGCACATTGCCCACCGCATCATAGCTGGTGCTGGTGGTCAGATTGGTAGTGGCCGTGTTGGTGAGTTGTCGGCGGGAGTTGTATTGAAAACTTGTCACCAGTCCACGAGCATCCGTATGGCTGGTGGGATCGCCCGCGTTGTTGTTCACAAAACTTTCGCTGCCCAAGCCGCCGGGATAGGTAATGGTGCTAAGGACGCCATTGGCATCATAGCCGTAGCCGGTCGTGCCGCCAGCATCGGTTCGGTTGGTGAGCGTGCCGTCAGTGTTGTAAACGTAGGTCGTCCAGTCCCTCGCGCCGTTGGTGGAACCGGTCAAATGGAACTTGGTATCGTATCCAAACTTGTTGGTGTTGCCGCGCGCATCCACCGTTTGAACGAGGTTAAACAGACTATCGTAAATCAGCTTGTTGGTGAAGTTTAACGGGTCAATGGTTTGAATCAGGTTGTGGTAGCCGTCATAAATGAACTGGTTGGTTTCATTTAGAGGCGAGATCGTCATCACTGAATGATCTTGTCCGTCGAAAAATGTCTGACGGGTGTTGCCTAGCGCGTCTTGCTCGGCGATGAGTCGCACCTTGTCATCATAGAAATATCGTTGTTTGCCGCCCGCCGGGTCTCGCGAGACGGTTTGCCAGCCAGCCCAGTAAATCTGCCAGAGCTTGTTGGGATCGCCCTGCGTGTATTGCGTGGTCACACGCCCGAACGCATCAAAGAGGTTGCTGACCACCAGTTGTCCCAGTGCATCGCGGGTGGCGATGACTAGATGGTTGGTGTCGTATTGCAGCGTGCTGGTCTGGCTTTCAGGATCGCTCACCGAAATCAAATCCAGGTTGCCATCACCGTTGGTCGAGTAACCGAAAGTAACGGCCCGGCTGGGCGATGAGTTGTCCGCCACCTGGGTCAAGCGTGGCGGCGTGCCGGAGTAGGTAAAGGTCAGGGTGCGCCCCTGCCAGTCTGTTGCCGTGGCGACCCAGTTGCTCGCGGCTCCGGTGGCATAGGTCAGACTCAAGCCTTGGCCGGATTGATCCAAAATGTTGGTCAAACGATTTTTGGTGTTAAACTTAAAAGTGTTGCCGTGGCGTTGTTGCAGCCAATAGACGGAATTGGTTTTCAGGAGGCTCATCGTGGAACCGGCGGGCGGGGTGAATGCGCCATTGGGCTGCTTGATGAACTGCACCGTGTCATTGCCGAGGGTGATGGACACCGCGTTGTTGATCAGTTGATCCACGCCCCATTTGGTAATCAGCGCGGTGACGAGCCAATTTTTCGCATTGCCGGCTGGATCGTAAAGCTTCGCTGCCGCACAAGTTGCCACCAGCATGGGAGCCATTTGTGCGGGAGTGGAATTGCCCAACCCGGCTTCGGGAGCGCTCAGTTCGGCCAGGTTAAAATAGTAATTATGTGTCCAGCCGTTCGCCAGACCGGCAATGTTGTGATGTCGCCGGGTGGGACTGTAGGAGCGGGTAAAGGAAAGACCCCGTGGTTCTGCCCCGCCGAGCGAAATATCCTTGGCGCTCAAGGCGAACGAGCCATCCGCCATGTTGACCGGGTCGCCGCTGAAGGTGGGTGGTTGGGCGATGGGGCCGACGTAAAAATACTTCGATTGCACAAAACTGCTTTGAAAGACATACGGCGTATCAACGACAACACCCGGATAGGGCGCATAGCCGCCGTTGAATTTGCCAATCAAAAACCGGCGGTCGGAATAAGCGCCCAGCGATCCGTTGACCACGACTCCGTAAAAGGCAAAACTCCCGGTTCCGGCTGCGGGCAGCCCACCATCCTGAGGAATAAGTAACTTATAGCCCGCAGCGATCCAGCCGTCCCAATCGCTGAGAGTGTAATTGACCAAATTAGTTCGGACTTTGATCCCGGCGGTCCAGTTGTTACTCGCGGCCAGATAAATCTTTTTGGAACTGGCATTGGCCAGTTGGAGCATCTTGACTGTGGAAACGGCCACCAGGTTGCTGGATTGCATCTGTTCAATGATTCCGTGCTCCAGCGCGCTGCCGAAGTATTCACTCAAATCAAGCATTTGATCGTTGCCCGAATAATGCAAGTCGTCGTCCGTAAACAGCCCGGCTATCTGCATATAAACATCAATGTAATATCCATTGCCGCTTTCCTGCGCCATGCGGCCAAGCCGGTGGTGGTATTGGGTCAGCATGTGGTTCTGTCGGCCCAGCAGCCGTTCGGTCAGTTCGGATTGCAACAGCCATTTCAGGCCCATGACATTGAGGGTTTCACTGACCACCTCGCGCGAGGTGTTGGGCAAGCCTTGCTGCACGTAAACGTCCAACTGTTCCTGCCGCCTCCGCAGCAACTCGGGGCCGGCCTCGAAGGCGTAAAGCAGCGTGTAGGTCGCATTCGTGCTGACATAGTTCACACTGACCGCTTGATCGTTGGCCCCGGTATTGTTCAGAGTGTTCAGCGAAGTCCACCCTCCATGCGGATGATTGATGTTCAAGTTGATTTCCGTTGCGAAGGTGGTGACCGGCACTTGAAACAAATTGGAATCATCCAGCCACAGTTGCGCCAGCCCGTTGCTATTGAAGGTGAGGGACAGCCGCTGGCCTTGCAGTTCAGGCATGAACCACTGGTGGTTGGTGCCCAGCAAACTGACCGTCAGGGTGGTCATCAAATCGGTGGGTTCGTTATCCCAGGACACCACGGGCAAAATGCCGCCGTAATCATAAGTTGGAAACAGCAACGTCTGGCTCAACCCATTGGTGGCCGGCACGATCAGTTGGGTTGGTAAAATTTGCTCCACGCTCGCGTTGGGGTAGTTGCTCTGAATGTATCCCAGCAGGTTGGTGGTGTAGTCTCGGAGTTTATTTTGGATCGCCGTCTCACTCACGTTTTGCACGTAATTACTGTTGCTGGTGCCAGCGGCAACCGTCAGCAGGTTGGTGGTATCCAGCTTCATCGCGGTGGCCAGATCAATGCCGTTGGTAGGTTCGCTGACCTTAAAGGCGGGATCGAGATAATTAGTCATTCCTCCAATCACTAGCGTGACCCACACCCGATGCAGTGCGAAGGTGTGGTCGTCAAAGTAGTGGTAAAATGGATAACCCCGCCCGCTGAGCAAGTCGGACAGATAGGCATGTGTGGTGCTCCAATCGGTGTCCACCAGATTCAACCCCAGCCAATGATGCAAATCCTGGTGATCGGTGCGGTCATAGGGAATTTGCATCATCCCAAACTGGTATCCGACATTGGTAAAGCCGGCCGCCCGCAATAGGGCGACCAGTAAGGCGGATTGGTCAAAGTCATTGCCGCTCCGCTCCAAGAGGGCGAGTTGCGCCCCCTTTTTTGAGCCGAAGTAAAACACATGCCGGATGTGGTCGTGAACGTAATTGAAAATGCGCAGCGGATCGTTTTCCAGTCCGCGTGCCAGCGCCTGAATCTCCGGCGTGATGGCTTCAGCAATGCTGCTTGTTCCGCTCGGACCTCCATTCACGCCGCCCGCACCACCGGGGTAATAAAGCGTGGTTAAATTGGTGCTGGCCAGTTCCCTGCTGGCCGCGAACCAGCCTGGTTCCGTAATTTGTGCCTGGGCAATCATTGCTGCCACCAGAACCAACCCCGAAATTAAAATTCGCATTAGTTTCATCATGCCCTCCTTTATTGCGCGACGTTTCCAAGATTACCCTCAAAATCCGGGGAGAAGGATTCGCTGTGCGTGCCTGTAACCTGGTTCAGCCAGTCCGTCAGCGTGTAGCCGAAATTTGACCGCTGCGAATTTTGCGCTGAATTGTCCGTCAGCGGACTTAACCCCCACAACACTTTCCAGCCGTCCTGCATCCCGTCTCCGCTCGTGTCGGCCTTGGTGGGATCAGTATGGCTCACGAGCAACTCATAAGCATCCGTCAACCCATCGCCATCCGTGTCTTTCGCCGTGCCGAGGATAAAGAACACCGCGCCGGTGGTCGGCAGATTCGTGATCGCATAGTTCGTGCAACTGCCACCTTGTCCCTGCCACGACCACAGACCATTGGTCAGCGTCGGCGTTAGCGCGGGACAGGCAAATACGTCATACATCTGTCCGTTCGTGCCGCCCGCGATGGTAAAATAAAACGTCATCGGCTGCGTCGTGGTCGAGACCGCAACGTTCGTCAGCCAGACCTCACTGCTGGTTACACAACTGGCGCTGGCACCCAAGTTGGTCATGTTGCCATACCCGGCAATGACGTTGTAAATCGTGGTGGAAGGCGTGGACGGCGCGGATGAATAGTTCGCCGCGTTCAGAGGGTTCAGCTGGAAATACATCATCCCCGTCAGATACTCGATACCGATGGTGCTGTAACTGAGCGGATAATTGTAGGTAGTAAGATCGTCAATCATGCCGTGCGCCTGACCGTTGCCGGTGGCGTCGCTGCCGATGAAGAAGCCGTTGGTCAGCACCTCGACTCCGGGAAAGTTGGTCAGGCCCGGCCCGTTGCTCGCGAGTGCGTCATCCACATATAACGCCGTGTTCGTGGCCGAATACGCCAGCACGATTTGATGCCAGTAATTGGTGATCCCCCAGTCAATCGGCGCGGACAGATAGGTGAAAGGGTCGCCACCGTTGGTCTGGCTGGAAAAATAAAGGTTCGCTCCTTCGGGATCAAAATAGAGGCTCCACCAGCCATTACTATTGCCGGAACCGACTTCAAGCAAACGGCCCCACGTCCCCGGCCCGGTGCCGCCTTCATTCGTGCCCGTCCAGTGCGGGGCAAACCACAACAGCACACTGCCGCGATCCACCGTCAGATTATTGGTGCCGCTGTTTTCCGTGACATTGTATTGCAACCACGCCGGATCGGCACTGTCCACCACGAGGGCGGTGCCGTCGCCGAGCGCGGAGGCGGAAAGATTGGTGAAGGCAACAGGGGCGTAACCGCCGTCACTCGGCCAATTGGTGGTGTCATAAAACGACCAGGCCATGATCGGGTGGCCGTAATAAAAATTGTTGGTGAAGTCCGGTGTCTGCGCGGGCAGCGTGACCGCGCCCGCCAGGAAGAGGGCGGCGGACAAAAGCAATGCCCGCGCCTGCCAATAAAGTTTGTTCCCCGAAACGGCCTGCCTTGCCAGTGTTTTCATAAACATGCCTTTCCCACACCACCCGTTGAATTCTTCTGCGGCTTTTTACGCCTTCCCTCACAGGGACGCAAGCAGATAAATTAAAATAAATAAAAGGTTATACAATGTGTCCAATCCCGCCGCTTCTTGTTTGTGTGTTAAGACGTGCCCAAGCGCCTGCCACATCAAAAATTGATCGGAAATGCGATTCGCGAATATCGCAAGGCCGTTGGCATGACCCAGGAAAAACTGGCCGAGAAGGTTGACCTGCATCCGGTGTATTTTGGCCAGGTCGAGCGCGGCGAGCAGACCGTGAGCATTCCCGCCCTGGTGCGCATCGCCAAGGCCCTTAAAATCAAGGTGCGCGATCTGGTGGCCGATTTTTAGGTTTTTTGCTTCCGAGCCACCGCCGCCAGTCCCACCGCATCGAAAATGTCCATACGGGCGTCTTCGCTCGTCCAGTCCCGGCGTTTCGGGGGCAGGCGTGATGCCAGTTCATCGGGAAACCATGTTGCGAGCACTTCTGCCATTTCGTGCTTGGTTCCCTTTGGATTGCCGAGCAGAGCCGTTCGCAACGCTGTCCCTGAAATCGTTACCGCCTTGATTCTGTGATGCTTTGCCAGCGCGACAACCTTCCGGTGCAGTTCCTTGATTCGAGGGTCGCGGCGTGTGCCTTTGGCATTCACGTCTTGAAGCACCAGGACATCAGGTTGGCTGCGGGTGATGATCTTCTCAATATGAGCCAAAGACCGGACGTTTTTGTTGTCGTCGAAAACTTTTTTGCCGTAGTCAACCAGCCGGTCGTTTCCTTCAACTACGGCATAGCCGAAGCCACGGCTGGAAAGCGAGACGGCGAAGATGCGAGATGGTTCTGTGGTTTGATTCTTTTTCATTAGTTTAAGCCGCTATTTTAGAAGCGAGATTGATAATGGCTTCCTGACACTTTCGATTTCCTGTCTTGCGGTAACTTAAAAGTCTGGCGCGCTCGGCTACGTTCTGCTCTGCCTGTTCGTAGAGGCCGGCAAACAGTTCACGGACAGGTCTGCCGTAGATCGCCTCATACGCGAGGGCGCTTTGCAGGCTTGGTTCGCGGGCATCATTTTCGTGCCGGCAAACATTGATGGCCTTCTCCAGGCCATTCACGCCCAAAAGAAAAGCAACTTCCTCCTGCGAGAGAGCCAGCCGTTTGCGATGGGTGCGTAAGTAGTTTGAAAGTGAGGCCATGAAAAGCGAACTCCGCGTGAGTTCAAGGGAAATGCTATGCCGCAGGAGGTAAACATGGGAGACGGCATAACTTGCCAAATCTGGCAAGTTCCATGAAAAACACCGGGGCAATCCAGACTCGGTTTTACTGCATTATTACAGCATGTCTTATGCTTTTGGTCAAATGGTGTGCGTGGGGTTGCCAGATTTGGCAAGTTCTGCCGTCTCTGTCCATCAGCCAAATCCCGGTATGGTGGACGCATGAAAACACCAAACCAACTGAGCCGCGAAGCCATTAACGAGTTCAAAGCCATTTATCACGAGGAGTTCGGCGAGACATTATCCGATGATGAAGTGCAGGAAATCGCCATGCGGTTGCTGCGTTTTTTTGGGATACTGAACAAGGAATAATCCCGCCTTCGTTGACGCCTCAATTTTGGTACGGTAGCATCGGCGTGTATTCTTCCATCATTCCCTCTTTGCTTGGTTAATCTCAAATTTCCATGTCTGGATACTTCATCTATTGCCGTAAATCATCCGAAGCCGAAGACCGGCAGGTTCTTTCGATTGAATCACAAACGCGCGAGCTGGAGCAGATCGCGGCGAGATTAAATCTGCCCGTCGTCGAAGTATTGGTTGAGTCAAAATCCGCCAAGGACCCCGGCCGCCCCGTATTTAATCAGATGATGCAACGCCTCTACCGGGGCGAAGCTGCCGGCATCATCTGTTGGAAACTGGATCGCCTGGCGCGCAACCCGGTGGACGGCGGTTCCATCATCTGGGCCATCAAACAGCATGACATCAAAGTCATGACCCCGGCCCAAAGCTATGCCCGCGAAGATGACAACATTCTCCTCATGTATATTGAGTTTGGTATGGCGCAGAAGTATGTGGATGACTTGAGCAAGAACGTGAAACGCGGGAGAAAACTAAGGTGGAGAATGGCTGGTATCTGGGCATTGCCCCGCTTGGCTACCTGAACCACGCCAATAAATTGACGGGCGAAAACACCATCATCAATGACCCGGAACGATTCGTATTGATCCGGCGGGCATGGGATTTGATGCTGACCGGCCTCTACACTCCACCCAAAATCGTCGAGATTGCCAATCAGGAATGGGGCTTCCGCACGCGCATAACGCGAAAAATGGGCGGCAAACCGCTGGCCCGGAGTGGCATTTACAAGATTTTCACCAAGCCGTTCTACTACGGCTGGTTTGAATATCCCACTGGCAGCGGCCAGTTGTATCAGGGAAAACATGAGCCGATGATTACGGCGGCGGAGTATGACCGGGTTCAGATGCTTCTCGGACGCAATGGAAACCCACGCCCACAATCAAATCACGAATTTGCCTTTACCGGCCTTATCCGTTGTGGCGACTGTGGCCGCGCGGTGACCGCCGAGGAAAAGTATCAGGTGATTTGCGGAGGCTGCCGGTTCAAATTTGCGTGGGGCTAACCCGTCCTGATGGACACCTTGGCGGTGGTGGGCTAAAAGAAAGCGCCCATGAATAAAACCCCACTGACCGAACCGACTGCGAGTCTGGC
>JAYWBR010000079.1:0-21073 GCA_043781315.1 Verrucomicrobiota bacterium | reverse complement strand
GCTCAAGGGGTTGCCCTGAGTGAGCAGCCATTGAACGCGCAATTCCACGTCAAAGAAACCAGGCGTTTGGGCGGCTTTGTAGGTTTTCATGCGGCGAAGTTTATCAGCCCCTTTTTCCAAGACAACGAGTTTCGTGATGCTTTGTCATTTTTTCCTAAGTTACCGGAGGTGCCCTTGAATCCGTGTTGAGCCGCAATTTCCTGCGCCTTGCGGATAAAGCTGATGATCTGGTGGATGTAATTCACTGATTGCGGCAGAAGCTATTTGTTTTGGCCGTGATTGTCGAGTTGGCGATTTTTGCCCGCCAAAACTCGCCGTCGGCTACCTGCTGGACGAACTCAAGAACGACATCACGCGCGAAACCCCCGCGAGCTTCGAGCCGAGCATTGATTACGTCGTGACAAAAATCCCCCGGTTCGCGTTTGAAAAGTTTCCCCAGGCCGATCCGACCCTGACGACCCAGATGAAATCCGTCGGTGAAGCAATGGCGATAGGGCGGACCTTCAAAGAAAGCCTCCAGAAATGTCTCCGCTCCCTCGAAATCGGGCGCAGCGGACTCGGCGGTGATGGCAAGCCGTGGCGGATTGGAACAGAAGTTTACGGCGACCGCGACATTCTTCCCCGCGACGTGATTTCCCGCAAACTCTCCGTCCCGAACGCCGAGCGAATCTTTTTCATCCGCCACGCGCTACGGGCTGGATTCACGATAGAGGAAATTTTCCAACTGACCAAGATAGACCGCTGGTTTCTGGTGCAGATAAAAGAGATTGTGGATTTTGAGGAAGAGTTGGCGGGGGCGAAGAATTAAGGTTTTTTTGCTGTGATAGAAAGTTGAACCAAAAGCTTTTCAACGAGAAGATAAACCCGCGTGGCTTGTGTTCTGGGCCAAGGGTCATGAGGACGTGCATCAAGTTTTTTGGCTCGAATAATTGCCTTGTCAATTTCTGCAACAAGCGACTTCGCATCATAGCCAGACTTGCCGTGTGTTGCGTAACTTTTGCAGACATTTCCCAACTCGCGTTGACATTGATGCCGATCAATAAAATGGCGGTTGTCCTGATGGTGCAAATAAAGCCAAAGCTCAAAGCATGGATTGCTTAAAGCTACATGGAATCCATGTTTTTTAGCATCATTGCAGACCTCATCGAGATCAGCTTCGTTCCAAGCGTCACGATCAATGATAAGCCACAACTCGTCACCTAATTTAGTTCCCTCGTCTTTGGCGGCGGCACGAAGTCTTTTCAATACGGCCTTGGGATGGGATTTGTGCTTTGGATTTGCCACCCATTTCAGGCGAATTATTGAATCGCGGCTCACTCGCAGCTTGAGTTCTTCAAAATAGCACGGCTCGGTTTCAGCCCCTTCTGATGCAATCAGAAAGAGCTTCTTTGTAAGCCTAAAACCTACGCGGCGCTCAAATCGGTGGCCTTTCCCCATAAATCATTTCTTTGATCCGTTCGCTGAACGAGGCAGTGTGCGAATGATTGGAATCCCACCGAAGCGTCCTGACAGGTAACTCTTCCGAATGTCTTTATCATGCCGAACGTCTTTGAAATCACTGAGTGCGGTCAGTGAAGAAGCTCCGGTTTCATCTTTGTCAATGAACCAGAATTCATCCCGGCGAAAGAGAGCTTGATCAAGGAGCAATCCGTCATGGGTTGTGAAAATCAACTGTCCTCTGGATTCGTTTCGTCGGGATGCGAGGTAGCTTTCAAGCAAGTTGCGGGTCAGCAATGTATGCAAGCTCCTGTCGAGCTCATCAATCACAAAGACCTTCTTTGAGTCACTAGAAAGCAGTTCGTGAAATGCGGGCAGAAGGTCAATCAGGCGTTGTGTTCCTTCCGATTCCTCTGAGACATCGAAGCGAATCTGCTTCCCGTCACTACCGCGATGATATGTGACAAGCTGGAGGCATTTCAGTTGTCCTTTTTCTAGGAAAACGGAATACCGTTTTCTATCTGGAGAAGCCAGATCGTAGATTTCTTTTTCTTTGATTTTATCCTTAATCATCTGCTTAAGCCCCTTGGGAATATCAGCAGCTTCAAATGGAATTTCCTCGCCGTCGATTTTATCAATGCCAGTGTGCGCTTTATTGAGTGCCTCGACGCAGTAACCGCGCAGCTTGTCTCGCCCCTTAAGCGTAAACTCCATCGTCTTGAAAGTCGTTTGAGGATCGATAAGCGTTAAGGTCTGCTTGAACCAACTGGTGAACGAATCAGTTACGGGAATTTTTCTGCCGCGCACAGCATTTAGAAACAGTTGATTGGGCAACGTGTCCCGAGCCTTGAATTTGATGAATTCAGCTTCCTCTTTGGGGAGGTCTAGTTTTTCAAAATAATCGAACTTCCACTCATCTTTGTCTTGAACCACGCGGCGGGAGTAAACGAGGGTTGCCTTTTCGCCTTTGAGAATTTCCAGCGATTCTTCCCACACGCGCTTTCGAGTGACGGCAAACGAGTATTTGAAGACCTCACTGCCAACCAAAACTTCAAACGTAAATACGGAGGGTGCTTTCTCTGATTTATCATCCAACCGAAACGGTTCAACCTCGATTAAATCATCCTCGCTGATTTTTGATTTGAGAATGAAATGCTTGGCGAATTCCAAGGCTAAGTAAAAATTCGATTTCCCCGATCCGTTTCCGCCGTAGAGGGCAGCAGTTGGCAAGACTTTCAGATCCAAAGATGGCACAATGGTTAAGCGCTCTTTGTGCTGTAGTTCACGCGAAGCCACCATCGTGAAATTAGCCTTGTCCCGAAAGGACAAGAAATTCGAGAATTGGAACGAGATTAACATTCGGAGAAAAAATCTCGCAATTTACGGATTTAGGCAACATAAAAATCGATTTAATGTTGATTGGGGAGATTATTCCTCGCAATCCGAGCCGAGGATTGATTACGTCGTCACCAAGATTCCGCGATTTGCCTTCGAGAAATTCCCCCAGGCTGACCCCACGCTCACCCCGCAGATGAAAAGCGTCGGCGAAGCGATGGCCATTGGCCGCACCTTCAAGGAAAGCCTGCAAAAATGCCTGCGCCCGCCCCCGGCGCGCGGCATTTATGCCGCTTCAACGTCCGCCAATCCAACGCGCCCGAAACAGTCGAGAGCCGTCTGAACTTCGCACGTTGAAGCGGGCTGAAGCCCGCGCTCCGGGGCGCGGCGTTCACGCCGCTTCAACTCACGCACACCAACACGCGCAGAAATTTTCCAACGCCCTCGTCAATTCGCACGCTGAAGCGACCTGAAGGTCGCGCGCCGCAGCCGGACCGCGCCGTTCACGGCGCTTCAACTTACGCACACCAGCACGCGCAAAAACTTTCCAACGCCCTCGCCAGTTCGCGCGCTGAAGCGGGCTGAAGCCCGCGCTCCTATCCGCCACGCTGCCACGGCAGGCGTTCGTATTCGTCGCGATGACGGGCGCTGCTCCACGGCCATTCACGCGCGGCTTTTGCCAGAAATGCTTTCACGGGATTCTGCTCGGTATAACGGACGGCTCGTTTCAAGTGCGCGTCGTCGCGGACGAGCGTATCGTAATAATCCTCCTGCCAGAATTTCCCGTTGCGACGCAAAAGCACATTCGCCAGCCGTGATGATTTGCCTTTCCAGCCGTTAATCAGCTTCACCAGCGGCACGTTCCAAACGTCCACGACCAGATGAACGTGATTCGGCATGACAACCCACGCTTGCATCCGATAATCGCGTCCATCAGCTTCGAGCAAAATCTTCTCGACGAGTTCCGCCACGTCACGACGCCGCAGCCAGCACTCAGCACTCGCCATGGCCGCGATCCAGCCAGGCTTCCAGCTTTCGGCGTTTCACGGAATCATCAGCCTCTTTCAGAATCGCCTCAAACTCCGCGCGCCGCGTGACTGGAAAGGAATCGTGAAGTTGAAACGTGACGAACTGCGTGACGCCTGGCGCGTCGAAGTGCGGCAAGTATCCACGTTGATGCCAGCCGCGAAAACCTTTTTCAATTCTTCGACGGAGGGTTTCCAATCCCATTCACGCTTGGCGCGGATGAGTTCGAGCAGGCCGAGATTCTTCGGCGGCGTCCGGCGAATTGGTTTCGGCGATTCCATTGCAGACGGAGCGCGGCATTTATGCCGCTTCAATGCCCGATGGTAATGAGACTCTGGAAAATTTCGAGCGTTCTGTTTATGCGGATGTTGAAGCGGCGTGAACGCCGCGCTCCTACCGCTTCGAGCCGAGCATTGATTACGTCGTCACCAAGATTCCGCGTTTCGCCTTCGAGAAATTCCCACAGGCCGACCCCACGCTCACCACGCAGATGAATGGGGAGCGCACGCGTCCCGCGTGCCGCATCCGGCGTCGCGCCGGATGCTCGTTAGTCAACCAATGTTTCCGGCGTGGAAGCCGCAAACTGCAGGCGTGACGCCCGCGCTCCCCAGTGCGCTCGCTGGAGATCGGCCGCCGCTCCATCAGGAGCGAAATCTTTGTAGCCACCCGCGCCACCCCATTCCCCAGCCCCGTCGGGGCGGCATATTCCGGTGCTTGCGCACGGCCACCAATCGGAGCTTGAAACCTTGTTGGATTTTGGATGCTACAACTATGCCGCACCTGACGGCGCTCCAATTGCGTGTCGCTCTCAATCATCGCGCCAGCGTGTCATGGACTGCGGTGGCAAGCGTAGCGCGACACCGCTTTCGCACGCACGGAGATTTTCGGTAACACGTCACGTCATCGTCCGCCCGAAAGCGCCGTCGCCGCTCCCGCTCTGCCGGCGCACTCCATGACGCTCTCGTTCCATCCACGAATCCCAACGGGATTCCATCCCTCAGCCCAGCCCAACCGTTCCCCAAATTCATCAACTCTGCAGGAGTTGAATCAAATCCACCGCCGCCGCCCGAATCCACCGCGAACCACGCGAACCACGCGAACCACGCGAAAATTAAAACCGGAATTCTGTTCGCGTATTTGGCGTCTTTCGCGGTTCGCCCTCCGCCGCCAACGCCCACACCCTGCCGGCATTTGTGTCTAAATTCTTGCCGCCCCCGACCGCTTTGCCTAGTCTGGCTGGCATGATTTCACGCTGTCTTGTCCTGTTGGTCTTGGTTGCGGTCAGCAACCCGCTGCGCGCCGCTGACACCGCGTTGCATCGCTATCTTTATTGTGCCACGCCCGACGGCGCGCAGCCGGAGCGCGCGTCTGGCAAGGGCCTGCTCGTCTTCGACATCGATGCGGGATTCAAGTTTGTCCGGCGCATTGCCAACAGCAATCTTACTTTTGGCGCGCGCGGTCTCACGGGCTGCCTGGCCACCCACAGTCTTTACTATTCAACCACGGATCGTCGTCTCGGCCAGTTCGATCTCGAAACCGAAAAAGTGGTTTGGGAAAATCAATTCTCCGGCGGGTGCGACCGGTCCAGCGTGACGCTTGATGGCAAACTCGTTTATGCACCCACGGGTTGGTGGGAAAAGAGTGGGCAAAGTGGATTCATCGTGATCGATGGCAACACGGGTGCGGAGATCAAACGGATCGAAGTCGGCGAAAATGCCCACAACAGCATCGTCAGCCTGGATGGTACACGCCTGTTCCTCGGTACCACGACGAAACTCACGGTGTTCGATGCGAAGGACGGCAGGGTGCTGAAATCCATTCCGGATGTGGGTGAGAGCGGCGTCTTCCCCTACACGGTGAACAGCAAACTGGCGTACGCCTTCGTTTGTCTTGGCCGGCATGTCGGCTTCGATGTGGTGGATCTCAATCAGGGAAAGGCGGTTCACCGCGTTCTCGCAGGCGAAGCTCCGATCGCTCATCGCACTCACGGGGCGGCATTGACGCCGGACGAATCTGAGCTTTGGATCAGTGATCAGGATGGGAAGAAACTCTTCATCTTCGATGCCACCCAGATGCCGCCTGTGGCGAAAGGCAACGTGAGTCTGAGCGTCGGCGGTCACGGTTGGGTGAATTTCAGCCTCGATGGACAATATGCGTGGTGTCACACGCCGGATGTATTCGATGCGCGCACGAAGAAGCAGATCGCCACTTTGAGGGATGAAAATGGAAAACCGTTCGGGAGCAGCAAGCTGATTGAGGTTCATTTCAAAGACGGCAAAGTGGTGCGCATGAGCAGTGAATTCGGCCTGGGGCGTGCGGGGCATTGATTGGGGGCGGGTTGAGAAGAGGTGCCGTTGAAACGCATTCTCTCACTCGTTAGGTTGAAGCCGTCGGTTTTGCGGGCGGGATCGAATCGACTGATGAAGATGCTGCTGCAAGCTTGGGAAACCGTCCCCACGAATTCATCAACGCAGCAGGCGTCGGTGTTTTCGCACGGGCACCGTTCTGACGACACCCGTTCAACCGCCAACCAGGTGAACCACGCGAAAATCAAAACCGGATTCCGATTCGCGTATTGCCTGCTTTCGCGGTTCGCCCTCCTCCGCCACAACTCCTTCAAAGTTGTATTCATTTTGCCCGTTCACCCAGCGTAGCCCGACTGCGTCGGCCAACGCTGGGCTGAATGCTGCATCGCCAGTGCTGACGGGTTGACGCGCAAGTTTCTCCTGCGCCTCGCTGACGGTCAGACGATCGAGACCGTGCTGCTGCGCTTCACGGGCCGCCATACCGCGTGCGTGAGCACGCAGGCCGGCTGTGCGATGGGCTGCGTCTTTTGCGCCACGAGGCAGATGGGTTTTGTCCGGCATTTGCACCCCGGTGAAATCGTCGCGCAAGTCCGCCACGCGCAACTCGCCTTGCGCGCCACCGGCCACGGCGGCCTGCGCAATCTCGTGCTCATGGGCATGGGCGAACCGCTCCACAATTACGACACCGTGATGACGGCGCTGGAAATCCTCACCGACCGGGGCGGGCAAAACCTCGGCCCGGGCCCGATCACGATCAGCACCGTGGGCGTGGTGCCGGGGATTCTGCGGTTGGCGGAAGAAAGGCGGCCGTACCATCTCGCCGTCAGTCTGCACGGCGCGACGGAGGCCGAACGCTCGGTGCTGGTGCCGGTGAGCGCGCGCTGGCCGCCTGCCGCACCTACTTTGCGCAAACCAAGCGGCGCATTTTCTTCGAGTGGACGCTGATCGCCGGAGTGAATGATTCTCCCGCGCAAGCTGAACGGCTGTCTGCATTGCTGAAGGGGTTGGCCGCGCATGTGAATTTGATTCCGCTCAATGCCACCGGCGGCTTCGGCGGAACGGCGACGACCGCCGACGTGGCGAAAAAGTTCAAGCAAGTGCTGCAGGCGGCGGGCCTTCCCAGCACCATCCGCCAGCGCCGGGGGCTTGATGTCGCGGCCGGGTGCGGCCAGTTGCGGGCGGAGAAACGACTGGCGCAGCGGCAGTGAAATGGACGCCACAAAAAGTTCACTCCGTTGGCGGGGCTGATCCGCATCGCAGTTTTTCTGGCCAGCGTTTCACTTGGCAAAACTTGTTTTTCAGTTTTTTTAAGGCAAGCTGCGGCGGTTGAAATTTTTGCCCGCCACCTTCCGTCGCTTCCCGCTGGCCATCGGCGCGGGACTTTTGCTCGCGGCGGCGTTTCCGCAAATGAATCTGGCGGGTTTTGCGTGGATCGCTCCGGGACTGCTGCTCGGCGCCGCGCTGGGCAGCAAGGGTGCGGAAAGTTTCCGGCTCGGTTATGTCGCGGGGCTGGCGTATTACCTCACGTCGCTCCACTGGCTGCTGTGCATTCCGTATCGCTGGCATTCGCTGCCGCTGGGGCCGGCGTTTGGGTGGCTGGCGTTGAGCGCGTATCTGGCGCTGTTTCCGGCAACGTGGGTGTGGCTCGCGGTGAAGGTTTCGAGTTTCGAGTTTCGAGTTTCGAGTTTGGCCCGTCACGAACGAACCGGGCTGCCAGCCCTTGAACAACTCGCCGCGTGGAGCTGGAGCCGGCGGACGGGCTGGACTTTTTTTTGCGCGGCGAGCTGGGTGGCGCTGGAGATGGCGCTCGGGCATTTGCTTGGCGGGTTTCCGTGGAACCTGCTCGGCGCGTCCCAATACCGGATGCTTCCGCTGATCCAGCTCGCGTCGGTCACGGGCATTGAAGGCGTTTCCTTTTTGGTCGTGTGGACTTCGGTGTCGCTGCTGGGCGCGGCGGCGGTGATCGTGCAGCGTCCGCAGGTGCGTTCGGTCTGGCTGGGGGAAATGATTTTGCCGATGCTCGCGGTCGCCGGCACGTTTGCCTTTGGCTTTCACCAGATTTCCCAGACCGCGCCGGCAAAGCGTTCACTGCGGGTCACGCTGATCCAGCCGAGCATTCCGCAGACGCTCATCTGGGATTCAGCCAATGACCGGGAACGCTTCCGCGGACTGCTGCGGCTGTCCGAACAGGCGCTGACCAATGCCACCGATCTGCTGATCTGGCCGGAGGCGGCGATTCCCAAACTGCTGCGCTACGACGAGGAGATTTTGAACGGCGTCACCCAGTTGGCGCGTGCGCATCGGGTCTGGATGATTGTGGGTTCGGATGACGCGGAGCCGGCTCGGGATGCCGGCGGTGCGCCGGCCACGCGGTATTTTAACAGCGCTTTTCTCATCAGTCCGGAGGGCGAAATCCGGGAGCGCTACTGCAAACGCAATCTGGTGATCTTCGGCGAATACATTCCGCTGGTGCGCTGGCTGCCGTTTCTGAAATGGTTCACGCCCATTGACGGCGGGTTCACGGCGGGCACGGCGGCCACGCGGTTTGAACTGCCGGACTTGAAAATACAAATCGCGCCGCTGATCTGCTACGAGGATGCGTTTCCCAAACTGGCCCGGGACGGCGCCAGCGGCGACACCGATCTGCTGGTGAACCTCACGAACGACGGCTGGTTCGGCGAAGGCGCGGCGCAATGGCAGCAGGCGGCAGGCGCGGCGTTTCGCGCGGTGGAGAACGGGTTGCCGCTGGTGCGCTGTGCCAACACGGGCCTGACGTGCTGGATGGATGCCGGCGGGACAATTCGGGAAATCTTCACGGACGCGTCCGGCGGAGTTTACGGCGCGGGTTTTATGCAGGTGAAAATTCCGCTCCCGGAAATTCACGCGCCGACTTTTTATCAACTGCACGGCGACTGGTTCGGCTGGGGCTGCGTGGGGCTGGCGCTGCTCGGTTTGGGCTGGAGCCGGGTGCGGCGGCGGAATTAAAAATTGCGGGCAAAATGCAGGGGGGAAGAAGGAGCCGCCGGCGTCAGGGTGCCGCTGACACATGTCACCTCAGGGCTGTCGCTGGCAAAACTGGCGCGCCGATTTCTGGCGCGCCAGCGGGCTAGGGACTGTCCGGCCGCAAAGTCGTTCACACTTTTCGCCGGGCGAGCCGGGGCCGCGAAGGATTGACTCATCAAGGTTTTCATCATCAGGTGCGCGAGTTCGATTTCCTATCGGCGGGAACCGCGCGGTCATAAAATATATTTGGAGCCGGGGCGCGTTTGGAATTACTTCTAAACCAAAATGACGCGGAGCCGATAGCAGTGGTGGACGCAAGGTTGGTTGCTTGGGAAGCGTCCCGTTTTGCCATAGATGAAAGCTGCTGTTACCGCCAACGAAACCGACCGCCTCGCGGCGCTGCACGGTTTGGGAATACTCGACACTCCGCCCGAAGCGGCGTTCGACGATCTGACGCGGCTGGCGGCGGTGATCTGCGGCACGCCCGTGGCGCTGGTTACCTTGGTGGACGAACAGCGCCAATGGTTCAAATCCAAACACGGCCTCAAACTCTGCGCGACCCCGCGTGACCAGGCTTTTTGCGCGCACGCCCTGCTCAACCCCCGGGAACTGCTGGTTGTTCCGGATGCCACCGCCGACCCGCGTTTTGCGGACAACCCGCTGGTCACGGGCAATCCCAACATCCGGTTTTATGCCGGCGCGCCGCTGCTCTCCGCCGAAGGCCATCCGTTGGGCACGCTCTGCGTCATTGACATTGTGCCGCGCACATTGACTCCGGAACAGATTGAGGCCCTGAGCACCCTCGGGCGGCAGGTGGCGGCCCAGTTTGAATTGCGTCGGCGCGAACAGGAACTCCAGCGCGCTCTCGCCAGCCACGAAAAGATCACCGCCGCTCTCGCAGAATCCACCCGGGTGCTGGAGGAATCCGAACAGACTTCCCGGCTCGGCTCTTATTCGTATGATGTCCGGCAGGATCTTTGGACCAGCAGCAAGGTGCTGGACGAAATTTTCGGCATCAGTGATCCGGCGTTCGTCCACAATTTCCAAGGCTGGCTGCAAGTCGTGCATCCCGAGGAGCGGGCTGGAATACTTGACCACTTCCAGCATCAGGTCCTGGAAGCGCACCGGCCGCTTGACCGGAAATACCGCATTCTCCGGCTTAACGACGGGCAGGAACGCTGGGTACACAGCCTCGGCGAATTGATTGTGGATGACGCGGGGCAACCCGTGCAGATCATCGGCACGGCCCAGGACATCACCGACCGCAAGCGGGCCGAGGAAGCGGTCAAACTCGAACGTCAGCTGCTACGCACGTTGATTGATCTGCTGCCGGATTGCATCTACGTCAAGGACACGCAAAGCCGATTTCTCGTGGCCAATCAAAACCTGGCCCGGATGATCGGCAAGGCGGATTCCTCCGAGTTGATCGGCCATTCGGACGCCGATTTTTTTCCGGCGGAACTGGCGGCCAAATTTCTAGCCGATGAAGCGCGGGTGTTCGCCGGTGAAGCCTTGATCAACAGTGAGGAACCCTCTCTGTCCCACAACGGCGAGCGCCGGACGGTGCTCACCACCAAGATTCCCTTTCGCGACCGGCACGGCAAAATTTGTGGCCTGGTTGGGTTGAGCCGCGACATCACGGACCGCCAGCAAGCCGAAGCGGCGCGGGCCAAAAGTGAATATAAGCTGCGCGCCATCCTGAACGCCGAACCGGAATGTGTGAAACTGCTGGATGCCGGGGCCAACTTGATCGAGATGAACCCGGCCGGGCTGGCGATGGTCGAAGCGGACTCGCTGGCCGAGGTGGTCGGGAAAAATATCGGCCTGCTGCTGGCCGAGAAATGTCGCGAACCCTTTCTTGCGCTCAACCAGCGGGTGTTTGCGGGCATCTCCGGCGGGATGGAGTATGAGATCATCGGCCTCAAGGGCACCCGGCGCTGGCTGGACACGCGCGTCACGCCCTTGCGCGATGAGGCCGGCAACATCATCGCGGCGCTCGGGGTCACGCGCGACATCACCATTCAAAAACATGCCGAGCAGGCGTTGTTTGCGAGTGAAGCCCGGTACCGGCTGCTGCTCGACAAGGCGCCCGCCCCCGTCTTCGTCCAGACCAACCGGCGTTTCGCCTATGCCAACGATGCCTTGCTGCATCTGCTCGGGGCGGAAAAATCCCTGCAACTGCTGGGGGAACCGGTGCTCGATTTTGTCGCCCCGGAATTTCGCGACCAGGCGGCGGATCGCACGCGGCTAATCAACGAGCAGAAGCATGCGTTGCCGACCCAGGAGATGAAACTCCTGCGGCTCGACGGCTCGCCGGTCGAAGTGGAAGTCAACGCGGTGCCCACGGAATTCAATGGCCATCAAGGCGCGCTGGTGTTTGTCCACGACATCTCCGAACGCAAGCACCACGAAGCCGGACTGCTCGAAGCCAAGGCCGCCGCCGAGGCCGGCAGCGCCGCCAAGAGCGAATTCCTCGCGATGATGAGCCATGAAATCCGCACGCCCATGAACGGCGTCCTCGGCATGGCCAACCTGCTGCTCGACACCGATCTCACCGCCAAGCAGCGGCGTTTCGCGGAAATCCTCCGCGACTCCGGCACCGACCTGCTCGTCATCATCAACGACATCCTGGATTTTTCCAAGATCGAGGCCGGTAAACTTTCCTTCGAGCCGTTGCCCGTGGATCTGCCCGCCGCCATTGAGGAGGTTGCTGAACTGCTGTGGGCCAAGGCGCGCAAAAAAAACATCGAGCTGCTCGTGCGGATTGCTCCCGGCACGCCCGCCGGCATCATCACGGACCGCATCCGCCTGCGCCAGGTGCTGCTCAACCTCACCGACAACGCCATCAAGTTCACGACCGCCGGTCATGTGCTGATTGAAGTCACCTGCCTGGTGCGCACGGCGGTGGAGGCGCAGATTCAATTCGCCATCACCGACACCGGCCTGGGCATCCCCAAGGACAAGCAGCATCTGTTGTTCACCAAATTCACCCAGACGGATTCCTCCACCACGCGCAAATTCGGCGGCACCGGCCTCGGCCTGGCCATCTGCAAACAACTCGTCGAACTCATGGGCGGCACCATCGGGGTGAAGAGCGAGGCGAATCGCGGCTCGACGTTCTGGTTCAACATTCCTTTCCCGGTGGCCAAGGATCTGCCCACGTTCACGCCGGCGTTGGAAAAAATCTCCGGCCGTCGCGTGCTCGTCGTGGATGACAACCGGGTGCATCGCGACCTGCTGGGTGAACTGCTCGGCTCCTGGGACATCCTGGTGGAAACCGTTGCCGACGGGGCCACGGCGCTGGCCCGCCTGCGGACGGCGCACGCGGACGGCCAGCCGTTTGACACGGTGCTGGTGGATCATCTGCTGCCGGAAATGGACGGCGTCACGCTCGCGCATACGATCCAGTCCGAGGCCGCGCTGCCGCCGCCCCGGCTGATTGCGCTCTCCTCCGACGAACGGGGCGCGGAGGACGCTCGCACCCGCGCCGCCGGGTTCGAGGTTTGTCTCGTCAAACCGGTGCCGCCGCAGAAGTTGTTTGAAACGCTCGTCGGCCTGCGCAGCAGTTCCCGCCCGTCAGTCACGCGTGAGGAAACCGCCGCGCCCGCGCTGCAACTGCATTTGACCGTGCTCGTCGCGGAAGACAATCCGACCGGACAACTCGTCGCCAGTTCCATGCTGGAAAAAATGGGCTGCCGCGCGGACATCGCCAGCAACGGTCAGGAAGCGGTGCAGATGTTCGGGCAGAAAGAGTACGACCTCATTTTCATGGACTGGCACATGCCCGTCATGGACGGCTCCGAGGCCACGCAAAAAATCCGGGAGCTGAACCGGACGGGCCGGCGGGTGCCCATCATCGCCTTCACCGCCGGCGTGCAGGCGGCCGAGCGCGAAACTTTTTTGAAGGCGGGTGTGGACGATTTTCTCGTCAAGCCGGCCACGCGAAAAACTCTGGAAGCCGTGCTGCGCCGCTGGGCGGTGGGGCGGACGGCGGCCATTGCGCCGCCGGTTGTTGCCGACAATTCCGCTGCTGCGTCCGCCGAGGCAGCTTCAACCGCTGCGCCGTTGTTCAATGAGGAGGAGGCGCTGGGCTATGTGGATGGCGACCGGGAGTTGCTGGGGCAACTGGCCGTCTCGTTTTGTGAACATGCCCCGGTGCTCCTGCAAAATTTGAAGGACGCCACGGTGAGCCGCGACTTGCGCGCCGCGACCATTGCGGCGCACACCTTGAAAGGTTCCGCCCGCATGTTCGCCGCCGCCGACACCGTGGCCGCCGCGCTCGCCACCGAGCAGGCTGGCAAGGCGGGCGACTGGCCCAAACTGGAAGCCGCCAGTCAACACCTGGAGGTCGAACTGCTCCGCCTGCTGCCCGAACTCGCAACCGGTTTCCCCGTCAACGTATGAATACCCAATTGTATCAACGATCCGGCTTCGAGCCGATTGCCGCCATCAAAAGCCGCATCCTGCTGGTGGATGATGAGCCGACGATGCAAATGTTCATGTCGGCCATGCTGGTCAAGCAGGGGTACGATGTCACGACGGCCGGCAGCGTTAAAGAAGCGCAGGAAAAAATCCAGGCCGCCGGGTTTGCCGCGTTCGACGGCGTGGTCACCGATTACACGATGCCAGGCCAGACCGGGCTGGATCTGTTGAGCTGGATTGGCGGGCATGATGCCTGCCTGGGCGTCATCATCGTTACGGCCGAAAGCGAACGGCAGATTGTGACGGATTCGTTGCGCGAAGGGGCGTGCGGGTTCCTCGACAAGCCGGTCGCGCCGAAAACTTTTCACAGCACCGTGCAACGGGCCGTCGGCACCACGCGGCACAAGCGCCGGCAGGCGGTGGCGGAAGCCTCGGTGCGGGAAGTGGCCCGGGTGCAGCAGATGATGCTGAATGCGGACACGGACACGCGCAGCAGCAAGCCGGAGATAGATACGTTCTTCCGCCCCAAGACCGAGGTGGGCGGGGATTTTTTAAATCACTTCGGCATTGGCCAGCACAATCATTTTGTCCTGCTCACGGATGTCTCCGGCCACGATCTCAAGGCGGCCTTCATCTCGGCTTATTTCCAGGGCATCGTGCGCGGCATGTTGGAAAGCCAGGCGTCGGTGGCGAAGGTGTTCGAGTTTTTCAACGGCTTCCTGCTGCGCGAATGGAATTCGGAAACGGCCAATTCCAAGACGAGCGCGGTCTCCGCCTCCATCGCGGTCGGCTCGATCCTGCTCGAGCCGAAAGAGCAGCGGGCCACCGTGCTGACGAGCGGTTCGCCGCTGCCGGTTTATGTCGCGCCGAATGGACGCGGCCGCATCGTGGGCGAGGAAGCCAGCGCGCCGCTGGGTTGGTTTTCGGAAAACCCGGTTAAAGTGGCCAGCCTGCCGACGGACGAGGGGGGCGCGTTTTTCATGTGGACGGACGGGCTGGAAGCGTTTGCCGAAGATCAACAGATCAGTGCGCCGGCCCTGGGAACGTTGCTGTTGCTGGCCCAGCACAATCTGCGGACGGTGCCGGACTTCAGTTCGCAGCAGGATGACATTTTGGTGACACGCGTGGCCTTGCCGGACGCGCAGGAGCAGGGGGAGGGCTTCCTGCCGCTGCTCGTCGAGGAGTATCGCGGCGACCAATTGAAACACATTGATCTGCTGCAAGTGTTCTGGACGCGCAGCCTGCTGTTCTGCCTGCCGGACATTTCCCCGGACGACACGTTCAACATCATTCTCGCCGCGCGCGAGGCGGTGTTGAACGCGCTGCAATATGGCTGCGGGGGGCGGCCGGACAAGCGGGCGCAGTTCGGCATGAGTTTCTGTCCCGCGAAAAATCTGCTGCGCCTGTTCGTCAACGATCCCGGGCCGGGCCATCAATTCGATGTGCAGCAGCACCAGGTGGTCGCCGCGTCCGAGTTGATTGACAAGCATCGCGGCCTGGTGCTGATCAACAACCTGGCCAACAAAATCGTCGTCGAACGCAACGGCGCGGGTCTCATCCTGGATTTCATTTTAGACAACCCCATGCCCTCCCTGGAGAATTTATGAACTTAACCATGACCAGCATCACCCATCACTACGACGCCGCGGCCGGGGTCGTGAGTGTCACCATTCCCGGCGACATTCTCAGTACGAACGCCGACACGCTGCGGGACGAAGTGTTCGCCCTGCTTGAAACTCCGGAAATCAAAGCCGGAGTCTGGCAGACGTTGAAGCTCGATCTGACCGCCGCGCAAATGGTGGACTCGGTGGGCTTGAACCTGATCGTCTCCCTCGTCCGCGCCGTGAAAGCCCGGCAAGGCGGCGTGGCGGCGACCGTCAGCAGCGCCAACATTCAGCGCACGTTCAAGTTCACGCGGCTCGACCAGCAGATCACCGTCACCAAAGTCTGAGCGGCAATTGGGGAGCACGCGACGTTGCAGTTGGCAGCGGAGGTGAAAAGAATTCACCTCCGATTTTTGTGCTGGAAATTTCACCGCGTTTTTTGAAACCCCGTCACGTTTTCCAAAAAGCTGACACCGCGCCTCAAGGCTGGGCACGCAATTTTTACAACGAAGATCCGGGTTTCCCTTGTAAATCACGATTTGCCTGCTGGTACAAGTGTTGGCTGAATATTATTGTGTCCAGTTTTTGCCTGTGGTTTTCGTGGCACCGGCAGTGCTTGACTAGGAGCATCGGTCCATAAACCGGTGATGGTGAAGAAGGGATATCAATTCGCACATCATTACCGGTTCACACCGCAACAACAAAGAAAGACATAAGCCAGTATGAAAAACAAAAACTCCCTCCAAGCGGGCTTCACGCTCGTCGAAATCATGATCGTGGTCGCCATCATCGGCCTGCTTGCCGCCATTGCGATTCCAAACTTTGTCCGCGCCCGCACCACCTCGCAGATGAATGCCTGCATCAACAATCTCCGGCAGATTGACGCGGCGATCCAGCAATGGGCGCTCGAAAACAACGCCGGCACCGCCGCCGCCGTCACGGTCGCAAACATCACGGCTTATCTCGGCCGTGGTTCGAGCGGTTCCATCACGAGCGTGTATTGCCCGGCGGACACAGCCAAGACGTTTGCCACCAGCTACACAATCGTGGACACGGGCACCAAGCCGGTCTGCCAGATTGTTCAGGGCAGCACGGTCGGCACTTCCCACTTCATCAACTAACCTCTGCGCGTTGCAAGTCGTCCGTGAGGCGTCGCAGCCCGGTTTTAGGCGTCGCAGGTCGAACAAAGGCCGTCGCAATTCGGTTTCAACCATTTACAGGCCGGTTTGCCCGAACTCCGAGGCGAAACCGTCCCACCTGCTTCAAAAATCGGGTAAAAAGAAACCAACCTTCACCGCCGCCTGGGTGGCGGCAAAGTCACGCCAGCGTCGCGCGAATCTCCACCACCACTTGATCGCCGGCGCAGTCGAAAACCAACGTCGTCTGTTCCACCTCGGGCAGCGTTTCCAAGGTGAAGGACTTGCCTCGGATGAGCGTCGGGGTGCTCATCGCGCAGGGTTGGTCGTTGTCCCCCAACCAGGCTTTCAGCCCGCCCGTGAGCATGTTGGCGACTTCGCCGATGACCTGATTGATCTGCGTCTGGCTGATTAACTCGTCGGAACCGAGGCCGAGCATCGCCGCCGCCGCACAGCGGGTGAACGCTTCGGAGTAATGCACATAAACCACGCCCGCGATGTTTTCCCCCGCGAACCCCCCGCAACTGCTCATGCGCTGGGGCCATGGCGGCGCGGCTTGCTTGGCCGAGAGGCTCGCCGGCAGATAGAGCAACGTGCCGAAGACATCCACCACATGGCGCGACATGTATTCGGCGAGCTGGGAAATTTGGAGGGTGGGTTTGAGCATGGCTTCCTTTTCAACGCGGCGGCGGCTCCGCAAAAAATGCCGGGCGAAACCCGCGCGTCCATTCGCTGGTCAGGGGATCGCTCATGCCATGGCCATGAAATGCCCGACGCTCTCGGAGGCCTCGCGCACTTCGGCAATCAGCCGCTCCAGCAGTTCGGGAGTCAGCCCCAGCGCCGCCGCCGCAGCGGGATCCACGGTCCAGCCGGAAACGTCTGCGTCCGGTGCGGCCCCCGCCAGATGCGCGGCGCAGTTGGCGACGTGGGCGACGGCGGACAGCAGCGGACGCGGAGTCACCGCCGGCCGGTGATGGTTGGCCACGGCTTCCACCACGTCGTCGGGAAGGTTCCAGGATTTCAACAGGCACGCGCCCACCTCCGCGTGGTCGGTGCCGAGGATCTGCCATTCGGCGGCGCTCCGCGAAAGGCCGCCTTCGAGGATGCAGGCGCGAATGGCGTTCTGTTGACCCACCGCGATGGCCTGGCTCAACACGAGTTTGCCGATGTCATGCAAGAGGCCGGCGGTGAAGGCGACGGAGCGTTCCGCGTTCACGTCCAGCCCGCTGTCGGCCACGATTTCCGCCGCCATGGCCGTGGTCAGCGAATGTTGCCAGAGATCGCAGGACTCGTTGGCATAACCCGCCAGCGGCACGGTCATCGAACTGCCGAAGGCCAGGGTCAGGACGATGTGCAGGATTTGTTGATGACCCAGCACCAACACGGCCTGATCCACGGAGGAGACGGGTTCGGAAAACCCGAAGTAAGGAGAGTTGCAGGCGCGCAGCAGTTTCGCCGTGAGCACATTGTCGCAGCGGATGGCCTGAACAATGTCGTCGTTCTCCGTCTCGGCCTTGTCCAGGAGGCCGATCAGACGCAGGGCCGCATTCGGAATCGGCGGCAGATTTTTTACTTTGGCGACGAGTTCTTGCGCGCTCATAATTTTTTGAGGTCAGTTGGAAATGCCTTTTGCATTCCAAATCCGGGCCGCGAACTTTAAAAAGTCCGCTGGCCCATCATCCTATCGGCGGCGCGGGCTTCCAACTTGAGCGGGGCGGGAAGGATTGACCAGCGCCGCGCGCGCATGGTTGACGGAAACCAGCCGGGTTGTGGATGGTTGTTCTCACGAGCTGGCGCTGGTGTAATGGCGGAGCGAGGCGCGCCAGCCCAGTTCTGAAACCACGAAACACCCCACGCTCATCGCCACCAACAGCAGCGCCGAGCCGGGGGAAAATTTGTCCACCAGCAATCGCACCGGCACGTTCGAGACCAGCAGCATCGGCAGCGCAAACGTGAAGACCGCCCGGAACACCCCGCCAAACGCCTCGTCCGGCATCCGCGCGATGTTGAATAAATTGTAGTAACCCCAGACGATGCCCTGCGCGCGCACCGTCCAGAAACTGATCGTCGCCAGCAAAAACATCAGCGAGTAGTGGATGACAATTCCCGCCAGACACAGTGCCAGAAAACCGAGCGCATGAACCGCGGTGAGTTGCAGGTGCAACTGATGCCCGGCATAACCCATCACCGCCAGGCTCGACACCGCGTTGACGAACGCCCCGAGATCCACCTGCCGCAGTGAGACGACGAAGCGCGTGTTCACCGGGAGCAGCAGCAGGAAATCAAACTTGCCCGTGCGGACGAGTTCGGAAAGGTTGGAGCAGTTGATGAGGAAAAACGCCTGGAACAATTGCTGGATGAAATGGCTCGCGCCCACCAGCATCACGACCTGCCATTTTGTCCAGGTGCCGATCCGCTCCGTGTGCAAGTAGAGCACGCTGATGAAACTGAGCTGCAAGCCGAACCACAAAATTTCAACGACGATCCACAGGAGAAAGTTCCCTTTAAACATCGTCTCGCGCGTCACGGAGTTTTTCCAGAGCGCGGCGTAGATCGCGCCATAGCGCGCCAGGCTGTTTTCCGCTTGCCGCTTGCCGCTTTCTGTTTTCATCTACCGGCCAGTGTTGAGCGAACGCGCCGGCCTGCCAACTTTATTTTCCTGGCACCACGCGCTGATTCCGTTTGCGGAACAAATTCGCCGCCGCCGGAACAGCCGGGGCGGAACAGCCGGGGCGGAACAGCGGCGCACCTGCGCCCGCAGAGCAGGGGGCAATGTTGTAAAGCGCCGGGCGCATACCTCAAAAATCCCCTTTGATTGCAAGGGTTAAAGCGCATTTTGGGTTCGCGCATGAACCGTCCGGCCCCGGCGCGGAGAACCGAAATCTGGCATGGCACCGCCGTTGCTAAAGGCAGAAGACGATTTCGGTGGGTTGGCACGGACGCCGGACTGAAACCGCCTTTAGAAAAAACCAAAAACCAAACCGTAGTTAATATGAAAACCAAACCACTCCTGCTTCTGCTGCTGGCTCTGTCCAGTCTGCTTGCAGCCACGCCCATGTCGTCGCCCGCGCAGTCATTCTCCTCCTACCCGGCGGGCGATGATTACACGCCCTCGATGGGGCAGTTTCAAATCATCCTCGATCAACGCTGGGTGAAAATATTCGACGCCCTCGTCACCAACAGTCCGCTCAACAATGTCACCGTCACCCGGCACGGCTTCCGGCTTTACAAAAAGGGCGGCACGCTCACCAGTCCGACGATGTATGATTTTTCAACGCGCATCGGCCGCAGCGATCCGTTCATGGCCGGCTCGCCGCTGGAGTATGCTGGCGTGCTCGCGGGCGCGGTGCCCGGACGCACCTATATCAACGAAGGTCAGATCGTAGAACATCCCACCTGGCCGGCACCGCCCAGCGGCGCACGGGAAGTCCACACGTTTCTGAAGTCCATGCACATGACCGATCAGTACACCACGCATCTGGGCTTTTCCGTGAAGGCGGGGATGCAAGCCCCGACGCGGCCTGTTTGCGCCGGCCAGGTGGAAGGCGGCAGTTCCGCCAGTGACTTCCCCGCCAATAGTTTCTTCAACGTGTATGTCGTCGTGGATATTCCCGGCGGCGGCTCCCTGCCGCCGATCCAACTCGTCAACGTCGAGCCGCTCCTCGTGCAAACGACCAACATCAGTTATTTCCCTCCGCATGTGATCTACAAGCATAACAATTCCACCGCAGTCTCCATGTATTTCAACACCAACATGATCATCCACGACCCGAACACCGGCGATGATATTCCCGTCAACCGGGGCGACTTGTTCGGCCAGTTGATCCTCGCCGGACACGGGGCGAGTTTCAGCACCGCTGAAACGGAAGCCTTCCAGGTCGAGTTTGAAAACGAAGCCGGCAACACCAATGCCCTGTTGCCGCTCGTGGTCGCGCCGATCACCAACGTGTTCATCCAGGACTTCGCGCCGGACTACAACGCCGCGCCGCGTTCGCTGGCCAGCGGGCACTTCGTCTCCGACGGCTCGTTTATGTTCACCGTCCAAAACCTGACGGCGGGCACGACCAATTATCTCCAGGCCTGCAACGATCTCAGCGTCGGCGACTGGCAGACCATCGCCACCGTCATCCCCTCGACGAACTCGTTCACGTTCACCGACCCGGCGGCCATCAACAATCCAAAACGGTTCTACCGGTTGTCGCTCCTGCCGACCCCTTGAGTCGGGCGCAACCACCACTGCAAGGCAGCGCATGAAAAACATCAATTCAACCTCACCGCTGCCTTGCGGTATTTCTCCCACCTGCCTCCCGGCCCTGCTCGGTCAAAGGGTCGGGCTACTGGAAAAAAATCCGGGGTCATTCTTGCAACTTGCCGGGAAAAGGACTTCAATGGCTCAGATCACTCTTGAAGCCGTTATGAAAGAATTTTCTTTCCATGATTTCTCCGGCCGGATTCGGCGGCTTGTTTTCGGGCTTTCAGCCAAGTCCGTTGATTTTGAACAACGCGGTTTTCTCGGGGCGGATGCCGTCCTGCGTCGGCGTCTGGACGCCGTCTGCACCTCTTTCCTGGCGGGCTACCATCACAGTCTCGAGGCTGCCTCGCTGCCCGACCTCGAGGCCAAACTCGCCGGTGTGGATTCCGAGCTGCGCGGCTTTGCCTTCGAGGGCGCGGCGATGGGGCTGGCCTTGCGCGAGCGCGTGCTGCCTTGGAGTTCCGGCCTCGTAAAACAGTTTCTCAAGGGCCGTGGCGAGGCCCACGCCTACATGATCCACGTCGGCATGGGCTGGGTCTGGGCACGCGTGCC
>JAYWBR010000078.1:0-21093 GCA_043781315.1 Verrucomicrobiota bacterium | reverse complement strand
GCTTCCGCCAGTTTTCCAGCCGCTCTTTGATTTTCTTTTCCACGCCTTGCTCGGTCGGTTCGTAGTAGCGCTTCGCCGCGCCGAGATAATCCTGCGCCACGAAATGATCTTTGCCGTCGTGGGCATATTGGTAGCCGACGCCGTGGCCGAGGCGTTTGGCACCCTGATAACTGCCGTCGCGCAAATGTTCCGGCACGGCGAGCGTGCGGCCGGACTTCACATCTTCAAGCGCAGCATCAATGGCTTTGTAGGCGCTGTTGCTTTTGTTGGCGGTGGCGATGTAGATGGTCGCCTCGGCCAGCGGAATCCGCGCTTCGGGCCAGCCGACAAATTCAGCAGCCTGGAACGCGGAGTTCGCCAGGACCAGCGCCATCGGATCGGCCAGGCCCACGTCTTCCGCCGCGCAGATAACAATGCGCCGGGCGATGAAGCGCGGGTCTTCGCCGGCGTGAATCATCTTGGCGAGCCAGTAAAGCGCGGCGTCGGGATCGCTGCCGCGCATGGATTTGATGAAGGCGGAAATGGTGTCGTAATGCGCGTCGCCGTCGCCGTCATACACGACGGCTTTTTTCTGGATGCTCTGCTCGGCGACTTCCAGCGTGAGGTGGATGACGCCGTCGGCTTCCGGCGCGGTGGTGAGCGCGGCGATTTCCAGGGAGTTCAAGGCTTTCCGGGCGTCGCCGTCGGAAATTTTCGCGAGATGGCGCAAGCCATTTTCATCGGCGGAAATTTTCAAGTAGCCGAGGCCGCGTTCCTCGTCCTTGAGCGCGCGTTGGAGCAACGAGTAAAGTTCCTCCTCAGTCAGCGGACGAAGTTCAAAAATCTGCGAGCGCGAGACGAGGGGGGAGTTGACGAAGAAAAACGGGTTGTGCGTGGTCGCGCCGATTAGTTTGATGACGCCGCTTTCCACGTCGGGCAGCAAAACATCCTGCTGCGATTTGTTGAAGCGATGGATTTCGTCAATGAACAGGATGGTGGGCTGGCCGGAATTTTCCAGACGGTTGCCAGCGGCGGCGAGCACTCGGCGCATGTCGGCGACGTTGGATTCGACGCCGCTGAGACGTTCGAATTTGCTTTTGGTCTGGCGGGCGATGATCTGGGCGAGTGAAGTTTTGCCGGTGCCGGGCGGCCCGAAAAAAATCAGCGACTGGATGCGGTCGGCCTCGATGGCGCGGCGGAGGAGCTGGCCGGGAGCGAGGATGTGGGTTTGGCCGGCGTATTCGGAAAGGTTGCGCGGGCGCATCCGCGCGGCGAGCGGTTGATGGCGGGGAAGATCGTCTGCGGCCGCCTCCACTTTGGGCGCGGGCGTTTCGGAAAACAGGTCGTCAGCAGACATGGGGGGGAAGTTAAACGTGAAACGTAAAACGTGAAAGCGTGAAAGGGGGATTCAGCGCTGGAGAGATCAACCTGGTTTGAGGGCTAAAAAGAAAAACCCCGCCAGTGCCGTGTAGAACAGTTCCGTTGAACTTGGGAGAAACAGATCGGAATCCGGTGAATTGCTTTCGACTTCCAGTTAAGGCCTGTCGGCGGCGGACTCAGTTAAGATCCCTTGAGTGTTTATTTACGGTCCAGGGACATAGTGTCTAATCACGAGAGCATAGGCAGGGAAATTTTGGGGCCGGATATTTTCCGGCGGCTAAAATTCTATTTCAAAAGAGCGGGCGCATTTTTCAACACGCGAATCTGGATTCAATATCGCCAACTTTTTTCTTTGCTCAAGCAAAAAATTTTCCGGCGGGTGATCGGGCTTGAGCGGGGGGCTGATTATTACGTGCTGATTAATTTTTTGGCGACCGCAGAACTTCGGTCCAGGTTCTCCCGCACGGTCTGGGTGAGGGTTTGCAGGTTGAACGGTTTTTGAAGAAAGTTGACACCCTCGGTCAGGGCGAGTTCCGAGCCGGCGTGGTTGGCGACATAGCCGCTGCAATAGATCACTTGCAATTCGGGTTTTTCTGCCAGGAGCCGGCGGGCGAGTTCGCGGCCGTTCAGGCCGTGGGGCATGACCATGTCGGTGAGCAGGAGCTGGATTTTTTCTTTGTGCGCCCGCCAGACATCCAGGGCGGCGACCCCGGAGGGTGCTTGCAGAACCGAATAACCGCAGCGTTCGAGCGCCGTGCAAAGGATCAGCCGCAGGGGGGCTTCGTCCTCGACCACGAGAATGGTTTCGCTGCCGCCGGGCATTTTATGGTTTTCTACGGGCGTGGAATTTTCCGGGCGCGGACCGGTGAAGGGGGGGAAGCAGATTCGAAAAGTTGTTCCCTGATTGACCTGGCTGTGGAGCGCGATCCACCCGTGGTGCTGTTGCACGATCCCATAGACCGTCGCCAGGCCGAGGCCGGTGCCTTTGCCGACTTCCTTGGTCGTAAAGAACGGCTCGAAGATATGCGGCAGATTTTCCGGCGCAATGCCGGTGCCGGTGTCGCTGACGGAGAGGTAAACGTACGGGCCGGGCTGGGCTTCGGGATTTTCCCGGGCCATTTTTTTATCCACGACGCCGGTGCCGGTGGAGATGACGAGGCGGCCGCCGCCGGGCATGGCGTCGCGGGCGTTGACGGCGAGGTTGAGGATGATTTGTTCCATCATGCCGGCGTCGCCGTGGATGGCGGGCAGGTTCGAGGTGTAATCCGCCTGGAGCACGACATCTTCACCGACGATGCGGCGCAGCATTTTGGTCATGTTGGAAACGATGTCGTTCAAGTCCAGGCTGGCCGGCCGGAGAATTTGCTGGCGGCCAAAGATGAGCAACTGACGCGTCAGGCCGGCGGCGCGTTTGACGGCGCCGGAGATTTGCTGCACGGACTCGGAGACCATTTTCGGATCGGCCTCGGTCGTGATGAGGAGGGTGGCGTAGCTCTGGATGACGGTGAGGATGTTGTTGAAGTCGTGCGCCACGCCAGCAGCGAGCTGGCCGATGGCCTCCATTTTTTGCGACTGGCGGAGCTGGGCCTCGAGCGTTTGGTGGCGGGCTTCGGCCAGCTTGCGGGCGGTGATGTCCTGCATGAAGCCGTGCCACAAGATGCTGCCGTCGGGTTCAGGTTCGGGCACGGAATGAATTTCCACCCAGATGTCGCCGCGCTTGGGATTGCGGATGCGGAACTCGTGCCACCAGGGAGACATGTGGGACCGGGATTCGTCCAGCGTCGCCCGCACGCGCGCAAAATCATCGGGGTGGATCAATTCGCGGAACGGGCCGGCGTTTTGCGCAAGCACCTCGGCCGGGAGTCCGCAGATGTCCTCGATTTTTTTGGTCGCGTACGGAAAGGTGATGGTGTCGTCGGGCTGCACGCGGAACGCGTGGATGACGCCCGGCACGGTGGTGGCGAGGCGGGAGAGCTGGGTTTCCAGTTTGAGGCGCTGCTGGATGGCGGCCTCGGCGTGTTTGCGTTCGGTGATGTCGCGCGTGGCGTAGATCAGGTAGGGACGATTTTCCTGTTCCACGAAGCGCACGCTGATTTCCACAGGGAAAGTGGTGCCGTCTTTGCGCCGGTCGCGGTTGGTGAAAACGAGGGAGCCACGGGCTTTGGCGTGCTCGACAAATTGTTCCCAGCGGAAGTTTTCGGGGGGCACGTCGGCGATGTCGGCGATGCCAAGCTGGAGAAATTCCGCGCGCTCGTAACCGCGCTGGCGGCAGGCGGTGTCGTTGGCGTCGAGGATGCGATAAGTGCGGGGGTCCACCACAAAAATCGCATCGGTGGAACGGTCCATCAATTCGCGGAAGAGGTGCAATTCGGATTCCGCCCGGTCGCGCGCGCCCTGCATGCGGAGCGCCATCACTCCAAAGGCCAGGTCGTCGGCCAGCTCCGCGAGCAGGGTCATTTCCGCTGCGCCAAACGCGCCGGATTCGGAGGACCAGACGATGAGCGCACCAAAGGTGTGGCCTTCGGATTTCAAGGGCAGGCAGCAGCAGGTTTCGCGGCCGGGTGTTTTGGCGGGATCGGTGCGGACGACGGGTGCGATGGGATTGAGAATGTTTTCGAGGATGAGCTGCTCGTTGAGGCTGGCGGGTTGGACGGGAGAATTGCCGCGGGCCGAGGCGGCGGCACCGGATTCAGAATGGCCCGGCTGCGCGGGGTCAAATTGCGCCCGGGCCAGCAGTCGCAACGACTTGGCCTCGGGGTCGTTCAAGTAGCCCACCCACGCCATCTGGTAGCCGCCCTGGTGGACCATGATGCGGCAGATGTCATCCAGCAGGGCCTTTTCGTCGGTGGCGCGGACGAGGGTTTCATTGCAGTCAATCAACATGCGCAGGTCGCGGTTGGCGTTCTGCATGGCCTGGCTGGTGCGGTGGCGGCTGATGGCGATGGCGGCCGTATGGGTGGTGAGTTCCATCAAGCGCTCATGTTCCTCCCCGGGCAGACCGCACTGGCGCAAATAAATGGCGAAGGTGCCGTGAAGGTTTTGCTGCTCGTCAAAAATCGGCGTGGACCAGCAGGCCTGGAGTCCGTGGGGCAGGGCCACGTGCCGGTAGTCCGCCCACAACGGATCGGTGGCAATGTCCGCTACCAGCACGCGTTCCCGGCGGTGCGCGGCGGTGCCGCACGAGCCAACGTGGGGACCGATGTTCACGCCATCAATCGCGGCGGTGTAGTCGGGGGGCAGGCTGGGCGCGGCCGCGTGTCGCAACCGCGTCCCTTCCTCGTCGAGCAGAAGAACGGAGCAGAGCATGTCCGGGGACTGTGCCTCCACGACCCGGCAGAGTGTGTCGAGCGTTTCCCCGAGGGGCGCGCCCCGGGCGATCATCTCCAACACCTGTTTGTTCCCGGCGGTCAGGGCCTCGGCGCGCTTGCGCTCGGTGATGTCCAGCGCAGTGGTCAACACGCAGGGTTCGCCATTGAGCGTGATCATTTCGGCGGCCAGCAGCACATGGTGGAGTGCGCCGGACCGGCTGTGCAGGAGGCTTTCCTGCTCCCATTTAATCGAGGTGTCGCCGCTCAAAAGCTCGAGCTGTTGCAGGCGTTCGGTGGATTCCAGGGCCAGGCCTAGCTGGTCGCGGGTCAGGTTGGTCAGCTCGTCCGCGCTGAAGCCGCTTAATTTTTCAAACGCCTGGTTGGCCTCCAGGAAGCGGTGATCGGCCAGGCTGGTGATGGTCATGGCGACGGGGCTGCAGCGGAAGGCGCGGGAAAATTTTTCCTCGGAAGCCTGCACGGCCAGCTCGGCCAGCTTGCGCGCCGCCACTTCGCGACCCCAGCGCCGCAACTGCGCGCGCAAGGCCACCCAGAGCAGCAGGGCGGTCACGGTGACGAAGGCCCAGTCCTGGTAGGTTTCGAGACGTTTGAAGCCGGCATGATGCTCCACCAGCAGCGCCAGCAGGCGGTCGGAAAGAAGGATGGCCGCCACGGCGACAATCCAGTAAAGCAGGCTCGTGCGGAAGGCGACCTGTTCAAGTTTGTTTCTCATCGGAAAATCACCGCGCCGGGATTGTTGTTTGTATGTTTGGCTGGCAAATTATGCGCCGTTGCCTGCGAAACTCCAACTGAAATTTGCCGGGTGAACGAGCCGGGGGCGGGTCGCCATTCCGGATCGCCCTTGATCCGGCGGAACCATTCCCAATTGTCAGCGGCTTTTTAAGCGGTCGTGAAACCCCGTTCAGGCGTCCAGCCGCGCACGGATCGTTTGGGCCAGTTCGTGAATTTGGAACGGCTTGGCGATGAAGTTGACGCCGGGTTCCAAGGTGAAGTTTTCGCCGGCGATGTCGGCGCTGTAGCCGCTGGTGTAGATCACTTTTAATTCGGGGTTTTGTTCCCGGAGTTTTTCGGCCAGCGCTTTGCCGTTCATGCCGTCTGGCATCACCAGATCGGTGAGCAACAGGCTGATGGTCGCACGATTTTGCCGCCAGACCTCGAGCGCCAGGACACCGCTGGCCGCTTCGAGCACGCGATAACCCAGTTGTGAGAGCGTTGTTATCACCACGCCGCGCAGGGCCGGGTCATCCTCGACCACGAGAATGGTTTCGCTGCCGCCGCGAGCTGCGGCCGGCGACGTGCCCACAGGTTTCAGGTCCGCCAGTTGAAGCAGGCGCGGCAGATAAACCTGCAAGGTCGTTCCCCGTCCCAGTTCACTCGCCACATGAATCCAGCCCTGGTGTTGTTCAACAATGCCGAACACGGTCGCCAATCCCAGCCCGGTTCCTTTGCCGATGTCTTTGGTGGTGAAGAACGGTTCAAAAATCCGCGGCAGCGCCGCCGGCGGAATGCCGCCGCCGGTGTCGGTGACGCTCAGGCAGACAAATGATCCGGGCCGGGCGTTGGGGGTTTGCGCCGCCGAGGCGTCGTCAAATTCCGCCACGGCGGTTTCAATGCGCAGCTCGCCGCCCTGGGGCATGGCGTCGCGGGAATTGACGGCCAGGTTCATCAGCACTTGATCCACCATGCCCGCGTCCGCATGGATGTACAGCGGTTCCGGTGCGGGGTGGAACTGCATCCGAATGTCTTCGCCCAGGATGCGTTGCAGCATCTTGGTCATGTAGGCGATCAGTTCGTTCAGGTCGAGGTCGCGCGGCTGCAAGGTCTGGCGCCGGCTGAACAGGAGCAACTGCCGGGTGAGGTTGGCCGCGCGCTGGGCCGCTTTTTCAATCTCGCCGGCGAAATCAAACTGGTTGGGCGGGAGGTTGCGTTCCTCCCGTAACATGCCCGCCTGCATTTGAATGACCGCCAGGATGTTGTTGAAATCATGCGCCACGCCGCCGGCGAGCTGGCCGATGGCGTCCATTTTCTGGGACTGGCGCAGTTGCTCTTCGGCGTGTTTTAGTTTGGTGATGTCCACCACCGTGGTCAGCTCGTCCATGGTGCCGTCCGGATATTGTTCGCGCTGGTAGGAAAAATTCACCCACACGACTTTGCCATCCGCGTGGAGGTAGCGTTTCTCCATGGAAAAACTTTTGATCAAGCCCGCCTGCACTTGGGCGTTGAACCGCTGCTGGATCACGTGATCATCCGGATGCGTGATCCGGCGGTAAATGCCTGGTTCATCGTGCTGTTCACGGGTCAGCCCGGAAATGCGCAGGTGCGCGTCGTTGATGGTGCGTGTGAATTGCCCGTCGGGATGAACGCTGTGAAAGGCGATGCCGACGGGGACGGTGTCGAAAATAAATTTGAACCGCGCCTGCTCGCGCGCAATCCGGTCTTCCGCCCGCTTCCGCTCGGTGATGTCGCGCGCCACCCCGACCAACCGCTCGACCTGGCCGCGCGCATCCCGGACGGGAAAGGCGCGGTCGTGAATCCAGCGCACGGACTGGTCGGGCCGCACAATGCGATATTCCGCGTCGTAGGTGCCGTCGGGCTGGCGCGTCAGGGCGGCCTGCCGGATGCGGTCGCGATCTTCGGGATGGACGGCGTCCAGCCAGGTGAGGGGCGCGGCGTAAAGGCTGGCGCAGGTGCGGCCCCAGATTGTTTCATACGCGGGGCTGATGTAGAGCATGCGCTGCTTCGCGGGATCGGTGATCCAAAAAACTTCGTCAATGTTTTCCGCGAGCTGCCGAAAGCGTTCCTCGCTCTGCCGCAAGGCTTCGGCGGCCTGGATCCGGTTCAGCGCGCCGCCGCAATGGTCGCCGACCGATTGCAGTAATTGCAGGTCCTGCGCGGTGTAGGCGGAGGGCGCGTAACTTTGGATGGACAGGACGCCGATGACTTTCAACCCGTCGTGGATGGGCACCAGCATGAGGGAGGCGTTGTCTCCGAAGGTGATGGCGTCGGTCAGGGTGTAAGGCTCCTGGCGCAATATCAACTCCGCCCCGTGCTGGATGATGCGCCGCGCGCGCGGGGTGGGTTCCTTGTTGTCGTAGGCGGGCGAAAAGGTGGTGCGGCGGCCGTCCACCGTGTCGTAGTTGAGCACATGATGAATGCGGTCCGTCTCGGGCGAATACAAGTCGAGGGTGCAGGAATCCCAGCCGAAAAATTCGTCGGCGGTCTGGACAATGATTTCCGCCGCCTCCACGGCCGACTTGGCTGCGCTGAGTTTCAGTCCCAAACTGGAAAAGGCCGCGAGGCGCTGCTCCGTCCGCTGCCGTTCCACCTTGAGGCGTTTTTGTTCCAGCACCCGCTCCACGGCGCTGCCCAGCCGCGCCAGCCGGTCTTTGAGGAGATAATCTGTCGCGCCGCGTTTCATGGCTTCGACGGCGATCTCCTCGCCGATGGTTCCGGAAATGAGGATGAAGGGAATGGCCAGTCCGCTTTCCTGGGTGATCTGGGCCGCCCGCAGGCCGCTGAATTGCGGCATCGAATAATCGCAGAGGATCAGGTCGGGCTGGTGGTGGAGTTCAGCCCGGAAGTCGGCCTCCGTCTGCACGCGCTTCCATTTCGGATCGTACCCCGCGCGCCGCAATTCTGCCGCGAGCAACTCGGCATCGTCCAGCGAATCTTCAACGATCAAGAGGTTGAGGGGTCGGGTCATGATTCAGGGTTTGGGCGTCTGGTTAAACTGTAGCCAGTATTGGCCGAGCACGCGCACAGATTCGCTGAATTCCGCAAAGTCCATCGGTTTGACAAGATAACTGTTCACACCAAGCTCGTAACTTTCAAGCAGGTCGCGCTCTTCCCGGGATGAACTGAAGACCACGACGGGGATGGTGCGCGTGCGCGGGTCGGCTTTCAACCGACACAGGAGCTCCAGCCCGTTTAACTTGGGCATTTTTAAATCGAGGACGATGACCTTGGGCAGGTTCGCCGGGCTGCGTTGCGCGTGCGCTCCGGTGCAGAAGATAAAGTCCAGCGCTTCCGCGCCGTTCGGGAGGACGCGCAGGTGGGCGGCCAGTCCGGACTTGACCAGCGTGTGGAGGAAGAACGACGCGTCGTCCGGACTGTCTTCCACCAGCAATATTTCTGTGGATGGATCAGGCATGGGTGCTTCGCGTTTCTGCGCGGTGCGACCGCTGAAAGCCGCTCACGAGCTTATCGGGCGTGGGTGTCGCCATCCGATGGTCCGGTTGCGCGTTCATGAGATTCCGGGTTTGGGTGGGTGGTTGAGCAACAGCCAGTACAGTCCCAGTTCCTGCACGGCGGCGGCGAAGCCTTCAAAGTTCACCGGCTTGACAATGTAGCTATTGACGCCCAGTTGGTAGCTCTCGATCACATCCTTCTGCTCCTGCGACGAGGTCAGCACCACGACGGGAATCCGTTTCGTCCGGGGATCGCTCTTGACGCGTTGCAGCACTTCCTTGCCGTCAATTTTCGGGAGCTTGAGGTCGAGCAGGATCAGCCTCGGCACGTCCTCAATTTTGCGGCCGGCGTGAACGCCTTCGCAAAAGATGAAGTCCAGCGCTTCCGCGCCATCCCGGGCCACTTGAATGTGATTGGCCAGATTGGCCTTGCGCAGCGCGCGCAGGGTCATGTCCAGGTCGTCCTTGCTGTCCTCGACCAGCAGGATTTCGATTTGCTTGCTTTCGTTCATAGTTTGGTTTCCGTTTCGAGGGTGAAACTAAAAGTCGCGCCCCCGTCCACTTTGGCCTCGGCCCAGACCTGACCGCCATGACGGTGGACGATGCGTTGCACGATGGCAAGTCCCACGCCGGTGCCTTGGAATTCGTCCGCACGATGCAGCCGCTGGAATACGCCGAACAATTTGTTCGCATATTGCATGTCAAAGCCCACGCCGTTGTCGCGCACAAAATAAACGGGGCGGCCGTTCTTGTTGGCACCGCCGACCTCCACGACCGCCGGTGTCCGGTCGCGGGTATATTTAATCGCATTGGAAAGCAGATTGACCCAGATTTGTTTCACCAGCACGGGATCGCCTGAGCAGGTCGGCAATTCGCCGAGGCGGAGATCCACCTGGCGGCCCGCCCGCTGTGGTTTCAATTCCTCCCAGGTTTCCTCCACCATGCGGGTGCAATCCATCGGTTGACGTTTGAGGGACAGCCGGCTGAGCCGCGAGAACGCGAGCAGATCGTCAATCAACTGGCCCATCCGCTGGCTGCCGTTGCGGACGCGCTGCAAATAACCCCGGCCTTCCTCGGGCAGTAGCGCCCCAAAATCTTCCAGCACGATGCCGGCAAATCCGTTCACGGCCCGCAGCGGCGCGCGCAGATCGTGCGACACCGAATAGGAAAACGCCTCCAGCTCCTGGTTCGCGGCCTCGAGCTGCGCGGTGCGCTCCACCACGCGCTGCTCCAGTTGGCTGTTCAGCCGTTGAACTTTTTCCTTGGCCTGCTTCAGTTCATCCACGTCCGTGTTGGTCCCGAACCATTGCACCACCCGCCCGGCCGTATCTTTCATAGGCTGGCCGCGCGTCAGGAAATTGCGAAACTGTCCGTCCGCCCCGCGCAGGGGAAATTCCATGTCAAACGGCTGGCCGGAAGCAATCGCCACCTGCCAGTGCTCCATGACTTTCGGGAGCACTGCGGGATCATGCACCTTTTGCCAGCCCCAGCCTTCCATCTGTTCCGGCGTGGTGCCGGTGTATTCATACCAGCGCTGATTATACCAAAAAATGTATCCATCGGCGCGGGCGATCCAGGCCAGTTGCGACATGGAATTGGCCATGGTGCGGAACCGCTCCTCGCTTTCCTGCAACGCCAATTCCGTCCGCCTGCGTTCGGTGATGTCCAGATTCGTCCCCACCACCCATTCGACCTGGCCTTGGGCGTTGGTGCGGACTGTCTCCACCGCCTGGAGGTGGCGGCATTCCTGGTCATCCGCCCGCCGGATGTGGAATTCGCGCGAGCTGTGCCTGCGTTGGCGCACCGTTTCCTGCAAATGCTTCTCTTGCTCGGGCAAATCCTCCGGCAGGACGCGTCCGCTCCAGGTGCCGTAGGTCACAAACCCGTCCTGGGTCGGCGGCACCCCGTAAATCCGGAACATCTGGGCATCCCACCAGATCTGGTTCGTGAGGACGTTCCATTCCCAGATGCCCACCTCCGTCGCCTCGGTGGCCAGGCGCATCCGTTCCTCGCTCTGTTGTCGCGCCCGCTCCGCCTGCTTCCGCTCGGTGACATCGCGCGCGACTTTTGAAGCACCGATGATTTTTCCCGTTGCGTCCCGGATCGCGGAAGTGGTGATGGAGACATCAATGGTGCTGCCATCCTTGCGCAGGCGCACCGTGTCGAGATGCCGGACGTTCTCGCCGTGCTGGACGTGATCGAGAATCTTGGTTTCCTCTTGCAGGCGGTCGGCTGGAATCAGTCGCAGGATCGGCTGGCCGATCATCTCGTGGGCCGAATAACCAAAAACCTTTTCCGCGCCGGGGTTCCAACTCGCCACAATGCCGGATAGATCCTTGCTGATGATGGCGTCGTCCGAGGATTGCACGATGGCGGCCAGACGCGCGGCGGCGGCCTCGGTCTGCTTCCGGTCGGTGACGTCGCGCATGACGCTCAAGACACAGGCTTCTCCGCCAAAGGTGATCATGCGGGAGGAAATATTGAAATCCAGCAACCGCCCGTCCGCCAGGCGGAGGGTGGTCTCATGGTTCAGGCATTCGCCGGTTTCCTCCAGCGTCCGCATGAAGGCCAGCCGCTCTTCGTCCACCAGCCAGTTGGAATAATCCCGGCTGGGTTTGCCGATTACTTGCTCGGGCGTACTGCCCCAAAGCCGGCAGATCGCCTCATTGGCCCGGATGACAGTGCGATCCGACAGGCGGGAAATGACCACGCAATCCGGGCTTAAGCGGAAGGCTTTCGAGAATAATTCTTCACTTTCGCGGAACGCTTCCTCGGCCCGCTTGCGCTCCGTGATGTCCGCGCGGATGGCTACGTACTGACGCGGCTTGCCCGCATCGTTCAGGAAGGGGACGATGGTCGTGTCCACCCAGTAAAACGAACCGTCCTTGGCCTTGTTTTTAATTTCACCGTGCCAGACGTTGCCATGCGTGATCGTCTGCCACAAATCCGCGATGAAAGCTTTCGGATGAAAACCTGAATTGATGATCCGGTGATCCTGGCCCAATAACTCTTCGCGGGAGTATTTGGAGATCGAGCAGAACTTGTCGTTGACGTAGGTGATTTTTCCCTGCGGGTCGGTGATGGCGACGATGGCGTGCTCGTCCAGCGCGGCCTTCAAATCGCCGACTTCCTTGAAGGAGTCTTTCAGTTGCGCTTCCGTTCGTTTGCGTTCCGTGACTTCGACTTCCAAGTTCCGGGTCATTTGCAAGAGTTCCGCCGTGCGTTCCTGAACGCGCAGCTCCAGTTCGCCGTATGCTTTTTGCAGGGCATCCGGACTGGGCAGCGCCAGCAACTGTGGAATCAGCTTGACCAGCAAGATGGCAGTCGGCACGGACGCCAGCGCGGTAACGGCTTTGATGCATCCAGACAACCAGTAATTCGCGTGCCAGATGTTCCAAATCTCCAGCAGATGCGTCGTGCCACAGGCCAGAATGAACACGGCAAAACAGCCGAACATCCAGTGGAATTTCAGATCCTTCCGCCGCCGCACAAAATAAACCAGCGTGACGGGAATTGAATAGTAGGCCAGCACGATGAACGCATCGGAAATGGCGTGCAGGGCGACCAAACTGGTCGTCCATAAATAACAATGTCCATGGGGCATGAACGGCCCGGAATCGAATAGATTGCTGAAGATGTTCACAGCACTAAATCCTTCGAGAAGGGATCTTCCGGCCGACGGGGCGTCGTTCCCGGTCGTTGACAAAGGTGATCTTCTCCCGCGGGTCGGTGAATGGCCACGATGGCGTGTACGTCCAGCGCGGTTTTCAAGTCGCCAACTGCATTGAGCGAGGTTTTTAGTTGTGGTTCGGCCCCCATGAAAATTGCGCTTCAACGGTTTCCCCGGCCGCACCCGCCGGGCATTTGGAACAACCGTGGCGGGGAAAACTCATGCGCGGACCGCCGTCGCAGTGGTTTGCACCGGCTTGTGCAGTGTCCAATTGAGTTTCAAATAAGGCGTCACCTGGCTCAATGACTGGAAGGTCAGCGGCTTGACCAGGTACGTTTCCACGCCCAGCCGCCGGCATTCGGCCATGTCCTTGTCGCTCTGCGATCCGGTCAGGATCACCACCGGGATCAGGCGCGTGCGTTTGTTCGCCTTGAGCTGGCGCAACACTTCCAGCCCGCTCGCCTTCGGCAGGTTCAAATCGAGCAGGATCAGCTGCGGGCCGGCGGTGACATTGCGTCTGGCAAAATTGCCCCGGCCAAAAATATAATCCAGTGCTTCGGCACCATCGGTCACCAGTTGGATGCGATTGGTGAGCCGCGCCATCCGAAAGGCGTGCAAGGCCAGCACCACATCGTCGGCGTTGTCCTCCACCAACAGGATGTCCACCATCTCGCCGAGGCTGGCCGGGTTGGTGGCGGGGGCGAGGCGTGCGGCGGCGGGGAAAAGGCCGGAGACGGAAATCTGCAGGGCGGCGGCCAGCTTGGTGATGCTTTGCAGGGAAAGATTGCGCGCGCCGCGTTCGACATCAGAAATATAAGTGCGATGCAAATCCGACCGCTCGGCCAGTTGTTCCTGGGAAAGGCCGAGTTCGTTGCGGCGTGCTTTGATCGAAGTGCCGAACAGTTTTTTTTCGTCAAGGTTTTGCATAGTTTCGAAAACTATCAAGCTGCGTAAATGTTATACCACGCTTTTGAAAATGCATCATCAGATTATCCGAGGGCGCCACAGACGATGAGTGATAGCCCTTGCGCCTGCGAACTCGGGGGATTTTGCCGGTGTATTTGCTGCTCGCAAGCCTTGGAAAAAGTGCCTGGTTCCGGGGCGTTATCATCAGGGCGGTGACGCTTTCCCGGTAAATAATTTGGCGGAGGGCGACCAACAGGGTCAGGGCGGAACGCCTCCGGTTCGCCGGCAGTTTGGTTCCCGACGGATGCGCCACCGCGCAAATTCCAACTCGCTTTGCGCCCGAGGATTTCGTTAATCTCCCCGTCTTGTCGCGCCGGGTTCTTTGTGTTCCCGCGTTCTTTAGCGGCAATCCGGTTTTGAATTTTACATTTTTAATTTTGAATTGAAATGATGACCTCGACCCAAGTCCGCCAGTCGTTCCTCGACTTCTTCAAGTCGAAGCAGCACACCATTGTTCCGTCATCCTCGTTGATGCCGGACTCGCCAAACCTCCTGTTCACCAACGCCGGCATGAACCAGTTCGTGCCCATCTTCCTCGGCCAGACCAAATGTCCCTACACGCCCGGTCGCGCCGCCGACACCCAGAAATGCATCCGCGCCGGCGGCAAGCACAACGACCTCGACGACGTCGGCCTCGACACCTATCACCACACGTTCTTCGAGATGCTCGGCAACTGGAGCTTCGGCGATTATTTCAAAAAGGAAGCCATCGAATGGGCGTGGGAACTCGTCGTCGGCATCTGGAAATTTCCGCCGCAACGCATCTACGCCACCATTTATCAACCGGACAAATCCAAGAACGACCCCGCCGACCGCGACGACGAAGCATATAATTTCTGGGCGGAAAAATTCCGCAGCGTCGGCCTCGACCCCGCCGTCCACATCGTCAACGGCGGCAAGAAGGATAATTTCTGGATGATGGGCGAGACCGGCCCGTGCGGTCCCTGCACCGAAATCCATGTGGACCTCCGCCCCGGCCCCGCGCAGACCGACCTCGATGCGCAAACCTCCGGCGCGAAACTCGTCAACGGCTCCGACGCCCGCTGCATCGAGATCTGGAACAACGTCTTCATCCAATACAACGCCAATCCCGACGGCACCTTCACGCCGCTGCCCGCGCAGCATGTGGACACCGGCATGGGATTCGAGCGCGTCACCAGCATCATCCAAGGCACGAAGAACCTGACCGATTTCCAGAACGCGAAAATTTCCAACTACGAGACTGACATCTTCCGCCCCATCTTCGACGTGCTGGAAAAAATGAGCGGGAAGAAATACGGGAGCACACTGCCCGGCAGCGCCGATTCCCGGGGAGCACACGCGCCCTCGCGTGTGTCCGACCGCGCCCTCGCGGTCGGAACCGACGCGCGCCCCCGCGCGTCGTCCGGGAACACGATCGAACCGAAATGTTCCCGCCGCAACCTCCCGCACTTCGAACGTCCGTGGGCCAAATACATGGTCACGTTCTCCACCCGCGAGCGCCGCAAGCTCACCTCGCCCGAGCGCGACCTTGTCCTCAAGAGCATCCTCTACGCACACGAACATCGCCAGTATCAGCTCTACGCCGCGTGTGTGATGCCCGACCACGTTCACCTCCTGTTTGAGCCGCAGATCAAAGAGCAAACCAAAGATGGCCAACCCGTGTTCTGGTCGTTGAGCGAGATTTTGCAGGGCATCAAATCGGCCAGCGCGCACAACATCAACAAGACGCTCAACCAGAGCGGCCATGTTTGGGAACAGGAATCCATGGATCGCATGATCCGTGGCGAATCCGACCTCGAGGAAAAGTTCCATTACCTCTGCCGCAATCCGTGGGATGCGGGCGTGGTGGAGTTGACAGAGAATTATCCCTGGCTCTGGACGCCCGACACTTCACAGCCTCGCGCGGGGGCGCGCTCGGGCGCGGCGGACGAGGCGTCCGCCGCCACACGCGAGGCGCGTGTGCTCCCCGAGCAGGGCGCGTCCGCACCAATGGCGCATACCGAGCAAATCGCGCTCGACATCGCCTTCCGCGTCATCGCCGATCACATCCGCACGCTCTCGTTCGCGATTGCCGACGGCATCCAGCCTGGCAACAACGACCGCAACTACGTGCTGCGCCGCATCCTCCGCCGCGCGGTGCGTTACGGTCGCACGCTTGGTTTCCACGAACCGTTCTTCTACAAACTCGTGGACGTGCTCGCTGAAACGATGGGTGATGTATTTCCTGAAATCCGCACCAAGAAGAAAATCGTGCAAGAAACAATTCAGCGCGAGGAAGAGTCCTTTAATAAAACATTAGACAACGGATTGGAACTTTTTGCGGCCGCACTTAGCACGCGCAAACTCTTAAAATCTAGGGTCGTTGAAATTGCTGAAATCGTGGAAACCTTGCAGAAAAAGCTTAATTCGCTGCCTGACAGTTTTTTGGCAGGCAATCAACGTCTCAAAGAAATAAGGGAATGCTCGGAGAAGCTCGAAACGATTACCAACGAAATTTCGCCAAATACTCCAGTGCTTGCAGCAGATACTTTGCGTTCATTTTCATCGGTTATTTCTGCTTTTTCTAGCGGTGCCGTTTCTGAGGAATATTATCTCAAATTTATTAAGCAGTACCCAAAGTTCTTCGATATGGGAAAGTCTGGAGTCTCGGAAATAGAATTGTGGAAAGATGAGGAGTTTGGTGGGCGAGAAGCCTTCATTCTTTACGACACCTATGGCTTCCCGCTCGACCTCACCGAATTGATGGCGCGCGAACGTGGTTTGACTGTGGACAAGGACGGTTTTGAAAAGTTGATGCAAGAACAGCGCGCCCGCGCCCGCGCCGCGCAGAAGAAGGAAGTCATTTCACTTTCTCAAATCGAAACCACCACGCCTACGAAGTTCGTCGGCTTCGATAATCTCGCGGTGTCGGCCAAGGTCTTGGAAGTCGTGTCGCTCAAAGACAAGACCGCCGTCATCCTCGACACCACCGCCTGCTACGCCGAGATGGGCGGCCAGGTCGGCGACACTGGGGAAATCTCCAGTGGCGGGAATCTGTGGCGGATTGCCAACACGCAAAAATCCGGCAACACCTTCCTGCATTTCATCGAAGGGCCGGACGCGGTCAGCGCGCCGGACGCGCCCGATACGTCTCGGGGAGAACACGCGCCCTCGCGTGTCCCCGACCGCGCCCTCGCGGTCGGGACTGACGCGCGCCAACGCGCGTCGGAACCTTGCGCGATGGCGCGCTCGGGTGCGGCGGACGAGGCGTCCGCCGCCACACGCGAGGCGCGTGTGCTCCCCGCGCACGGGGCGGGTGCGCTTCCTGTGCCTGGAGATGTGCTCTCGCTGTCCGTGGACGTGAATCGTCGTCGCGCGATCCAGCGCCACCACACCGCCACGCATTTGCTCCATTGGGCCTTGCACGAAGTCGCGAGCAAGGAAGCGTCGCAGAAAGGTTCGTTCGTCGGGCCGGACAAGTTGACCTTCGATTTCAACAGCGCGCCGCTCACGCCCGCGCAGGTCGCCGACATCGAAAAGCTCGTCAACGAACGCATCCTCGAAAATGCCGGCGTCTCGTGGACGGAAGTCGCGCACGCCGACGTGAAGAACCGCAAGGACGTGATGCAATTCTTCGGCGACAAATACGGCGACACCGTCCGCGTGGTCCAGATCGGCGGCGGCGCCGGGAAGCTCGACGGCTATTCGATGGAACTTTGCGGTGGCACGCACACGCGTGCCACCGGCGAGATCGGCTTGTTCCGCATCGTCAGCGAAGCCGCTGTGGCCGCCGGTGTTCGTCGTATCGAAGCCGTAGCGGGCTTGACCGCTTACGATCTGGCGAACCAACAGTTGCAGCTCATCAAGAGCATTGCCGGCAAAATCAATTCACCCGTCGGCGAGCTGGAGAAAAAAATCGAGAGCCTGCTCGCGCATCAAAAGGAATTGGAGAAACAGATCAAGTCCGCGCAACAACGCGAGGCGTCCAACGCCGCGAGCGAATTGCTGGAACGCGTCCATACCGTAAACGAAATTCCCGTAATCATCCACAACGTCGGCGGGGTGGACGGAGATTTTCTGCAAGCCGTTGCGGATGCGCTGAAAGGCCAGTTCAAAGGCGTCGTCATCCTGGGTGGCGCTACGAATGGCGCGGTCGCGTTGGTTGCCTCCGTTTCGTCCGACTTCGTTGCGAAAGTTCAGGCCGGGAAAATCATTCAGCAGATTGCGCCGATTGTCGGCGGTAAAGGCGGCGGCAAACCCGACAGCGCGCGCGGCGGCGGCAAGGATGCGGGCAAACTCGACGAGGCGCTGGCGAAGGCAAAAACTTTGCTCGTCTGATTTATGCGCAGTGAACTGCCTCTGGTTTTGTTCGTCGCACTCACGATGAGTGCGACGATAAACCCTGGCCGAAGCGCCGAAGCGTCTGCTTCCATTGATCCAGCGCCGGTTCCCGGCGTGGTCATTGATCACAGCCCGGCGAAAACAAAATGTTTCATCGGCTCGCCCAGCCTCGCCATTTTGCCGGACGGCGGATATGTGGCATCGCACGATTTCTTCGGTCCCGGAACCACTCCCAACCGCACGATGCTTTTCGCGTCGGCAGATCGCGGCAAAACGTGGCAGCCGCGCGGCGAAGTGGACGGGCAGTATTGGTCCACGTTGTTTGTTCATCGCGCCGCGCTCTACCTCATGGGCACGAGCCGCGAATACGGCTTCGCGGTCATCCGTCGTTCCACCGATGGCGGCCGCACTTGGACGATTCCGCGCGCCGCCGATTCCGGCCTGCTGCTCGCGGATGGCCGGTATCATTGCGCGCCGGTGCCGGTGATGTTTTACAACGGACGCGTTTGGCGCGGCATGGAGGACGCGATGGGCGGCGGCGGTTGGGGCAAAGGATTTCGCGCCTTCGTCATGTCGGCTCCCGAAGCGGCGGATCTTTTGAAAGCGACGAACTGGACTTGCAGCAGCCGGTTGGGATGGAATGGCGGATGGTTGAACGGTCGGTTCGGCGGCTGGCTGGAAGGCAATGCCGTGGCCACCCCCGACGGAAAAATGGTGGACATTTTGCGCGTGGATTTTCGCGGCCTGCCGGAGAAAGCTGCTGTCATCGAGATCAGCGACGATGGCAAGCTCGCCAGTTTCAACCCGACGAATGGCTTCGTGGATTTTCCCGGCGGCTGCAAAAAATTTACCATCCGCTACGATGAAAAGAGCCGTTGTTATTGGACGCTGGCGAACGACGTGCCGCCGCAGCACGCGGGCAAAAACACCGAGCGCGCCCGCAACACGCTCGCGTTGACGAGTTCATCCGACCTGCGGCATTGGACGGTGCGCAGCATCATCCTTTATCATCCCGACCCGGAAAAGCACGCGTTCCAATACGCCGACTGGCAGTTTGACGGCGACGATTTGATGGTTGCGTCCCGCACCGCTTTTGATGATGAGCAGGGCGGGGCGGCGGTTCAACATGACGCAAACTATCTGACCTTTCATCGGGTGAAAAATTTCCGCACGCTGGAGATGGACGATTCGCCAGCGTCATTTCTCGAAAACGGTGGGCGGTGAAGTTTGCGTGCGTAGGGAAATCTGGCGTGCGCAGGCGGCAAAGAGCTTGCCTGGCCGGGTTTTCTTGCGCAGAGTTCAGTCATGCTTGCGGATGAGCAAACAAGTCCTGAACAGTTCGCCATTTTGCGCGCCATGCCGGGCGAGCAACGATTGAGACTGGCCGAAATGCTATATTGGTCGGCTCGCAAATTAAAAGCGGCGGGCGTCCGGAGTCAGCACCCTGATTGGCCGGAGGTACAAGTGAACACCGAGGTCAACCGGATATTCCTCAATGCCCGAAGCTGAATTGTTTCTTCTGTTTGTGCGCCCGCTCAATCGCGCGGGCATTCGCTACGTGATTGGGGCAGCGTGGCGGCGATCTTCTACGGTGAACCCCGGCTTACGAACGACGTGGACTTCGTCGCTTTTCTGAACGAAACGGACATTCGGCGGTTGCGGGAGATTTTTCCCGCAAGCGATTTCTACCTGCCTCCGGTTGAAGCCATCACGGCTGAAGTTGCGCGCGAACAACGTGGCCATTTCAACATCATCCACCTGCACACCAGCTTCAAAGCGGATGTTTATCCCACCGGGAAGGATGAGTTGAACGCGTGGGCCTTTCGCAACAAGCGTCGGGTTGAGTTTCAAGGCGAGACGCTTGTGCTCGCCCCGCCCGAATACGTCATCGTCCGCAAGCTGGAGTATTTCCGCGAGGGCGGGTCGGAAAAACATCTGCGCGACATCCGCGCCATGCTGGCGGTGTCGGACGAACAGATCAACCGGGCGGAATTGGAGGAGTGGATTCGCCGACGCAAATTGGAGTCCGAGTGGCAAAAGATTTCTTCCTGATCGTTCAACCAGGCTCTTTCTTTACCAACGCCCCGGCGGGCATCGCCCCGGCCTCAGGACTGCGCCCGCCGTTGCAATTCTTTCGCGAAGCTCGACGGCCATTTCTCCGCCGGCTTCGCTGCGGCGCGCTGCAAGACGCTCGGGTGGATGTCTTCACAGGTGACGGAAGTTGGATATTCATTGAACACCCGCAGCGCACCGCCGCCTTTGCCTTCGATCCAATCGAGAATTTTGAAAAACGTGTCGAACGAATCATGACCCTGGGCCAGCGGATCGGGCTTTAGATCCAGGGTGGCGCGGTCAAATTCAAGCTGCCCGAATTCTTCCGCCTTCCCCACCATCCATTCGAGCGCGACTTCGGACAAACCGGTTTCAGGATAGCCTCCGCCCACGTCGGAATGCGCGCCGCTGAACCACATCTGCTCCATGACCTGGGCGACGGGCGGAGTGGGGTGATCCTCCCACGGTGCCTGTTTTTCCCAGAGCGTCGGCAGGAACTCGGCGCGGTGTTCATGGATGGCCAGCGCGTGAAAGGCATTCTTGACGATGCGGCTCAGCTTCACGTCGTGAAACTGCCAGTCCAGCCCCTTGAGCAGACGGAACCGACCGTCCAGTTTCGGGATGCCCAACGCGCCCACCGTGTCCCAGACGCCGATGAATTCAATGTCCGGCTCGTGCGAATGATCGGCGCGAAACTTCACCGAGACCGGCCCGTCCGGCGCGGTGGCCGGATCGTAGTCGCGGTACAGCGCGATGGCCTCGTCGCGGAAAGATTCCTGGCCGCGTTTGAGAATGCCCGAATTGCGGATCAGGCCCGCGAGACTGCGCACCGTGAAGGCGCCACGGCTGAACCCGAATAAATAAATCCGGTCGCCCGGCTCGTAGTTCTGCACGAGAAAGTCGTAGCCGTCGGACACGTTTTGAAAAATGCCGCGTCCCAGTGCGCCGCCGCGCACCTTGACACCAAATTCGGTGCCCACGCCCTTTTCATAGTGGACGACTTGCGGCACGCCCTGGCTGTCCGTGGGCCGCAACGCCCGCACAACGCGGGTGACATTGGTCGCGCAAGGATGTCCTTGATCGGTTTGGTTTTCGGTGTTCCAGGTGCCGTCGGCACACACGATGAGTTTTTTTGGCATAGGTGTCAAAAGTTGGCAATTCGTTTACCGCCCCTGCGAGAAGGAAGATAAAAGGCGATCCTGGAAAATCAAGTGGTCAGGGGATCGAATGC